>DATGWP010000128.1:0-31894 GCA_035299425.1 Chitinophagales bacterium | reverse complement strand
TTGCTGCTGCCAGGGTAGTTGGTCTATATCCTGCGCTTTGGCGGCGGATAATAGGCCCGCTAATACAATGCAGGCTAACGTAAGTATAAGCGCCCGGCCCATTGTTGCTTTTATTGTGTTTGTCATAATCCGTTTTATTGTTGAATGCGCAATGATTAAAAAGTAACAACCCTTTTAATTCACTATTTCAAATGCAATGGGATTTATTTTACGGCGATCACCGGCAGGGCCGCGCACTGTTATCTCATCAATAAAAAGTGCATCACCAGCAACTATACGTTTATCAAGTATATCTCTTACACGCGTATCGTATAAAGGGCCTGCAACTTCTATTACACTTATGTTGTCGTCTTTTTTAGAACGATACCTTACCTGGTAACTTTCAACGGTAAAGCGCGCATTGAAGTCGAAATTTTTAAGCAAAGGCACCACCCCCCGTGTGCTCTTTAGCTTAGCCTTCGAAATGCGGCCACCCTCGTAAGCACCATCCAGGGTGGTAACTGGTGAAGGCACGCTCTTAATCCTGAATTTATGCTCTCCCATTACCATTTCTTTGCCATTCACTTTAGCTTTTACTATCACTTTTGATTCACCGGGAGTTGTAACTTTTGCCACATAACTACCATCTGCATTTTTTTGCAGCGCACCGTTACTGGTAAGTGCTGCCGATACGTCGCTTTGTGCTATACCGGGCACAGAAACATCCAGGGCATTCTCTAAACCGATATACAGCACATTCATCATTTTAGGTGATACCACGGCCATTTTAGGCGCTACCTGGTATTCGCCTTCAAAAGGATAGAACTGAAATTTGTCATCTTTCTTAACCCGTACCACACCGGTGTATTTTTTGATACCGGTTGTGCTGCCATCCATGGCCAACTTACCAAAACCGCCATCTACATCTATTTTTCTGGCATTTGCCAATGGGGGCACATCTGATGCCGACTCAATCATTTTATAACCATTGCCATCCTTGTGTACGGCACTGCTAAAAGACCCAAGAAACACATCCGGCTGCTGGGTTGAACTATAGGCCGCCACCATTACATCGGCCTTGTAGGCCTCGCCCTGCATTATTAAGCTACTAGGCGAAATTATCTTCGCTTCCATTCTGTCCAGCTTAATCAACTTCTCATCTATTGACTTATAGAGGGTTTCTATCACATGGCTTTCGGCGCCAAGCAGGTCATTTTGATATTTGGTAAGAAGGGTTACCGCAGCCACGGTGGGCACATGGTTGAATTTTGCAAACTCCCAACTGCTGCCTGCTACCGGTGCATCAATTTTAAGCGATAAAGATTTTTCTACTTCCGCTTTGCTTTCGGCAGGCACCAGACTCAGCAACTCGGCACGCGTAGCCTCAATTTGCTGCTTCAACAGTTTGCCTTTAGCACCGCCGTTTTCTACAAACATGTGGGTGGGTACATTAATATCATCATCCCTCTTTATCTTCCCGGTTTCAGGGTCTATGCCACCCGCATCGGCTATCATTTCTTTCTTGTACTGCTCTAATAATGCAAACAGTTTAGCCGAAGCGGCGCGGGCCTGTTTTGATTTCTCATACGCCTGTTTCGCTTTCAGCGGGTCGTTTTTAAACTGCTCGCCCATGTCTGCATATATGTCGGAGTTTTTTGATTGAATGGATGAATTAGAGGTGCTAATGCCATCGTTTACATTCTTAAATGCATCTAACACTTCGCTGGATACATTAAGAGCCAGGATAGCTGTGAGCACTAGGTAAAGCATGTTTATCATCTTTTGCCTGGGCGATAACTGAGAGTTTTGCATGGTGATTAATTTTCGGGTGGAAAAATTGGTATCACTTGCAGAACGAAAACGGAGTTTTAAAAATTGCGCCTGAACCAGCGCTATGTAATTTTTGAGAAATAAAGTTGGCGGGGTAAAATATTAAGGAAACAAAAAACGTTTTGAAGGGTTATGCTACATAAACCTGTAATTTCATTTATACTCTTTCATAATGCGGCAAGCCCGGTTGAGTTTGCCGCTATTACTACATTATTATTCGATAAAAACAGAAGCTCTGCTCTTCAAAGGTGGTTACGTTACACAAACGCTGCGCGTATAGCTGCCGCTATCTGCTCCAGTTCTTCTTTCTCAAGTTTCAGTTTAGGCTGGCTAAAGTTGATGGAATCGTTTTGCAGGGGTATAAGGTGAACGTGTGCGTGGGGTACTTCTAAACCTATTACGGCAATGCCTACGCGGGTGCAGGGCACTGCTTTATCTATAGCTTTGGCTACGCGCTGTGCAAACAGGTTAAGGCCCGCCAATGCCTGCGGTTCTAAATCGAAAATGTAGTCGGTCTCCTGCTTAGGCACTACCAGGGTGTGGCCTTTGGCCAACGGTGATATATCGAGAAAAGCAAAATGGTTTTCGTCCTCGGCTATTTTGTAGCAGGGTATTTCGCCATTGATAATACGGGTGAAAATGGTTGCCATATTTCAGGGTTGTTTTATTCAAATGTAGCGCGCCTAGTTTACACAGCCACACACCCCATCAGAAATTATTTATCTATTGCCTGCGGCGCTGGTTGAAATTTCTGATTGCCCCTCTCAAGAGGGGAAAATACATATCTACCTACCGGCAGATAATTAAACCTGCTGGCAGACCTTCTAATTACTCCATGGTTATCTTCAAAATTTCAAACTCTATAACACCGGCAGGGGTTTGTGCCTTGCCTATTTCGCCAATGGCTTTACCCAGCAGGGCCTTGCCTATGGGCGAACTTACCGATAGTTTATTCTCCTTCAGGTTGGCTTCTGCCTCGCTTACCAGTGTAAATTTTTGCTGCTTACCCGATTTCTTATTCAGCACCTCTACTGTAGATAGTATGTTGGCTTTGCTCAGGTCTACCTGGCTTTCGTCCATTACGCGGGCGTTAGCCAGCTTGCCTTCCATTTCCGATAGCTTGGCCTCCAGGTGCCCTTGTTCTTCTTTGGCTGCATGGTACTCGGCGTTTTCGCTCAGGTCGCCTTTTTCGCGCGCTTCCTGTATCGCTTTGGCTATTTCGGGGCGCTTAACGGTGCGCAGGTATTTTACTTCTTCCTGCAATTTTTCCAAACCCTCTTTGCTCATGTAAAATATATCTGACATACTATTTCTTTGTGTTAACTGATGATTAATGAACTATATGGTTACAATTTGTGCGCTTAGCCTAAAAAAGGAAAGACGCCCCGGCTAGGGACGTCTCCTGAATATGCTTACAAAATTATGAATTACAAGTTAAAGTGCAAGCCTATGCTGTGTGTGCCGGCATAAGGCTGTGTCATACGGTACGAGTAATCTATACCCAGCTTAGGGCCGTCTTTTTTAGATGTAAGCGGCGCATCGAAGGTAATACCAGCGGCAAGGCCGGTGTATACATTCAGGCGGGTATCTTTTTTAAACTGTCCGCTTTCGAAACGGTAAGCAGCACGCAGCATCAGCATTTCTTTCCAG
This sequence comes from Chitinophagales bacterium, assembly GCA_035299425.1. Classification (GTDB taxonomy): domain Bacteria; phylum Bacteroidota; class Bacteroidia; order Chitinophagales; family LD1; genus Bog-950. The sequence goes on along the minus strand of DATGWP010000128.1, from coordinate 28,435 downwards.
CCAAACTCAAGGCCCACACCGTAGTGGTCGTAGCCAAAGGCATTAGATGTAAAGTTAGCCAATACAGTTAAGCGGTAGTTTTGTTTGTAAACCTTAGGCTCTGTTTCAATCTTTTTACCCATCCAGATATCGTACGATGCACCAATGTTCAATTGGGTAGGCAACTCATACTTGTTTGGTTTGTTGTCTACGGTTAACTGGTAAGTAGATGAAGAGATGATTTGCACCGAAGTACCCAGACCGTCGCCACGGAATTTCATAGGTGTACCTACGTTGCGCAGCGATACGCCGAAGTGGATATTATCTTTAGGGCCGGTTACATACTGTAAACCTGCATCTACCGATAAACCAAAAGCGTTCAGGTTGCCCAGGCTCTCATTTACCATACGCACGGTAATACCGCCCGAAATACTGTTAGAAAAAAGCTTGGCATACGATATACCTATGTTTAGGAAAGTAGGCTTGTAGGTACCCAATCCACCTTCGGGGTTTTGGGTTGTAGTGCGCTCAATAGCACCCAGGTTAAGGGCCTGTATGCTTAGGGCAACCACGTTGGTTTCTTTAAACTGCTGTGCCACACCTGCATGGGCTATACCCACACCCGAACCCTGCATCCACAAGGTATAGGCGGCAGCTATTTCAGTCTTTTTTGCAAAACCAATACCGGCAGGGTTTATGCGCTCTGCCTCCAGGCCTTTTACACCGGCACTGTTCATGCTCCAAAAGCCCGATGACCTGGCCCAGCCGTTCATCACCAGTTCGTAGGCTCCGGCCTCGCCGCGGCGGTCGGGGTTACCTGCAAAAACATTGCTGACAAACAAGCCGGCAATCATTGATATGGTTAAAATTTTCTTCATAATCCTTATGCTTTAATGGTTATCGCACTTTATTCTTTTATAAGCAGTTCCGCATGTGCGGAACTGCTCTTTATCTGTTTTTTTTTAGAAGTTAGAAGTATCAGCAGGCCTTACTGCACCAAACCACTTCAGGGTCCGTTGGCCTAAGCCCGGAGCCTCTACCTGGAACAGGTAGATACCACTGGATATAGCAATGCCTTTATCGTTTTTCAAATCCCAATCGAGCGAGTTATCCAGGTTTACATCCGAGATAGGCGCGCCGTCGCTTATTTCCACACGCTTATTTGTAGCAGGATCTACACCAATAGCGCGTGTAAGCCTGCGGATGATAGTACCATCCAGCGAGAAGATAGTAACCGTGCAGTTGTTAGGCAGGTTGGTAATCTTTACGCGGTTGCTGTTTTGGTCGGTTTCGTAAGTAGAGTAAGCCAGGTAAGGATTAGGTACTACCCTGATTATATCCAATGCGCTCTTAGCCACTTCTTCGTTCTTTTCGGTAGCGCCCAGGCCTTTGGTGCTAAACTGGTAACGTGGCAGGTTATCGCCACTGCCGGTAGCGCTGGTAGTTAAACGCTCGTAAGGTTTTTCTACACGCAGCTTAACAGTAAGCTTAGCCGGTGGCACAATCTTGTTGCCATTAGCATCCGGGTTAAAGCTGTAACCAGGAGTAAGGTATGGCATAGAAGTCCACATCAAATCAAGGTACACAGGGCGCACGTTGATATTGATACTGAACTGCGGCAGGCCACCTACATTGTAAGAGTTATCTAACAATAAGCGCTGGTTAGCCACACCGTGGTCGTACTTGCTGCCCATTACATATACAAAGTGCTTACCACCAAAGTATGGTATCTGCGGTATCAAATCCTGCGGCTGGAAAACCGGGCTATAAACTTCAGAAGTAGGGTTCCATAACATATCGGCACCATTCTGGTCAGCATTTTCCGAGCTTTCGCCAAAGGCCATGTTCAGACGCTCACCAGTTTCTACATTAATGGCATAGCCAGGGAACCAGCTGCGGCCGGTATCGGTAGTTGAGGTTATAAGGTAATCGCGTGTAACCGGGTTATTCCATACTTTAGAGTAAGCCCTTCTTATCTGGCCTTTGCGGGCACCGCCCTGATTTACTTCCTCGTCTTCACCGGTTTCGAATACTATACATTCTGTCCAGTCTTGAGGATTTGGCGAAAATACGATGTCTACGCTCGGCAGTTTATCCAGGTTGTTTTGCGGTGGCGTGCTCTGTGCATAGTTTCTCCACTTAAAGCCGGGGCCGAAAACATATCTTGGCTTACCTACTGAGATATCAGTAGTAGAAAGATTCTTCTTGGCATAGTTAGCTGTTAAGCAATAAGGTGCCCAGCGGCCATCGGCAATGTTTTCGAAAGTTTCTGAAGAGTCGGTCATACGCGTGTTAGGGCTTCCATAAGGAGTAGCCGGTGGGCTGCCTTCCAGGTAATACCAGTTATCGTCAAAAGACTCGGCTGCTGCCTTTGCATCGGCAGCCAAAGCTGCAGGGTCGTTAAGCACTACACCAGCACGTATCCAGTTGGTTACTGCAGTTACACCTTCATCTTTTACAAAACTCAACCATTGGTCAAGCGGGTTTTGATACTCGATAGTAGACGGTAGCGAATTGTATACGTACCTGTTTGGTGCACCGGTAGATGCCAGGTAACTACCTGCAATAGTGTGCACCGGTGCCGGTGTACCCAATTGTATAGAGAATCCGTAATCATCGTTACCCGAGCCATCGTTACCACGTATATGCTGTGCATAAGGACGGTCCGCATAGTCTCTCTCTAACGGTATTTGTACATTGTGTGTTAAGTCTGTCAGTTTCCATTTCCAAGGGTTGCTGTTAGGCACTACCGAAAGCACATTTACAATTGAATCGGTAGAACGCTTAAGTATTTTGGCAAGCGTATCAAGCTGGCCCAACCAATCGCTTCTTACTCCTGAGATAAATACGGTATCTCTGTTTTGCAAAGAATCTACGGCAATGTTTCCGTTGATATCGCGCACCAAAGGTATTTTGATAAGCGCTGCATAAATGGTTACAAAAGTATCTTCGTCAAACTCCAGCTCGAAGTCAGCCTCTTTCAAATGGATAGGGTCGGTAACTTTAAAGCCGATAGGGTCGGCACCTTTTTCGTAGGTAAGTGTATCGGCAAAGGCAATATCGCCTGATGCCAGAATACGCTCAACAGTAGCCGGGGTCAATTGCAAGGTGCTGCCACCATTACCCTGGCCTTCAATACGTTTCACCTCTACACCCTCGCCAAAGGCAGCGTTTGTCACAGTACCTTCGTTACGAGGGTCCGGTATGTGCGGTATAGCTGAATAAACTTTGAAGTTAGTACGGCCCTGCAGGTAGGCTTTCTCCTGTCCACCGCTTAATGGGTTAGACTGGTTATAAGGTAAATACTCATTGTGCGCATAGGCTACTGCCGTATAGTAGTAGGTTTTGTGGTTAACCAGGGCCTTGTTAGAAGCACTCGAAAACTGGTCTTCGGTAATTTTAAATGATGTAACAATACCGTTATCTGAGCCTTTTACTTTAAGCTCGGGGTAGTAATAGTTACCCAGGTCGCCCCGCTTGGTAAAGTTGTAAATATCCTTTATACCGTTTTTCACATCCGACTGGGCAATAAGCCTTGCTTTTGTGTTATCTTCTAACTCGGTAGCACTTACTGTTGGGTTAGCCAACTGGTATAATTTGTAACCCTCGAAAGTATAAGTAGAATCGCCATTGCCGCCTAACAGGGTATTAACCGCCTGAGCTACAGTACCATCTACTTCATCATACTTTTCGCCTACGTTATTACCTACCGGGTTTACCAGGTTAATAAGCAGTTCTTTGTTACCCTCGCGTATTACCAGGTCTGGGGCACGCGGGCCATCTACCAGCTTAAAGCAGGTATTGAACAGCGATTGAGCCAGGTCATCGGCAGGGCCTATTTGCGTAGCAAAGTTAGGTGGAACACCTACACCGCCAGCCGGCCTTACAAACACAGCACCTACAGTAACATACTGAGAGATACCGGTATTAAGCGTGAAAGGGCCAGTAGTTTGCGCAAAACGTCTGTCGCCCGGAGGGGTACCTGCTGATACCTCACTCCACTCGCCCGGTACAGCCGGATTACCAGGATAAACGAACTTGGTTTTTACACCCGTTCCGCCTGTGCGGCCGTTGCCACCAAAAATAAAGTCGGCTCCATCTATCCATTTAGCCTGCTGGTAGTTGCGGTACTGCGAAGCATTCGATGGGTCATTATCAAAAGTACCACCGTTGGTATAATAAATGAATGAAGATATACCCAACTCCTGGCCGTTGTCGCCCAGCGGGCCTTCAAAAAAGTCGATACCTAATAAAGGAAGCTCGGTAAGGTAACCGGCTACACCGTTACAATCGGCATCGTTAGCGGTACGGTTATACACTACACCTAAGCTGCGCGAAGTATCGCAACCGATAGCATCGTTAGAGTAGCAACCTAAATCCGGGTCAACGTTTTGAGAGATGTAAGTTTGATACAGCGGGTTAGCCGATTTGTTGATGATTTCGTACTTGTAGAAAGTCATGTTGTTTACATCGTTGGTGGTCTGAAAGGCAAAAGCCAGACAGTTGATTTGCACCCCGATAGGCACACCGTTCGATTCAGTGTGTTGGTTACCTACGTCATTCACGCTCCAAAAGGTCATCTGGTCGGCAAATGCCTCGGCAGTTTCATCCTTGCGGCAAGGTATATAAGGGAAATCACCTTTGGCAGGGTCGTACTCACCATCGCCATCCACATCTTTAAATGGTGCATGGTTAAAATCTATATTGAAGGTTTCACCCACCAGGCTCGCATCTTCGCGCAGGTATTGGTTGCCTTTGGCCGGCCATGCATACATGCCCTTCGAAATTTCAGAAGGTTCCACTTTTCCGTTCAGGGCGTAGGCATTGCGTGCTTTCTCAATATCGGCACCGTATACTGTAAAGAAACGGTCGTATTTGCTACAGGTAGCTTTATCTGTAGTGGCATTGGCACCCAATATAGGGCCTGGCCAAAAATCATCACCCTGCTGGCGGTAGCGGGTAGCAGCACACTTAAGGTTACCACCAAAATCGAGGCCGGTAATCCAGATAGTGCCCGAGAATATAGCGTTAAGCGATGCACCAGTACCATCTCCTTTAGGTACTTCATAGCGGGCTTCGCTCAGGTTCCACCACATATCGCCACCGGTAAGCAGGCGGGCGCGCACGTTATTAATATCAAGGTCGAACTGCGCCTGTGGCGATACGCAATCTGCCGCTTCGGTTTTGAACGAGGCATTGGCAGCGGTATTTGAATTTACCCTGCGTGGGCGGTTCTGTTCCTCTCTGGCATTAGCCCATACACTTGCCAGTAGTAATACTGCGCAGAGTGCTTTGTTTAGTGAGATACTTTTCATGCTTTTCAATTTTTCTTTTACTTAATGTCTCCTTAGGTTAGGTTTTTCTATAGTGTTGTTGTTAGAAACTAAATATGGCACCCAGGTAAATTCTTCTCGGCAACGAGTAGTTGTTAGGGTGGTCGATATACGCAGCGTATAAATCTTTATACGATTGCGGGTTAAGGGCGCTGGCTATAGCTTGCGAGCTGGCCGGGTCGGTCAGGTAACCATCATCGTTTGGCGTACCGGTAAAGCGGTAAACAGTAACGGCATTTTTAGAGCCGATAAGGTTCTGTATCTGCAGGTAAATCTGTAGCGATAGTTCGCGCTTGTTATCTTTCTTCTCATCCTTTTTGCCTACGGTGAAAGTGAAGTCTTTCCACACACGTGCATTTAAACGGAAATACCATGGAATGCGTGAACCGTTGATAGAACCTTTGGTAATAGGGCGGCCAGGCAAACCTTCGATACCTTCCGGTGTAGCGTTCAGCTGCTCGGTATAAGGTGTGCCCGAGCGGGCAGCCAATTGCAGGTTGATACCGGCGTTAGACAGAATCTGCTTGTTCTTAACAGTAGGGCCATTGTAATCTTTACCATCGGCGAAGCTATAGCTGGCGTTTACGTTTATTAAGTGGCGGGCATCGTAGTTAAGCGAGTTGATGCTGCGGAAGTTAGGCTGGTTAGAGTTAACCAGGTTGGCCTGCGAGCGGTCGTCAGAACCTGTACCTTCGGCAAACTGCATGGTATAGTTAGCCTTTAAAGTAAGGTTAGCTGTACGGCGTAAGTCGAAATCGAGGGTGAAACCTTTGGTAGTTCCAAAGTCGATGTTAGCGTAAGTAGTATAATCTTTAGGATAAGAGTAGAATACCTTGCGCACCTGCACCTGGTCGCGGAATTCGCGATAGAAAGCAGAGATAGTGAACGCCGAGGTGTTGCTTACCTTTTGCTTGAAACCTAATTCGAAATCGATAGTACGCTCTGGTTTCAAATTCGGGTTATTAAGGGTTCCACCGATATTATCCTGGAAGAATAAATAATCGTTAGGGTCCATAATAACACGGTTGCTGGGGCGCTGGGCCAAAATATCGTAGTGGGCAAAGAACAAGGCCTTATCGGTAAGGTTGAACGAGAACTGCAAGCGCGGCATTACAATAATTTTTGGCTTGTAATCTTCAAACGTTCCGTTAGGGTCAAATCTTTCCGGATCTTTAATTTCAGCGTTAGGGTTCTTTAAGTATGGCTGGATGCTACCACCCGATGCATCGGCTACTTTTTCGCCGCTGGCTAACTCAGTACCGAATTTATCGTACCAGATATTGCCTTTGCGGTAACCGGTAATAGCTGTAGGCGATTTTGCATTATCTACATATACATAGTAGTCGTCGCCTATGTTACCCGGGTGTGTAACAGCATTGCCGCCAATTTCGGTAGCTTCTGCTTTGGTATTGATAGGGTAAAGTGAGAACTCATCCTTTAATACTTTCTGGTTAGCATCAAAACGGTCTAAACGCACACCTACGTTAAAGGTTAGGTCTTTGAAATAGAAACGGTCAGAGATGTAAGCCGCTGTGTATATAGGGCGGTAGGCCGGTATGGCTCTTTCCAACTCGCCATCGGCTCTCTTTTTAGTAAAGAAATCGTTGAACGAAGGTTGCTTGCTTAAACGGTTACCGTAAGGGTCGTAGCCACGGTAAGCTACCACCGCCTGTCCATCGCGCAATAACTCAGTTGGCGAAAACATGGTCAGGCTCAGCTGGTCTGGCGAAAGGGCATCTATATCTATAATGTCAACATTGTTTTGCGCCAGATTTAAAGAAGAGCGCAATGATTTATCGAAGAAAGACTGAGCTCCTTCGTTATAAAAACGGTTGAACAAGATAGTATCGGTCAATTTGAAATCAGGACGGTTAGGGTCGTCATAAGTATAATCTACACCGCTGATACGTAAAATTGGGTTGGTTTTATCCAGTTCGGTAAGGTGTGTGTTGGCCAAACCACGGGCAAGTTCCCATAATGCGAAAGGCGATACAGTAAAGCTACGCTGAATACGTTGCTCAAACTCAACACCAAACTCAAACGAGTGTTTGTTACGGCTTGGGGCACCCGGCTTTAAGATATCGAAAGCACCTTCTAAACGCACACGGTACTGGTCGTTATCGTTATCTATTCCGTAGCCACCATACTGGCGACCGGTGTTATACCATATATTATATACCTTGGTAGGGCGGTCGGTACGCTGGCCGTTGATAAGCGGGCCACCTGCCTGGATATCGAATATATTAGAGGTAAACTGCGCATTGTTTGGTCCGAAAATCTGGTAAGCGCCGTTAGCATCTGGTGTGCCACCCAGTAATTCATAGTACTGCTCGGTATAGCGTGAGCTGTACTGGTTAAGGTCGCTTGGGGTAAATATTACGGCTGTATCGGTAGAGGTAATCTGCTTGTAGCCGGTAAGTATCTCGTTATTTACCATAAAGGTATCGTAAGCAAATGCCGGTGAGCGCAAAGTCTGGAATTTACCTACATAACCGTAGTTAAACACGTTATCGCCGTGGGTATCATCTTCGTATTTGGTCTGGTATTTTTCGTAATCTACCTGCAATGAGTAGTAGGCATTTTGAAAAGCAGAAGCTTTCTTCTTTTTGCCTTCGCCGCCTTCATCGTCAGATTGCTTGGCGCCGATATTGTGTGTAAAGCGGCCAAATACTCTCCAGTTCAGCTGTGTATTTAAAGGATTGTTTTCAGCATTAAATACGGTGTAGCGGTCAACCCAATCATGGTATTTGCGGTAAGTAGCCGAACCACCAAAAGCAAGGGTAATGTTATCGGTAGGGCGGATATCTAAACGGCCGGTACCACGGAAGTTCTGGTCTACAGTGTTAGGTTTTACCTTTACCTTATACATATCCTTCATGGTTATGTTTTCTGACGCAAGGCTGAAACCAGATGTAGTTTCATTTTTAATAAGCGGGTTTTGGCGAAGCTGGTCAAGCACTTCGGGGCGCACCTGCCATACACCTACTGCCGAAGGGTTTTGGTCTTGCTGGCGCAGGTACTCGAAGGCGGCAAAGAAACCCATGATGGTTTTCTTGGTGTTCTTTTGTTTCCAGATAGGGCCGGTAAGGTTACCGTTTACGAGGTTGTAGCCGTAAGCATCCAAACCTTGCGAGGTCTGCACTTCCACACCACCGTTAAACTGTGCCGATGGGCCTTTTGAAGTAATGTTTACTATACCGCCCGTTACGTCACCATACTTGGCAGGTATACCGCCGGTAATAACCTGTAACTGCTCGATAGCTGTAGCCGGCATGGTAGGCACCCCGGTTACCTTTACACCATCTATATAATATTGAGTACCCGCATCGCGGCCCCCTTTAATGTTTATTCCTTTACCCTGATCGGCCTGGAACGCACCTGCTGTAGTAGCTGCTATATCGGTTACGTTACGGGTAGGCATGTTGGCAATTTCTTCGCTGGTAATAGTGTTTTGCGATGAAGTTTTGCCCGGGTCAATCAAAGGCACTTTGTAGCTTACGATTTCAACTTCCTGCAACTCTTTAGAAGATGGCTTCATCTTTATATCAAGGAAAGTAGCTTTATCGGCGTTTACCAATACGCCCTGCTGCACCTGGCTGCCATAGCCTATGTACGATATCTGGATATTGTATTTACCAGGGCTTAGCGGCTTGATAGAGTAGTTACCATCAAAGTCGGTTTGGGTACCGCGGCCGGTAGGCACACCTTTGTTATCTACTATAACCACGTTGGCTACAGGCACCCCGTCGCCATTCTCATCAATGACCTTTCCGGAGATTTCACCGTTTTGGGCGTGGGCCGCATAAAAACCTATAACTAAAGCTAAAAGAGTAAGAAGTTTTTTCATCGCAATTATTTTAAATCAGTGTTGCCTTTAAAAAAGCGGTCAAATGTAATTTTTTTTGCCAAACAAAGTTAAGACGAGGTTAACGGTTTAGTATGGGGTAGTATCAAAAATGACAGATTTATGACAAACCCCTAATAAACAATGCTTTTTACCAATGAAAACCAGGGGTGAGGCACCCAAAAAAAGGATGCAAAACCGTGTCATAAAATTGTCATTTTTGAATGTTTCGGTGTTTTAACACGTAGTTGCACGCTGCAATAATTTAAAACACCACTAATTTTTGCTGCAAATACATGCCCTTTTTTTGCAGGCTTACTGCATATATACCCGCTGCAATTTTAGGTAACTGCATAGTAGTTTGTGTAGCATTTACAGATGTGCTATACACCAATTTACCCTGTGCATCCAGCACCTGCAATAGGCTGTTTACCATTTCTTCACCGGTGGTTAACTGTAAGGTTCCATTATTTACAGGGTTAGGGTATAGCTGAAAGCCGCTGTTGGCAAGCGTTTGCAAGCCGTTGTATATAAAATTGACGGGGGCACTTTGCCCGCTGCATAAGGGGCCGTTAACTACTACGGTGTAGTTGCCATCCTGTACAGGCGTGTAGCTGCTGCCGCTGGCGTTTTGTATCAGTTGTCCATCGGCAAACCAGCTGTAAGTATAGCCTGCACCGGTAGGCGAGGCATTTAATACGGTGCCTGCTACGGTAATTTGCGCAGCCGGGGTATCTACCATAGCTATATTTAATGAAAGGGTGTTGCTATTGCCACAGGCGTTAGTGGCAGATACCTGTACGGTGCCTGCCGAATTGATATTGATAATAGGCGATGCCGAGTTAGGCGATGCCACAAACGACCAATCGCCGGGCAGGGTCCAGTTGTAGGTATCGTTGCCGGCAGGGAAAGGGTTAAGCGAGAAGAAAGTGCCCTGGCTGCCCCCCTGGCATACGGTATCGGGGGCCATAATTTCGCCGGTTAAAGTGGGTGCCGTGTTTACCTCCACTACCGCGGTAACCGCCTGCGAAACACCGCAAGTGCCCTCAGCGGCAACCGATACTGTGCCTCCCGCTGCACCTGCTGTAACCTGAATAGCAGAAGTGCTGTTGCCGGAAACTACCGACCAGCCCAATGGGAAACTCCATTGATATGCATTAGCCCCATTAACCGCTGCAATAGAATAGGTAGCTGCTGCACCGGCGCATAGCGTATCGTCACCGCTGATGCTGCCGGGGATATCTAACACCGGCACTACTACCGTGCGGGTAGCAGGCTGAGATTCACCACAGCTATTTACTGCACTTACCGATACTACCCCGCCGACACTGCCGGCTGCTACATATACTGAAAGGGTGCTATCGCCGGAAACTACCGACCAGCCCGATGGGAAACTCCACACATAGGAATCAGAGCCACTGACTGCCGCAATAGAGAAGCTGACAGCTATAGAGCTGCAAACCGAATCAGGCCCGGTGATGGTGCCCGGTGTGCCTAAGGTAGATGGCACCACTACCACGGGAGTAGACAACGGCGTGCCCAAACCACATGCATTGCCAATAGCTACCGACACTGTGCCGCCGGAATTGCCGGATGTTACATATATCATATTAGGGTTGCCTGAGGTAGACACCCAGCCAACAGGCAGCGTCCATACATAGTTCTCACCAGGCGGAAGTACCGGGGCCACAATCTCTATATTAGCTATGCCTGCGCAAACTGTATCGGGCATGGTGATAGAGGATGGTGTACCGGGGAGCGCTGTTTCGGTAACCGCTACCGGTGTAGCTGTAACCGCACATACGCCGTTGCTTACCGTTACACCATAAGTGCCTGCTGTGCTTACCGTATTGGTTTGCGTAGTGATAGCATTGCTCCAGCTATAGGTAAAACCGGCGGGTGCCGCCGTAAGCACCGTATTGTTACCTGCACAGAATGAATTATCACCTGTAATACCCGGGTTGGTGGGTATGGTATTGGTACAGCTGCGGCGCAGGTCGTCGGTGGTGTTGGCTGCGTATAGGGCTTCAAACTGGGTCCAGGCGGAGCATTGTTGCTTAAGGTAATAATTAAGGTAGGGGGTTAAAAAAGAGAGGGTCTTGCTAACTTGTGCGGTGCTGCTAAGCGGGGTGCTGGCGCAGCCCGATACACCTTCGCCAAAATTGCAGGCAACACTGTTGGGGCCAAACTGACAATGGGTGGCATCTAAAATGCTTACATAAACTTTACACGGAGCGCCCGATGAATCGTACATTGGTATCTGGTGGGCTGCAGGTGGAGCTATGCAATCGCGGCTGCCGGCCATGGCCAGGTAAGGCTTATTCATAGACGGTGCGGCAGCAATAGATGATGGGTTGGTATTAGCCGCGGCAAACGTAAAGTAGCAGGTGGCTGGTGTGCTAAACTGGCAACTTAGCACCGTGCTGCCCCCGCCCATGCTGTGGCCGCCAATGGCGCCGCGGGGTATTACGTGGTTATATAAAAAAGATGATGAGTTGGTTTGCGACTCGCTGATAAGCTTGTCGTATATAAAGATGAAGTCTTTGCCAAAATCGGAATGGCTGGGCGAAAAGCTGGTTTCGGTGCCGGGCAGCGCCACTATATACCCCTGGCGCACCAGCGAATCGAAAACAGAGTAATAGTTATTGCCCGTCATTTGAAAGCCGTGGCCAAACACAATAAAAGGAAACGAATCGTTAACCATAGCTGTATTATTACCGGGGTAGCGTATCTCTACCGGTATCGAGCGGTTGCTGCGGGCGGGGTCGGTAAAGGTTACATTTTTGGTACCTACCGTATAGGGCTGGGCTTGTGCAAAAATGGTGGCTAAAATAAAAGCCGGTAATAGTAGATATTGTTTCACGGTCAGGGTATTTGTAACGAATGTAGAAAAGACTAACAGAATAATGATGGTATTAAAAACAAGCGGGCAGGCCGAAAAGTTCAATCCCAAAAATTACCCTGGGGCAGAGCAGGTTGCTTATTCGCATTTATAAATCAAACTATCTGTATCCACATAACCCTGACCACTTTTAGCGGCGTCTTTTGCAGCCTCATAATCGGGATACTCTGTACACACCTTAAAACCATTTACACCAGCACCATTTTCGATGCAGTAGTAGCAACGGGTACAACCGGCAAGCAGCGCAGTTAGCAGAATCGTGGTCAGGTATAGTTTTGTCATAGCAGAGTTGTATTACACGAATGTAGAAAAGGTTGGGAGAATAGCTTTTTTGCAAAGGCTTATGCCATCTTACGCAGGTATGCAGCCGCATGGCGTAAAATTTATTGCCATACAAGTTTTAAAACGAAGTAGAAAATGTGTCAACCCAAAACATAATCAAAATATTGATTATCAATATTTTAAAAAAAACAGGTGTCAACCCAAAATGGGGGAAAGGTGTAAACCCAGTGTGGTTGGGGGCTAATCTTGCGCAAGACTTCCGAAGTTGTAAAAACTTCCGAAGTCAGGGTTACTGCTTCACTATTTTAATTACCACTGATTGTGTGGCACTGTTTACATGAGCAAAATAAATACCTGCCGGATAGTTGCTTAAATCTATGTTGTGCTGGTTAAGGCCGGTGGTGGTTTGCCATTGTGTTGTGCTAAGCTGGCTACCGGTTTGGTTGTAAAGGGTAAGGGTTAGTTCCTCATTCTTTGCAGCGGTATATTGCAGCTGATAGTTACCGGTGCCAGGTGATGGAAACACAGTAATACCGGCAGTTTGCCCGCTGACTATGCCTGTATTTACTATGGTTATTTTTTGCGTTCTTATCCGCACGCAGCCATCGCTGTCTGTTACTGTAAGTTTTATGTTATAAGTTCCCTCCTCTGCAAATAAATAAGTTGCGCCGGGTGCGAGACTTATAGTGGTGTTGCCTACCGCCCATACATACCCAATAGATTGTGTATCGGTAGTAGTAAAGGCGTATTCGTTCCATGCCAGTGCAGTTGCACTGATATATACCGAATCGCGATAGCCTATTAATATACTATCGGCAGAGGTACATCCGCGGTCGTTGACAGTAACCGAATACAAACCGGGTTGCGTAGCATTTAGATAGGGCTGGGTGGTATTATTACTCCATTTATAAGTTGCTCCGGCCATATAACAATCGAGCATAAGCGTACCGCCGGGGCACAAAAGTGTATCGGGCCCTAATAGCGGAAGTTGTGGCACCGTATCGGTAATAGAAACCTTAAGATAGGTAGTATCTATTAATCCCTGGTCGTAAGCAGTAAGAGTAACTGTATAGTTACCGGTAGCGGTAAAAAAATGCTGGGCGGTAGTTAACTTAGAGTAATTGGCGGCGGCAGATGCTGTGTCGCCAAAATCCCATTTTACAGAGTCTATATTGGGGTTGGTTACACTTACTATAGTCGGGGAGCCAAAGCAGGCGGGCTGGTGTTTAATACCTACATCAAAATACGGATGCACAAAAGTGGGCAAGCCAAGGCCGCTGTAATATAGTCCTGAATTAGAATGAACGGTATCGAACTGGCACGCCGGACCAACGGCATTTGGCCTGTGTATTATTCTTACCGGCTGGCCTCTGTGGGCTACGTAAATTTTGTGGTCGGGCCCTAATTGCAGGGCGCCAAGAAAATGGCCCGATACAAGTGTTTTGCGCGATGCTACAATTGCAGCAGCATTACCTGCATAAAGATTATACTGATAAATATGGCCCATGTTGGGGCCTATAGCAAATACATTTTCGCTTATATATACTAACCGGCTATCGGGAGAAAACTCTAATCCATAGGCAGCGTGTTCTTTTGGAGGCAAGCCCGAAGCATCGCCACATACATATTCTACCAGGCCGGTTGTATTATCAAACCGGTACATTTTCATAAAGCCCGAGCCTGATATACAAGAAACCAACCATTTACCATCGGGCGATACCTTCATATATCCACCTGCTGCTATATTGCCTACACTTATAATAGGGCCCACCCTGCCCAGGCCCGTCATAATAACCGGGTTGGTATCTATACCCTGCGATGTTAGTTTATACGAATAAAACATCGAGTCTGAATCAAAGCGGTTTACTATTATCCATAAATCGTGCTTGTTAGCATGTCTGGTTACGGCTATTTTTTCACATACCCGCGATAAAATTTTTATATTCTTAACGGCAGTTACATCGCCATTACCATTGTCCAGGTTCATATCAATAATAGAGTAACATAGGCCATCGGACCCACCGGCCTCATCGAGTGTAAAGAGGTAATATAAATTGGAAGAATCGGGATGCGCTACAGCCATTGCTGCTTGTGTACTTACTTGACCGCCTGACAAATGGTAGCCGTTTGCCATTATCTCGTGGTTTCTATTCCAAACAGAACTACCGTCAGAATAAAAGAGCAAATTGCCTAAACTATCGGATATAGAAGTACACCCTTCAAACGGTGACATTTCGGTAAAAGAAGGAACCGCCACACCGGTGCCAAACTTTATGGAGCTAGCGGAAAAATACCAATTATTAGCGTGCTTTTGACCAAAGCCCTGCTGCCAAACAAAACAGAAGACAAGAAGATAATATGTATACTTCAACCTCATGTGGGTGCGTTTAAAAAATAAGCCTGTAAATATATTACTAGTTTTTAATAATGCGCACTACCAATAGTACGAGGGGCTTACCCCCTCGCTGGTATGTTACAGCCTTAACATTACTGCTTCACCACTTTAATCAGCGCCGAACCGGAGGCGCTGTTTATATGCACCATGTAAATACCTGCGGGGTTATTGCTTAAATCGAGATTATATTGGTTGAGGCCGGTAGTGGTTTGCCAATGTGTAGTATTAAGCTGGCTACCGGTTTGGTTGTAAAGGGTAAGGGTTAGTTCCTCATTCTTTGCAGCCGTGTATTGCAGTTGGTAGTTACCGGCGCCAGGGTTGGGGTATAGCATGCAAGCCAGTGCCGATGGCTGGTGAAAGATACCGGTAGTTTCTAATGCTTTTTTAACCGCCGCGTAGGCGTTTACTTTCCCGTAACCCCAGGTGGTGCTTCCCTCCTGCGGTATGGTGCCTGTAAAGTTATCGGTAATGGCCGTTTGCTTTAGTATATCCATAATGGTAGCAGGGGTAAGGTTAGGGTTAATCTCCAGCAGCAAGGCAATAACACCGGCCACTGCCGGGCTGCTCATACTGGTGCCCTGAAACATAGCATACGAATAGGTTTTGCCATTGCGCGGCGATACAAAATCGGCGGCTACCAGGCTGCGCTCGGCACCGCCGGGCAGCAGGGCAGAGTCGAGGGAATTGACAGCCGATGCCAGCGCCATGCCGGGGCCTGCTATATCGGGCTTGGTGCGACCATCGGTAGTGGGGCCGTGGCTGCTGAACGATGCAATATTGCCCCGGGTGTAACCGGTATAGTTTTGCGTATTGCCATTTACGTTTACAAACGAAACTTTGCTGTTGTAAGCCGCTACGCCAATGGCCGTGCGCGAGGATACCATGTCGCTTGTTTGCATAATCAAATCACCGTTGGTAGCCCATGGGTAGGTGTATTTGGTAAATGTGCCATAGTAACCGCTGGTTTTAAGCACATAGCCCTGCCACATGTTTACCGTGCCGCTGGTAGCCGTTACGTTCAGACATAAGCGGTTGCTGGTTTTGCTGTAAATATCCAGCAACATGTGCGGCCTGCCGTTAAACTCGTTAGACACTGTGGTAACAGTTATAAAACAAGTGTCGCCATCGGAGCCAACCAATTGAATAAAGTGCGTATTCTCATCCAGGCTGATAAGCGCCGAGCTATCGGTGCGGGTGTTGTTGTTATATAAGCTATAGCGCATGTAGAAATTCTCGCTGCTATCGCCCCATACATCTACCAGGTTGCGCGGCTCGGGCAGGCCCGAAGAAAATGTAACAAAGGTATTGAGGGAGATATCGTTGGCGGTAAAGGTTTTGCTTACATGTACTTTGTTCTGCCCGTTGTTGCCAGCCGATACGGTGAAAATTTTACCTGGACCGGTAAGGTTATCCAGCGCCTGGCTGAAAAGCGAGTTGCCATCTTTAGGGCCAATAGGCCCACCCCAGCTAAGGTTCACTATGGCCGGTTTGCCTACCGAAGCAGCATAATTATAAATGTAATTAAGCCCATCCATCATATCGGTCAATCCGCTGTTAACCCAATGGTTAAGCGCGGGGTAAATAGCCACCAGGGCCAGCTCGCTGTTATAAGCCATGCCGCGCAGGTGCATGTGCGTAGCATCGCCACCATAGCCCGAACCGGCCGCTATACCGGCTACGTGGGCCCCGTGGCTGCCTTCATATATATCGTACATTTTTGCATGTATAGCTGCGGAGTCGGCATACTCAGCGCCATTGATAAAACCGGCAGGTGGTGTACCGGCTGTTTTTTGCTCCCACACACGCTTAACGCGGTAGGTGTTGTAGGCTGTATCGTATAGCGAAGGGTGGGTATAATCGAAGCCCGCATCTATTATGCCCATTACCACGCCCTTGCCGGTGTAGGGCTGCGGTAAGCCATAGCCGCCATGCACCGAATCTACGTGCGTGGCTACGCGCGCCGAATCCATCATGGTGTACATAGGCTGGTCCATCTCAATATACTGTATGCCGCTTACATACATAAAGCTGCGGATGTTTTCTACCGGTACTTTGGCCGTCCAGATGTTGTCGGCTTTGGTGTTGATATGTACGCCTAGTTCCTCTAATGCATCGCCGGTAAAGCCGGGCTGCACTTTTATTATAGCGTTTACATACACGTTGTTCTGCGCATCGGTGTGATACACGTAGCCGTTATATACATAGGGCCGCTCTGTGGCTTCATGGTCCAGTTTCCAAAGGTATTGCTTAGCGCCTGCCGACAGGTGCGGACGGTTGCTGATATTGCTTTGCGCCATAGCACAAAACGTGAGCAGGGCAAAAGCAAAGGCAGTGGTAAATTTTATAAGACGCGCAGGTGTTATCATCTACCAAATGTAATGCGCTAAAGCGAAAGGCAAAACGAGGTGAATGGAGTTTTGTGAAATAACAACAGAACAAAGGTGGCTCAGGTGGATATAGCTAATGGCGTAGTTTCAAGGTTCTTGTGCGCTTTGGCGGTGGGTTTTTCTTTGTCACTTTTTTTTAGAAAAAAAGTAACCAAAAAAATCGCGGTTTAAATGCTCCGCTTAAACCGCTTCCCCCGCGCAAACAGCCGGCTTTTATGTTCAAATGTATCTTTTGAACATATTTACTATTTTTAGCTTATCAACCTAACCACTATGAAAACAACTTTAATCACCTTACTCTTATTTGCCGGTAGTTGCGCATTTGCGCAGCAGCACCGGTTTGCAGATAGCACGGCGGAGTGGAGTGTGCTCAGTACTTATTTCTCGTGGACAAATGGGGACCCAGGCGACCCTATAAATTACAGAATATTTGGAGATACTGTACTACAAGGTGCACCGTACCAAGTAATTGAATATGGCTGGCAGAATTATCCGGGGAGGTTTTATATACATAAAGATTCTACCGAAAAAGTATATGGGCGCATACCTACAAATAGTATAGATTATCTTATGTATGACTTCGGCAAGGTGGCCGGGGATACATTTACCATCCATTCCCGGAACGATTGGTCTATTGTGTATAAAATAGTAGTTGATTCTGTATCCTATAAAATGTATGGTCGCCAGCGCAAAGTAATGCATGTAACCCTGCAAAATGATTTTGGGGTAAGACGTAATGACATCTACATAGAGGGTATTGGTGCAACCAATAGTTTTTTTCTCAGCCCTACACCATCTGTAGGTGATGATTTTCCACCACAGAGATTCAGGCTGCTTTGTTTTAATGAACATGATACTCTCAATTATATTAACCCACTGTACAATAATTGCGATTACAATACTTTGGGAGCAGAACTAATAAGGGTGGCTGGCAGCGTAAAAATCTCACCCAACCCTGCCACCGATGTGGTACAAGTGCAATTGCAAAACACTTACGCTCAACCCGTATTTGAGCTTACCGATATTACCGGTAGAAGTGTATTGCAGCAACAGCTGAATGAACCGGCAACTAATATACCGGTGAGCGGAATAAGTAAGGGTGTTTACTTATATACTATACGAGGAAATAATCAGAAAATAAGCAGCGGAAAGCTGGTGCTGCAGTAATTTTTATCTATAAAACATAAACACTATGAGAATACTATTAGTCGCCTTCTTGTTATTTGCATGTAGTTGCGCATTTGCGCAGCAGCACCGGTTTGCAGATAGTACGGCGGAGTGGAGTGTGCTGGAGTATAATACCGGCTGGGTAGGTGCTGGTAGTATAAGTACTATTCATTATCATATAGCAGGTGATACTGTTTTGCTGGGTACACCATACCAGGTAATAAATTATAGCTGGCCAATTCATCCGCTTGAAAACAATGGTAAGTTTTACATACGTAAAGACTCTACCGAAAAAGTATATGGCCGAATTAATGCGGATAGTGCTGATTACCTGCTGTACGACTTCGGAAGTGTAGCTGGCGATACCTTTATTATCCAGTCACCTGACGCGTGGTCTTATCCATTAAAGATAACCATCGATTCTGTATCCTATATAATGTATGGGCATTTGCGCAAAGCCTTGTATGTTAGCATGCAAAACGATATCGCATTTGGATACAACGACATATTTGTAGAAGGCATCGGATCTTTCAACAATTTTTTCCTTTACCCCGGAGCTTCGTTTATAGCCTTTGATTTGCCCACATATAATCTACTTTGCTTTTCTGAGTTTGATACACTTGCCTATCGAAATACTCAATATACCACCTGCGATTACGATACATCCTGGACATGGAATAGTATAGATGAATTAGCCAGTGTGGGTGTAAAAATCTCACCCAACCCGACCACCGATGTAGTACAGGTACAACTACAAAACACAAACGTGCGAGCAGTATTTGAGCTTACAGATTTAACCGGTAGAAGTGTATTGCAGCAACAGTTGAATGAACCGGTAGCTAATATACCGGTAGGCAATTTGAGCAAAGGGGTTTATATGTATACTATTCGCAATAGCCAACAGCGGCTAAGTAGCGGCAAGTTGGTGGTGGAGTAAGTAGTGAATACCTGGAATTGAGTAATGAGATAATACCGGGCAGAAGCCGCATTATAAACCAAGGCCCCAATAGTGCCTAATCTGCCTATCCCCGAATAAAAATGTGACGAAAATTATACCCTGATAATGGCAGAACTTGGCACCTTTACATTAAATGGCAACCAACAACTTTAATATACAGGGCCTAAGCACTGAGCAGGTAACAGCAGCCCGCAACCAACACGGGCAAAACCGTTTGGACTATAAAAAGGAGAACGCCTTTTGGGCGGCGCTTAAAAGTATAGCCAAAGAGCCCATGGTTATTTTGCTGCTGATAGCATCGGTGGTGTATTTTATCAGTGGCAAAACCGGCGATGGTATTTTCCTGGCATCGGCTATTGTTTTTGTGGCAGGCATTTCGCTTTACCAGGATTCGCGCAGCCGCAACGCGCTTGAGAAGCTGAAAGACTTTACACAACCCCACTGCAAAGTAATACGCAACGGCCAGGTAGCAGAGATAAAAAGCGAAGAACTGGTAATGGGCGACTACCTGATGGTAGAAGAAGGCACTTCTATAACGGCCGATGGCACCATTGTTCACTCCAACGATTTTTCGGTTAATGAATCGATACTCACCGGCGAGTCGCTATCTGTTTATAAAGACGCTACCAAAGAAGACAACCGCATTTATAGCGGCACTACCGTAGCCAGCGGCCTGGCTATAGCGGTGGTTACGGCTATAGGCAACCAAACCAAACTGGGCGCCATTGGCAAAAGCCTGGAGAGCATAAAAGAAGAGCCCACCCCGCTGGAGCTGCAGATAAACAACTTTGTAAAAAAGATGGTGCTGCTGGGTGCCGTGGTTTTTGTAACGGTGTGGGGTATCAACTATTACCACTCGCGCCTGGTGTTGGATAGCCTGCTGAAAGCACTTACCCTGGCCATGAGCATTTTGCCCGAAGAGATACCGGTGGCCTTTACCACCTTTATGGCACTGGGTGCCTGGCGGCTGATGAAGATGGGCATAATAGTAAAGCAGATGAAGACCGTAGAAACACTGGGCAGCGCCACTATAATATGCACCGACAAAACCGGTACCATTACCGAAAATAAAATGAGCCTGGCGCGGCTGTTTGTGCTCTCTACCGGTAAAATTACAGCGACTATAGAAGGCGCTGGAACCGATGAAAAAGAACTGATTGGCATAGCCATGTGGGGCAGCGAACCTATACCCTTTGATGCTATGGAAATAGCCCTGCACGATGCTTATAGCCAATCGGCTGCAACCGACGAAAGGCCCGGCTTTAAGCTTATACACGAATACCCGCTAAGCGGCAAGCCACCCATGATGACCCATGTGTTTGAAAATGCCGCCGGCAAACGGATAATTGCAGCCAAAGGAGCACCGGAGGCTATGATGGCCGTATCGGCACTTACCCCGCAGCAAAAGCTACAGATAGAAGATGCCATAAAAGCATTGGCTACCGATGGCTACAGGGTACTGGGTGTGGGCCAAACTACTTTTGAGGGCAGCAGTTTTCCGGCTACCCAGCAGGAGTTAAAATTTACCTTTAAAGGCCTGGTGGCTTTTTACGACCCGCCTAAGCAAAACATACAGCAGGTGTTTGAGAATTTTTACGCTGCCGGCATTGGCGTAAAAATTATAACCGGTGATAATGCCGCTACCACTACCGCTATTGCCAAACAAATAGGCTTTAAAGGTTATGAAAAAAGCATGACCGGCGATGAGCTGATGGCGCTACAGGAAAAAGATGTGCAGCAAAGGGTGCTGGAGACTAACCTGTTTACCCGCATGTACCCCGATGCCAAACTTCGGATAATAAATGCACTAAAGGCCAAAGGCGAGATAGTAGCCATGACCGGCGATGGTGTAAACGACGGGCCCGCGCTAAAGGCGGCGCACATAGGTATAGCCATGGGCAAAAAGGGTACCGAGATTGCGCGGCAGGCAGCTTCGCTGATATTGCTTGAGGATGATTTGGCTAAGATGGTAGATGCCGTAGCTATGGGCCGGAAAATATATACCAACCTGAAAAAAGCCATACAATACATTATATCTATTCACATACCTATAGTGCTTACGGTGTTTATACCGCTGGCGCTGGGGTGGCTATATCCCAACATATTTTCGCCGGTACATATTATTCTTTTAGAACTTATAATGGGGCCTACCTGCTCTATTATATTCGAGAATGAGCCTATGGAGGCCAATACCATGGTGCAAAAGCCGCGTCCGTTTACCACTACCTTTTTTAACTGGAAAGAGCTGGCCACCAGTATTACCCAGGGCCTTGCTATTACTATAGGCACGCTAAGCGCTTACCAATATGCCTTGTATCTCAATTTTGAGGAGGCACACACCCGTGCGCTGGTATTTACCACGCTTATTGCTGCCAATATATTTCTTACGCTCATCAACCGGTCGCTTTACTATTCGGTTATTACCACATTGAAGTATAAAAACAACCTGGTGCCTATTATTATACTGGTTACAGTGGGCATTACTGCCTTGCTACTGTATGTCAATCCGCTGACCCGGTTTTTTCAGCTGCAAAGGCTTACAGTTACCGAACTGGGTATTGCTGTTGCGCTTGGTTTTGTATCGGTAATGTGGTACGAAATAGTGAAGTGGAGAAAAAGGGCAACAGCCAAAAACAGTTTAAGTCAATGACATTGGAACATAGGGTGCGCGAATAAAAAATATCTTTTTATTTTCATATCACTATGTCTACCCACACCTTACAATCACAAAACGCCTATTACCTGCGCATGATAGCGCTGGTAGTTGGCGCAGGCTTTTGCTTTTTTGTAGCCTACCATGCCTTTGCTAAAAGTATAGATGCGCCTTATTGGCAAATATTAGAAGGCATAGCAGCCATTGTGTTTACTGTCGGTGGCATTGCCTGCTTGGCATTTCTGCGCAATTTTGATACACTGTATATAGATAGCGAAACGCTGACGGTAAAGTCTGTAACAGGCTCACATAAAAAAACCATTGCTTTAAGCGCGATTACCGGCTACACAGAAACCAGCCATACCAACAAAGGCAAAACGCATTTTGAACTAACCGTATATACCGCCACCGGCAAACACCGCCTGCTATCGTATGCGTATGGCAATTATGATGATTTAAAAGCGTTGCTTACCACCGGGCAGAGGCATGATACTGCGCGGGAAGCAGAACTTAAACGCAACCTTGCCTGGTTTATGGGCACCGCCTTTATAGTGATTGGCATTTGCATGTGCGTGGCTGCTTTAGCTGTAGACAACAACGCCAACGGCCCCCTGCCAGCACTGGCCCAGGTTACCGGTGTAATTACCAACCAGCCGCACATTAGCAAAGGCAGTAAGGGCTCGCGCTCGGTACATATAAGTTTAGAGCAATACCCGCAGTTTGATTTTGTAATTAAAAGGCCCGAGTACGATGCTATGCTGGCCGATGACTATATCAATTATGTAAGTCCTTATGATACCTTACAATTAATGATAGAAGAGGATGATTTGCAAATGAAGCTTACAAAAACAAAAGAACCATCTTTTGAAAAAAAGCATGCCTGGTACTATCACATAGATGTATATGGGTTGCAAGATAGCAGCCGCGTGTATCTTTCGCCGGCGGGTATTGTCAATAACCAGGGGGACCACATAGGGCTGGTGATATTGGGTATGTCTGGTTTATTCAGTATAGGTATGGGCATTGTGTTTATACTGAGAGGGAGAAACATGAAAGTGCCGGAGAATGCTACCGGTAGAACTTAATTGAGGTTTACTACCCCTTTATGGGATTAATCCCACTTTGGGGCATGGTGCCCGGAGTGCGCGTTACGTTAAATTGTGAGACAGATTAGCTTCTCTCCTCTTTCTATTTAGCCCGGTTATCATTTTACCTGCCATAGCCATACTCCATTGGCATACAGAGCATTTGCAGTACGTAACCCCATGGTGTAATTTATTTGCACAGCAGCTTGCCAGCCGCGTTTTATGTTAAGTGCCCCACCTCAAACCAATTGTGGCTGCCTTATTGCCTAAAGGGGTGGAACATATTAATTAAACTATAAAATATAACAATGAAGAACGTTTTACCATTTCTAAAAAAGACAGCACTGTTAATGTCAGTTATTCTATTGACGCACACATCGGGCTTTGCTTTAGTTTACACCGCTACCACTACAGGCAGTTGGGGCAGTGCAAACACATGGGGCGGTGTAACACCCCCTTACAACCTTGCTACCGACCAGGTAGTTATACCGGGCGGCATTACTGTAACGCTTGATAACAATGTAATACTTAACGGCCTGCTGGCACAATTAACCGTGCAGGGCACACTTGCCAGCGATTCTAACACTACGGTAACCAACACCGCAGGGCTTATTACCGGTGCAGGTACTATAGATATAGGCAACGTTGTTTTTAACACCGGTGGCACTACAACTTTTACAGGCAGCTTAAATGCTTATACCATTACCAACTCGGCTACGGTGCTTAGCGCCAGTGGTAACATAATGGTAAAGCGCCATCTTAATTTACTTGCAGGCCAATTCAGCATACAGCCTACGGCCAGCTTTACAGTAGGTAACAACGCTACCATACATGTGGCGGGTGGTGCTTTTGTTAGCACCGGCACCTTAAACTTAACCGCACCTTACCATGTAACTTATACTATGGCTACTGCATTAGCAGGGCAGGAGTTAAGCGGTACAGGATTACGCAACCTAACGCTTGATGTGCCTGTGGCAAATACAGTAACCTTATCTGATACATTAGTTGTAGCCGGAACATTCACCTTAACGGAAGGAACACTTGCCCTGGGCTTGTTTGACCTAACGGTGTTGGGCGAAATAGCAACGGGCGGTAATGGCCGCATTTCTTCTACAACCTCTAATGTTACCATCAACAGGGCCGGTGGCACTGCAGGTGCGTTACGCTTTACAAGTGGCTCTACTGTAAACAATCTAAATATAGCGGTAAGTATTGGCAACACCCAACTGGAAGATACACTACGCGTAAATGGAAACTTTAATCTGGTAAGCGGTACGCTCCGTTTATTTTCGGCAGACTTAACTATAGCCGGCACTATTGCCGATTCGGGCAACGGTATGCTATCATCTACAGCAGCCTCTAACTTAACGATTGCTTCTACTGCTACACCCGGCGGCGAACTACGTTTTGCTACGGCAAGCAATACAGTGAATAATTTAACTGTAAGTGTGGGTGGCAACGGTTTTGTAAAAATAGGGTCTGACCTG
The DNA here is from genome assembly GCA_035299425.1 of Chitinophagales bacterium. Lineage (GTDB taxonomy): Bacteria > Bacteroidota > Bacteroidia > Chitinophagales > LD1 > Bog-950. The sequence continues at coordinate 3,963 of DATGWP010000128.1, read as the reverse complement.
AACGTGCAGGGAAGAATGATTTTTACCAACGGCAAACTGGATATACAGGATCACACACTTTCGATACTGGGCACCGATACTATTACAGGCGCAAGTACTACTTCTTATGTGGTTACAGGCGACAATGGCTCGGTAATGCAAAACTTAACCCCCAGCACCAATGTATGGGCGCGTTACCCGGTAGGCACTGTAGCACAGTATTTTCCGGCACGTGTAAGATTAAACTCAGGCTCGGGTGCAGGCATGGTAGGCGTAGGTGTAATACCTGATGTGCGTGCCAACGGAACAACCGGTACTGATATGACAATTACCAGCCGCCTGGTAAATGCTACGTGGTTGGCAACAACTACAATAGCATCTAACCTTGATATGGAGTTGATGGTATCATGGCCGGCTACTGCCGAAGTAAATGGCTTTGACCGCACAGTATCTTTTGTTTCGCATAATGCCAATGGCAACTGGGATGGCCTGGGTGCACAAGCAGATGCTGCCACCGTATCGATGGATGGAGCGACATTGTTTAGCCGCACACGCAGCAACATTAATTCGTTAAGCCCTTTTGCAGTGTTTGACACTACTGTAACCGTAATTAGCGGAATAAACGATGCTTTTGCAAATGCTGGCATTTCACTTTACCCTAATCCTTTTACCGATAACATTTTTGTTACTACAGCTGCATCAGAAACAACGCCGCTAAACATGGATGTGGTAACTATAAACGGACAAATGATAGCCAGCTACCGCCTTACCGGTACGGTTAACAATGTATCGTTAGCGCAATTGCCTACAGGCAATTACTTTATAAAGCTATATAACAATAACTTTAATGCGACTAAACTTGTAAGCAAGTTTTAATAGAAGGGAACTCGATATACAAAAAAATCCGCCTCGCAAGGGCGGATTTTTTTTGCTATAAATGATAGTGGGAGTCAGTGACGTGGAATTACCCAAAAAACACCTCATCCTTCAAAAACGGATTGTTCCTCCGCTCTACACCTATAAAGGTTTCGGGGCCGTGGCCGCTGTACACTTTTACATCATCGGGCAGGGTCATTAGTTTGGTCATAATGGTTTTGAAGAGTACCTCGCCGCTGGCACCGGGCAGGTCGTAGCGGCCTACACTACCGCGGAAAAGCACATCGCCGCTGATGATGGTTTTAGCCGTCTCGTTGTAAAACGAAAGGCTACCGGGTGAATGGCCGGGGGTAAAAATGACGCTAAGTGTAGTGTTGCCGAACTTCACTTCGTCGCCATCTTTTAAATAGTGTTTTGGTTCGGGGGAGGCATCCAGTTTAAAACCAAACAGGGTTTGGTAATCGAGGGCAGCATACATTACCTGCAGCTCTACCTCGTGAAACTCGGGCAGCAGGTTATAGGTTTCGCACACAAATTTATTGCCGGGAAAGTGGTCGATATGGCAATGGGTATTTAGGAGTTTAACAGGTTTTAAGCCATGCGCCTCTATGGTTTGCACCAGCTGGTTGCGCTCGCGCTCATTACTGCAACCGGGGTCAATAATTACACATTCTTTGGTTTCGTCCTCTATTATGTAAGTATTTTCCTGAAATGGGTTAAAAGTATGCTTGTGAACCTTTAGCATCAAAGTATTTTGTTTAAGTTTGAAAGCGCGAATATATAGCAGAGCCTAGAACTTAGATATGAGAGCCTAGATAAATGCAAAATAAAATATTCGAGGCGCGTTGATTAGTAACCAATGAGTTCAGTAAAACGTTACATAAATTTTAAGCTCTATGCTCCGTGGCTGTTATCTGTAGTCGTGGGGTTGTGGTCCGTTGCCTCCCGAGCGCAAGGTACCGAGCGCTTTGGGCAGAACAGGGTTCAATACAAGGACTTTACTTTTTCGTATTACGAGAGCGATAACTTTATAACCTATTACTACCTGGGCGGACAGGATATTGCCAAGTATGTGATAAAGGCCGCCGAAGATAACTCGGATGATATAAGCAAGATACTTGACTACCGGTATAAGCGCAAGATTGACATTATCATTTACAACACTATTACCGAGCTTAACCAGACTAACATAGGCATTTACGACCCGGGGCAGGCTCAGGGTGGTAGTATTAAGATTCCCGAGGGCAAGCTGTTTATTTACTTTAACGGCGACCACGCCAACCTGGATAAGCAGATACGCGAGGGCATAGCCAAAATATATGTAGACAAGCTGGTGCAGGGTACCAGTTTTGGTGAAACCATACAAAACGCGGTGCTGCTTAACCTGCCCGATTGGTATAAAGTGGGGCTGGTGCGATATATAGGCGAACCCTGGGGCAGCGACCACGAGGACCGCTTGCGCGAGGGTATACTGAGCGGCCGGTTTCAGAAGCTGAATAAGCTGCAACCCGATGAGGCGGTGTTTGTGGGCCATTCTATCTGGCATTATCTGGAGGAGGTGCATGGCAAAAGCACGGTAAATAACATATTATACCTTACCCGTATTAACCGCAGTGTAGATAACGGCTTTATGTTTGTGCTGGGCACCAACCTGGGCGAAACGCTGAAGGATTGGTATACCTATTACTTTAACCGGTTTAGCAACGAGGGCAAGATGTCGAGCCTGCCGGCGGAGAGCAGCGTACTGAAAATTAAGACCAAAAAGGAGATAAACTATTACCAGCCGCGCCTGAGCGCCGATGGCAGGCACGTGGCCTGGGCCAGCAACGATATGGGGCGCTACAAAGTACACCTGATGAATACCGAAACCGGTAAGAAGAAAGTGCTTTTCCGTGGTGGATGGAGGACGAATACGCAGTTTACCGATGAGAGCCTGCCGCTATTGGCCTGGGACCCATCGGGCAAAAGGCTGGCGTATATCAACGAAAGGCGCTCGAATATTTTTATGCGCTTTTACGATGTAGAGAAAAAGAAAGTAGAGAAGAACCCTATCCGCAAATTTCAGAAGGTGGTGAGCTTTAATTTTGTAGATAGCAAGCAACTGGTGATGAGCGCCATACAGAACGGGCAAACGGATGTGTACCTGTATAACATAGCCAGCACTACTACCCGCAAGCTTACCGATGATTTTTACGATGACCTGTACCCGGCTTATGTAACGGCCAATGGCATTAAGGGTATTATGTTTGCCAGCAACCGCACCGGCGATACGGTAGAGCCGCACCGGTACGAATCGCAGGTGATGGAGAAACAGATGGACTTGTTCTTCTACGATCTGGATGCCAACCGCAACATACTATACCGCATTACCAATACACCGTATGCCAACGAGAGCTACCCGCAAAACTTTAACGATAGCCTGTTCTGCTTTTTGAGCGACGATAACGGTGTGCGCAACCGCCATGTTGGAAAATTTGAAAGTGTATACGACCATAACCAGAAAACGGTATTTTTTACCGATAACGAAACCGGCGATTGGGATTCGGTGCAGGTACACGAAAATGTACCGGCCGTATCGGTAGTAGATACGGCGATAGAAACGCTGAAAGATTCTTCTTTTCAAAAGGTGTATAAGGTGGGCGGGGTTACAACCTCATACACCAACTACACCTACAACATACGCGAGCAAAGCATAGTGCCCCAAAAGGGCCTGGCGCTGGATATGTTCCGTGTAAATGGTAAGGCACAGCTGCGTAAATACGACATTACCGCTACCGCCTCTGAGGGCCGCGCACCGGTGATGGATTATATGCTTAACCTGCAAAACAAGGCACAGGAAGCAGGCGCCACTGCACCGGGTAGCACTACCGGTACCGATAAAAAGAAAAATCCAGGCGAAAAAAGCATTCTGGAGGTTTACGACTCTATACGCGCTTCGCGGGGTAAAAGGCCTTTTGATTTTCAGAGCGAGTTTGATTATGGTATTAAATTATTCGATTGGGATTCGGCATCGAGTTCACGGTTAAATACCATAGAGAATGGCTATGTGTTCCGGTTTAGCAAGGTGCGACCTTACTTTGTGCGCTTTAATGTAGATAAGGTAATAAG
>DATGWP010000127.1:0-17593 GCA_035299425.1 Chitinophagales bacterium | reverse complement strand
GATGGCATGGCACAGTGCCGGCACCTACCGCATAGCCGACGGGCGAGGCGGCGGTGGCTCGGGCACACAAAGGTTTGCCCCGCTTAACAGCTGGCCCGATAATGCCAACCTTGATAAAGCACGCTTGCTTCTTTGGCCGGTTAAACAAAAATATGGCAGAAAATTATCGTGGGCCGATTTGATGATACTGGCAGGCAACTGCGCGCTGGAATCGATGGGCTTTAAAACTTTTGGTTTTGGCGGTGGGCGCGAAGATGTGTGGGAAGCACCACAGGATATTTACTGGGGCAGCGAATTGGAATGGCTGGGCGATAAACGCTACACCGGTGACCGTGAGCTGGAATTGCCACTGGCTGCTGTGCAGATGGGCCTTATTTATGTAAACCCGGAGGGGCCTAACGGTAACCCGGACCCGCTAAAATCGGCACGAGACATTCGCGATACATTTGCCCGTATGGCTATGAACGATGAAGAAACTGTTGCACTGATTGCCGGAGGGCACACCTTTGGCAAAACACACGGTGCTGCTGATGCAGGTAAACATATAGGTAAAGAACCGGCAGGTGCCAGTATTGAAGAATTGGGCCTGGGCTGGAAAAACAGCTTTGAAACCGGCCACGGTGTACACACCATTACCAGCGGACTAGAAGGAGCATGGACGACTACCCCTACCAATTGGAGCAACAACTTTTTTGAAAACCTGTTTGGCTTTGAGTGGGAACTAACCAAAAGCCCGGCCGGTGCACAACAGTGGAAACCAAAAGGCAATGCCGGTGCTGGCACAGTGCCAGATGCACATGACCCGGCTAAGAAACATGCCCCTATAATGCTTACAACCGACCTTGCGCTAAGGTTTGACCCTACGTATGAAAAAATATCGAGACGCTTTTTAGAAAACCCGACTGAGTTTGCCGATGCATTTGCCCGCGCATGGTTTAAGCTAACGCACCGCGATATGGGGCCTATAGCCCGTTACCTGGGCCCTGAAGTGCCTAAAGAAGAATTGATATGGCAGGACCCTATACCTGCTGTTACGCATAAGTTAGTGGATGATAACGATGTAGCAGCCTTGAAAGCCAAAGTGCTTGCCTCAGGCCTTACCGTATCACAACTTGTATCTACGGCATGGGCATCAGCATCTACCTTCCGTGGCAGCGATAAACGTGGTGGTGCAAACGGAGCGCGCATACGCCTTGCCCCACAAAACTTATGGCAGGTAAATAAACCTGCTCAATTAAAGAAAGTGCTGGATGTGCTGGAGGGCATACAAAAAGAATTCAACAGCGCCCAAACCGGTGGCAAGCAGATTTCACTAGCCGATTTGATTGTACTAGCTGGTTGTGCCGGTGTAGAGCAGGCAGCAAAGAATGCCGGCAAGGAAGTAAAAGTTCCTTTTACACCTGGCAGAGGCGATGCCAGCCAGGAACAAACAGATGTGGAATCGTTTGCTGTGCTTGAGCCAGAGGTGGATGGTTTCCGTAACTACTTTAACACTAAGCATAAAGTATCGCAGGAAGAAATGCTGATAGACAGGGCGCAATTGCTAACCCTTACTGTACCTGAGTTGGCCGTGTTACTGGGTGGTTTGCGTGTGCTGAACACAAATGCTGATGGCTCGGCACATGGCGTATTTACCAAACGCCCCGAAATCCTAAGCAACGATTTCTATTTAAACTTGCTGGATATGAATACCACCTGGAAGGCAACTAACGATGCGCAAACATTGTTTGAAGGCAGCGACCGCAAAACCGGAGCAAAGAAATGGACCGGCACACGGGTGGACTTAATCTTTGGTTCTAATTCTGAACTGAGAGCTATAGCCGAGGTTTATGGTTGCAAAGACTCTGAGGATAAATTTATAAATGACTTTGTAGCAGCTTGGAATAAAGTAATGAACCTGGATAGGTTTGATTTGAAATAGTTTGATTGAATTATCCTGAAAATAAAAAAGGTGGTCTCAACAGACCACCTTTTTTGCTTCTTAATATAAATCAAAACTACCATCGCTTACCAAACTGGAAAGAGAGGTAAAAAGCAAATTGGTAGAACCGGTTTGAGCTATTAGCCATAATAGGCAGGCGCTTGTAATAAAAGTCCATCATAATACCGGCTTCAAGCGCTTTTACAAATTCATCTTTAGTGCCCCAATCGAAATCGAGTCCCGATTTTACATGCAAACCGGCTACCGGCTGCATTTTGCTTAAGCCGTAGCGGATAGGAGCAGCTTCTACAATATAAGCCTTATTTAAAAAACGGTCGGCATTAGCCTCGGAATATTGCTCGGGCTTAATAGCAGGGGCCAGGCTGTCGTTTACCGGCTGCACCAGGTTAAGGTAATAAGGCTTAAGCAAGCCTAACGAAACCCCGCCAAAGAAAATAGCAGAAAGGCGAACCCCATTGCGCGCCGCCTTATCGGCAATAGTGCGCTTAAAACCATAAGCTGCCCTTATAACATGAAACCGGTTGCGCAGGCCAAATACATAATCGCGGCCACCCTGTAGCTGCGAGTCTTGTTTCTTTTGCTTGTAATCCACATAATACGAGTATTCTACCTGCAGCAGGCGGGTACGGTTTATATCCTTTATCCAGCCATACTCACCAAACAGGGTAAATCCATTGGTTTGAATACGCAATCCACCCGAGGCCTCATGCTTGTATTGATAATCGCGCGGGTCTATATTTCTCAGTTTACCTTGCGCAAACAACGAACCCACAGACACCAACCCCAATAAGAACAAAAAAACGTGTTTCCGCATCGTTACTCAATAATACAAACTATAAACGAAACAGTTTTGGTTTAAGTTTGCTGTATCAAATATAAAAATATGACTTCAAAGATTATATACGAAGGCAACCTGCGCACCCGGATGACGCATCTTTATTCGGGCACCGAAGTATTAACCGATGCCCCGCTGGATAACCAGGGGCTGGCACAGGCGTTTTCCCCTACCGATTTGGTAGCAACGGCATTAGGAAGCTGTATGATTTCTATAATGGGCATTAAGGCCCGCGACATGAACATAGATATTAAAGGTACCGAGGCCGATATAACCAAAGTAATGGCAGCTGACCCGCGCCGGATAAGCACGGTGCATATAGTGCTAAGATTTCCTAAAAACAATTTTTCGGAAAAAGAAAAGACCATTCTGGAAAATGCAGCACGCACCTGCCCCGTAGCCAAATCGCTGCACCCCGACCTTGTGCAGGATATTATTTTTGAATGGTAACACCGGCAATGGAAACCCACGAAACATATATGCAGCGCTGCCTTGACCTTGCTATAAAAGGCATGGGCCATGTAGCACCCAACCCTATGGTGGGTAGCGTAGTAGTACATAATGGTGTTATTATAGGCGAAGGCTACCATCAGCAATACGGTGACCCGCACGCTGAGGTGAACGCCATCGCATCGGTAACAGACCAAAGCCTGCTGGTGCACTCTACCTTATACGTAAATCTTGAGCCTTGCTCGCATTTTGGTAAGACACCACCTTGTGCCGATTTAATTTTATCAAAAAAAATCCCCCGTGTAGTTATTGGAAGCTACGACCCTAACCCAAAAGTATCGGGTAAGGGGATAGAAAGACTGCGCAATGCCGGTGTAGAAGTAATAACCGAAGTATTGAAGGCTGAAGCTGATTATCTTAATCGTCGCTTCTTAACCTTTTATACAAAGCAGCGGCCTTTTATAATACTGAAGTGGGCACAAAGTTCCGATGGTTTTATGGGGCTGAACGAACCTAAACAAGTATGGCTTACCGGTGCCGAAGCGAAGAAGCTAAGCCACAAATGGCGCACCGAGGAGCAGGCTATTTTGGTTGGAAGAAACACAGTAACTGTTGATGATAGCGAACTAACTTCACGCTTGTGGCCGGGTAAAAACCCGCTACGCATCGTTATTGATAAAACCCTCACCTTGCCACTGGATAAGAAAGTATTTAATACAGAAGCTGCCACTCTCATTTTTAATGAAAGAGAAAATAAAGTGAATGGACACCTTGAATATGTAAAGCTTGATTTTAACACCCATGTGCCACAACAGATAGTAGAGGAACTTTACAGAAGGAACATACAGTCGGTAATAATAGAAGGTGGAGCAAACACCCTACAGCAATTTATAGCCACCAACCTTTGGGACGAGGCCCGCGTATTTACAACTACGCATGTATTAAAGGAAGGCAAACACGCACCTGCTATACAGGGCGAAGTAATAGAAGAAATAAAAATAGAGAAGGACAACCTAAACTTATATCTCAACCCAGGCTCATGATTTTTTTGCTGTTATCTATTTTCTGTACGGCTCTATTGATATTAGCTTTTAAGTTATTCGACAGGTATAACATACCCGTGTTTCAGGCTATAGTTTACAACTATCTGTCGGCTACTGCCTGTGCCTTCATTTTTCTGCCGGACAAAAGCAGCGTGTTAAGCGGTGCAGTTTTTTCAAGCCCATGGCTATGGCTATCGCTGGGGCTGGGCAGTATGTTCATCTTCATTTTTAACCTTACCAGCCTTACTACCGTAAAGTATGGCGTATCTACGGCTTCAGTGGCTATGAAGTTGGGACTTGTGTTTCCGGTATTGCTTGCCTTTACCATTTATGGCGAAGAATTTAACTGGATAAAACTGTTGGGCATTTTGTTCGCTTTTGTTGCCGTAATACTGTCATCGCTAAAAGAAGAACCCAAAAGCCCCACGCATAAATCATCCTTTGCCATACTGCCTATTATTGTATTTGTAGGCAGCGGTGCTTGTGATAGCCTTACCCAATACGCCAACAAAACTTACCTGGCCAATACGGGAATGGAAGAATTTTCATTGTTTTTGTTCGTGGCGGCATCTATTGCCGGCACAGGTGTATTTATCTACCAGCTTATTGCCGACAAAGCCATGTTTAATAGCCGCAGCCTGGTGGGTGGCATATTGCTTGGCATAGCCAACTACTTCTCTTTTTTGTTTTTACTAAAAGCGCTGGCTACTATTAGCTGGGGTAGCTCAGTAGTGTTTCCTGTTAGCAACCTGGGCACTGTATTACTCGCCAGCCTGGCCGGTGTAGTTTTGTTTAAAGAGAAAATTTCTAAAATAAACCTCCTTGGGCTGGCTTTTGCCGTCTTATCTATTATACTGATTATACTGTCTAGTGGAGTGGTGGATAGCGCTAAGGCTTAATTGGCTATATTTATTATGATGAAAAATACTCTTTTGGTATCTCTTGTTTTTGCAGTAGCGCAATTGTTTGCTCAAAAAACAAATGAAGACTACTCCCCTGCCCCATATAAAACAACTACCTGCCGCTCATCCTTTGAAAAAGTGAAATTAGCTGGTGATGTAAAAAGTGAAACTATAGCAGCTTATCTAAAAGGTAATTTACCAAACTTAAAAGACAACCGCACCGGGCTTAAGCTAAACTACGTAAAGCAAAGTCCTGGAGGTATGCATTATTCATACACACAATTGTTTCAGGGCATCGAAGTTTACCAAAGTGAAATAAAAGTAAACCTGGACCGGAGCAACACCATCTATTCTTTGTTCGATAACTCGGAGAATACCCTCAATTGGAATATAGAGATAAACACTACAGGCCCCGATTGGCGGATTGCCGTTGACCCTGAAAAAGGTTTACCGGTACTATGTAAACTAAAACTGATTGACAACACTTATGAAATATTAGAAGCTGGTGGCGCTATAATTTATGAAAGGGACACCCGCTCCTTTTTCAATCAGGACTCGTTGGTTACCGGCAAAGTGTTTAACCCCGACCCGCTTACCACGGCACACGCAGTATATGGCCCGCCGTATGTTGACAATGATGATGCTACCAGCTTTATTATGAATTCGCAGATGCGCACGGTAACATTCAAAGCCAATTTTGATGCCGGAGTTTTTAACCTCGAGAGCCCTTATGTGCGCATGCGCGATATTGGATCACCGTTTATTCCCCCCGCAACTTCGTTCAATGGCGAATTCTTCTTCAATCGCTCACAGAATAGTTTTGAAGATGTAAATGCCTTCTACCACATCACAGCCATGCAGCAGCATATACATAACCTGGGTTTTGATTGCGCAGATGCGTTGGTAGACGTAGATGCCCACGGCTTTGGCGACAATGACCAATCCTACTTTTCTCCCAGCGCCCAACCCCAGGCGCTGTATTTTGGAGATGGCTTTGTAGACGATGCCGAAGATGCAGATGTATGTGTGCACGAATACGGCCATTTTGTGTCAGAAACAGCAGCCCCTGGTAGTAACAACAATGGGCAGGAGCGCAAGGCATTGGACGAAGGTTTTGGTGATTATCTGGCAGCCTCTTATTCTAACAGCTTGAGCAGCTACCGGAATGATTGGGTGTTTAACTGGGACGGGCATAATGTGTTTTGGGCAGGGCGGGTGATGAACATAGGCATAAATTACCCTACAGGCAGTAGCAGCATTTATGTAAACGGGCAGCTATGGAGTGCTGTTTTATGGTGTATACATAATACTATAGGCCGGGCAGCTACCGATAGCCTGATTCTACAGGCGCATTATGCATATGCACAAAACATTTCTTTACTGGATGGTGCCCGCCTGTTAATGCAGGCCGATACCCTGCTAACAGGTGGCAAATATGGTTGCGATATTTACCGTTGTCTTTTTCTAAAGGAGCTGCATCCGCAAAACCCTTTTATAAACTGCACGGTAGGTATAAATGAACAAAAAGATTTTCCGGTGCAGTTTATTACTACAGGAGAAGGCTTTTCACTTATTAACCCAGGCTCGGATAAGATACATATAAATGTGCTGAATATGCAGGGGCAGAGGCTAAAAACTATTGACGAAAGTCAGCCCGTATTTGATTATAATGATACTAACCTTGCAAGTGGCATTTACCTGGTGCATGTGCGCATCGGTGGTGTAGAGAAAACATTTAAGTGGAACAAGTTCTAATGTAAAAACAGAAGATGAATAATAGCGGCCCCATTGCTGAATCAGAACTGATAATAAACCCCGATGGGGGTATATATCACCTGCACTTAAAACCGCACGAGCTGGCCGAAACCATTATTACAGTAGGCGACCCAAATAGAGTAGAATCTGTTAGTCGCTTTTTCGATACTATCCAGCATAAAGTGCAGCACCGCGAGTTTGTAACGCACACCGGCTATCTGAACAATAAACGCCTTTCAGTAATATCTACCGGCATTGGCACCGATAACATCGATATTGTATTTAACGAGCTGGATGCGCTGGTAAACATAGATTTTGCAACACGCACCGCCAAAAGCGAGTTAACAGCCTTGAATATTATACGGGTGGGTACCTCTGGCTCGGTACAGGAAGATATTGAAGTGGATACCATATTAATTTCAGAAGCGGCTATAGGTATGGATGGCCTGCTTAACTACTATAGCTACGAAAACACCATACAGGAAACGGTTTACCTCGAAGCTTTTACCAACTATATAAAGCCCTGGCTCAAAAACTCTACGCCTTATATAGCCAGTGCCGGCGACACGCTGCTGCAAAAATTTGAATCGCATTATGCCAAAGGCACCACTATAACTGCCAATGGCTTCTATGCCCCGCAAGGACGAATGCTGCGCCTAAAACAGGAGTATCCTGGTTTCATTGAGGCTATCAACAAATTCAGGCATAAGCATTTCAGGATTACCAACCTGGAGATGGAAACCGCCGGCATATATGGACTGGGCAAACTAATGGGACATCAGTGCCTTTCGGTAAATGCAATACTGGCCAACCGGGCACGCCATAAATTCAGCAGCGACCCTAACCGGGTGGTGACTAAAATGATAGAAGAAGTACTGGAAATAGCCACCTCGTAAGCAGCCTTGCCTTAGCCTTTCGTTAACACCTTGCTTTATCCAATTTTCATATCTTGCGCGCCTTAATTTTCTTAAATGAAACAGGTCTGCTTAGCAATATTGTTGTTGTTATCTTTTAGCGCCATAGCCCAAAAGGGCGACAAAGGATCGGTTAAAGGATTTGTGTATGATAAAGGAAACGGTGAGGGCGTTGCCTTTGCTATAGTAAGAGTAGAGGGCACCGATTTTGGTGCAGCTACTGATGAAGCCGGTTTCTTCTCTATACCTAACCTTGCAGTAGGCAAATACAAGCTGACTATAAACTTTGTGGGCTACGAACCACAATCAGAAGAAATAGAAATTAAAAAAGGCCAAACCATAAACCTTAAACTATTTGTTACTAGCAAAAGTGTAGAGCTAAAAGATGTGGAGATAAGTGCAGAAAGACAACAGCGCATAACCGAAAGCCGGGTATCGGTTACTACCATAACCCCTATGGAAATGAAGCGCCTGCCAACTGTTGGCGGCGAAGCAGATATTGCACAATACCTGCAGGTGCTGCCCGGCGTAGTAAGCACCGGCGACCAGGGCGGACAAGTGGTAATACGGGGAGGCACACCTATACAAACCAAATTTTTGCTGGATGGTATTACTATTTATAACCCCTTCCACTCCATAGGCCTTTTTTCTATTTACGAAACAGATATTATTAAGAACGTAGACGTATACACCGGTGGGTTTCCGTCGCAGTATGGTGGCCGTATATCGGCAGTGGTAGATGTAACTACCCGCGATGGTAACCGCAAAAAAGTAAGCGGCAAGGTAAGCGCCAGCCCGTTTATGGCCCACGCCCTGCTCGAAATTCCTGTTATAAAACTCAAGGAAGACCGCAACACCAGCGCTTCACTTATACTCAACACCAAAATCTCTTACCTGGACAGAACAGCTAAAACGCTATATCCTTATGCAGGTAAAGCCGGCCTGCCTTACAATTTTTACGATGTGTACGGTAAGTTCTCGGTAAGTGCCGGCAAAGGGAACAAATTCAGTATTACAGGTTTCAACTATCTTGATAACACCAACTTCGATTTAGCAAGATACAAGTGGAACACCTTTGGGATAGGCGCTAACTTTCTGGCAGTGCCTAAAAACTCAAACCTCTACTTTAACACGCACGTTAGCTATTCGCAATACAAAATGCAGTTAGATGAAAAAGATTTAGGACTACGCACTACCTCTATTGGCGGCTTTGATATAGGAATGGACTTCGTTTACTACATTAAAAACGGTGAACTTAAATACGGCTTAGATGTAGAAGGCAATTCAACCAAGTTGAACTTTACCAACCAGTACGGACAGAATGTAGGGCAAAACCAAAACACTACCGACCTGAGTGCTTATGTAATGTTACACAAATACGTAAAGAAGTTTGTAATTGAGGGTGGTTTCCGCTTTCAGTACTATGGCAACGTAGGTGGTATATCGCCAGAGCCGAGGTTGAGCATGAAATATAATATTACCGATATGGTGCGCATTAAGCTGGCTACCGGTATGTACTCGCAAAACTTTATAAGCACCAAAAGCGACCGCGATGTAGTGAACCTGTTTACCGGTTTCTTAACCGGGCCTGAAGAGAATGCGCAGGATGCATCTGGCAAAACCTATGATAAGATCAGCAACTTTCAGCGCTCGGTACACGGCATATTCGGGCTTGAACTGGACCTGCCTAAAAACGTAACCATCAACATAGAGCCTTACTACAAATATTTCTGGCACCTGTTTAACGTTAACCGCTTTAAGGATGAAATAAGCGACCCTAATTTCCTGATTGAAAAAGGCGATGCATACGGTCTGGATATATTAGTAAAATGGCAATTTAAAGGTCTGTACTTATATGGCACCTATTCATTGGCCTGGACACACCGCAATGATGGGTTGCAGGTATACGCCCCCCACTTCGACCGTCGCCACAACGTAAACCTGGTAGGTAGCTATACTTTTGGCAAAAAACGCGATTGGGAAATAAGCGCTCGCTGGAATTTAGGTAGCGGGTTTCCATTTACCAAAACCCAGGGATTTTACGAAAGCGCACCGTTTGATGGCGGTATAGGTACCGATGTAACGTCTACCAATGGTCAGCTGGGCATATTATATGATAGCAAGATTAACGGAGGACGTTTGCCATACTACCACCGCCTGGATATGGGTGTTAAGAAAATTTTCAATATAAAAGACCTGTTGAAAATCGAAATCAACCTGAGCGTATCTAACGTTTACAACCGCAACAACATATTCTATTTTGACCGCGTAAGTTACCAGCGCGTTAACCAATTACCGGTACTTCCCAGTTTAGCGGTATCGTTTGCGTTTTAATAGTAAACCCACATAAAACAGAAAGCCCTTAAGCAAATGCTTAAGGGCTTTCTGTTTTATGTTAGCTGCCTTAACCGTGCTGCTACGCACACTCCAGTTTACGGGCTGCCTTTTCTTTATAACGGGCCTCTATGGCCGAAACAAAACTGTCTATTATCTCAGTTGTACGGTGCGGGTGCGCCATGTGAAACAGGTGTTCACGGAAAAGGTCGTATTCATGCTCATTGGTTACATCCATCACCTCAATACCCTCTGCATCGTATATACGCGGCACATAACGGGCCACGCCGTCTCGCTCGCTTTTAAGAATAAGCACCGGTATGTTTTTTTGTGAGAAACCAACCAGGCCATGTTGCTCATCAAACTGCTTGCTTTGCTCCAGGGCACTATGCGTTTGTATGGCAAAAACCTTGGCCGGCAGCCGGTTAAGTGCACGCTCTATAGGCATACGGTTAAGGTGCGGTAGCGAGTCCATATTGGTCATCAGGTACAGAATGCGCTCTTTGGCAGCCGACCATATTTTGTCGCGCATACGGCTATCCCGCTTTATCAGCCAGTCAGATAACTGTATACCGCGCTTGCGCACTCCGTCTTTAGAATCGATAGGTATAATGCTGCGCAGTGTTACCATCATAGTTTTAGCGGCAAAACCCGTCATTACATTCATGGCCGGCAGAATAACATTATCCAGAAAGCCCAAAATAGCGTGCTTTGATTCTTCACCAAAGAATGGATTGGCACCAATACGGCCGCGCAGATACTTCTTTACAGCCGGATATTTGTTTAGCTCACGGTCAATCATCATCATGTAGATATTGCCCATGCTATGGTCGTAAATGTATACCGGGTGGCCTTTGCTGCCAAAATATTCTACCACAGCATCAATATTCTGAGCAATGTGGTGCGAGTATTCCGATGGTGGCAAATCGTGAGGGATAGAACCATAGTGCATAGCGGCTGCTATATATTGGTGCGAAGGCAAATCGGCCAACAAACCATCGAACGAGTTAAGCCCCAAAAAACCATGAATGAGAACAATAACCGGTAGTTTTTTTCGGGCGTTTTCGTTATAGATGGTAGCTGTATCAACACGTATTACACTGGGGCCATAAGGGGTATCGCGGGTAACCTCTACCTGCGGCCAGGTAAGGGCATTATCATCCATAAATACCACCAGTCTTTTTTGCACACTAGGCAGGTAACGTAAAAAGCCCGGGCTTTCTTTTTCTTTAGCATGGGCCGCATATAGCCACGCTAATGGCCGCCGTTTATCGGCGCGGGTAGCTAAAAATGCTATGCGGCGCGAGCGCAGTAGAAAATACGGTGTACCGGTTAGTTCTTTCTCTTTACCATTATCTACCACTACGGCAATTTCCTGCGAGTCGAAGGCCTTTGAGTTTCTGTCGATAGCAGCCACCCGACCGGTAGGGTCACATGATAAAAATACATAATCGAACCCCTTTTTGTTGTGCTGGGCCAGATACGCCGATACATCGCGGTTAAAATCGCGGGCATAAGCTTCCAGGCTTTCGCGGTTAAAGTTATGGCCAATAAGCTGCTCTTTGGTAATAAGGCCATTGCGAAAAAGCTTACGGATAAACTCGCGGGCATCCATAAAGCCATCCAGGCCCCGCTGATCTTCCAGGGGCGAATTCACAAAGGTGTAAAGAATGTTTTGAGGGTTCTTTAACTCGGTATAATGATCGAAAATATAGCGGTAGGCACCAGCCGGCGAACGGCCGTGCGTAAGGGCCACCATAAAGGTTTCGCCCTTCTCCAGTGTGCGGTTGGCATACTTTATAAAATCGCTGCCTACTCCTTTATCAAATTTCTCGGTAGTTAAATAGTGTTTGGTATCCGGTACTGCAGGGGAAATAGTGCCGTAGGTGTTCTGCTCCGTAAAACTCATAATATCTTCTTTACTCAAGGGTTGCAATTACGTAAAACAATAGTATACGATAATGCAAAAAAATTGGTTGTCAAGCTAGTTTTTGAGGTGAATTGTAACAGTTTGCCGCTATATTTAAGTTGTAACAATGTATGGCTTGTTGAAAGCCGGCTTCTAAAGTAATGTTTTACAACTTGACAACTTAACGGTGTGCGGAGTGTTTCCGCGTAATCCCGACAATCCTGTTTGCAATCAGCAATCGGCTTTTGCTTGCAGCCCCCACTTTTTGCTACACCCATATACCTGCTGTGAATAAAAATGCGTTATACAATAGGCCAATACCCCTTGCTTATGACGATTTTGGTGGCAGATTTTAATACTATGGAAGAAACTGTACCTACGCCTAAAAAGAAAAAGGGCGCCGATGAGGCTGTGGATGTTAACAATACACCCGACACCACGGCACCTAAACCGCGCGAAAAGAAAGCGCCTAAAAAGGCCAAAGAGGATAAAGACAAACAGCCAGAAACCAACTGGCGCAATGATGGACGCTTGCCCAAAATTGGCGGGCTGGTGCTTATACTGTTTGCCTTTGTTACAGCCGTGGCATTTACCAGCTACCTGTTTACCCTGGCCGACGACCAGAGCGAGGTGCTTAACACCGGTATTAGTGACCTTGGCACCGGTGCTACCAAAAATGCCATAGGCCCATTGGGTGCATGGTTAGCTAACTTTTTTATTAATGGTTTATTCGGCCTTTCATCATACCTGTTTTCAGTAACAGCTTTTGCTATTGGGTTTAACCTGCTGGTGCAGAAAAAAGTTTTCAATGCGCTTAAAATCACCGCCTATTCATTTGCCGGTATTATCTGGTTTTCGTCAACGTTGGCATTTGCCAATTCGCTTATCATGCCCAACAGTATTCTTAGCTGGGGCGGTGCCTTTGGCAATTACCTTACCGGTACCACCGGTTACCTTACCAATATGGTGCAGGCCATTGGTGTAGCGGCTATCCTGTTTTCTACCGCGCTGGCTTTTGTAATCGTGGTTTACAACATCAACTTCGATTTCATGCTCAACATGTTTAAGAAAGATGCGATTGAAGAAGATATCACCCTGTCAGAAGTTAAACCTAAGGTAGCCGTAGCCAATGTGCCGGTGTTCCGCGATGAGAGCGAAAACATTTTTGCCAAAGATAACCTCATCAACATCAGCGAGCAGGTAATGAACGGCCCGCTGGATGAAGAAATTGAAATGATAACCGAACCGGTAGAAGAGCCTGAAATGGATATGCAGGTGATTACACTGGATACCGGTAACGAGCCTAAAAAACCGCGCAGCAAAAAAGAAGAAGGCCCGCTGGAACTTGAAGTAGAAGAACCCGTAGAGGAAGTTTTTGCCACAACACCAACCGGCACTATAGGCACCAACTACGACCCTACTTTAGACTTATCTAACTACAAATTCCCCGGCCTCGAATTACTGGAAGAGCACGGCAGCGATAAAGTAAAAATAGACCCTGAAGAATTAGAGCGCAACAAGAACCAGATCATCTCTACGCTTAACAACTACCAGATAGAGATTTCGAAGATTAAGGCCACTATTGGCCCCACCGTTACACTGTACGAAATTGTACCGGCACCGGGTGTGCGTATCAGCAAGATTAAAAACCTGGAAGATGATATCGCCCTTAGCCTTGCAGCATTGGGTATCCGTATTATTGCCCCTATACCGGGTAAAGGCACCATCGGTATAGAAGTGCCCAATGCAAGCAAAGAGGTCGTTTCTATGCGTTCGCTCCTGGCCTCCGATAAGTTTCAGAACACTACCGCCGACCTGCCTATCTGCTTAGGTAAATCTATCAGCAACGAAATTTATGTGGCCGACCTTGCCAAGATGCCGCACTTACTTATGGCCGGTGCTACCGGTCAGGGTAAATCGGTAGGTATTAACTCTATCCTCGTTTCGCTGTTGTATAAAAAGCACCCTTCGCAACTTAAGTTCATTTTGGTTGACCCTAAAAAGGTGGAGCTTAGCTTATACGAAACACTGGAGAAACACTTCCTGGCCAAATTGCCCGGCGAAGAGGATGCCATCATCACCGATACTAAAAAGGTGGTAACAACCCTTAACGCCCTGTGCGTAGAGATGGACGACCGGTACAACCTGCTTAAAAAAGCAAGCTGCCGTAACCTGAAAGAATACAACCACAAATTCCTTAACCGGCAGCTTAACCCGCAAAACGGACACAAGTTCCTTCCTTACATTGTGCTGGTGGTAGATGAGTTTGCCGATTTAATTATGACTGCCGGTAAAGAGGTAGAAATGCCAATCGCCCGTTTGGCGCAGCTGGCCCGTGCTATTGGTATCCACTTAATACTGGCTACACAGCGTCCGTCGGTAAATATCATCACCGGTACCATCAAAGCCAACTTCCCGGCGCGTATTGCTTTTAAAACTACCAGCAAAATAGATTCAAGAACCATTTTGGATGCCGGTGGCTCTGAGCAGTTGATTGGCCGCGGAGATATGCTACTTAGCATGGGTAGCGATATGATACGCCTGCAGTGCGGTTTTGTAGATACACCCGAAGTAGAACGCGTGCGCGATTTTATTGCCGACCAGCAGGGCTATACTACCGCCTTTGAACTACCAGAATACATTGACCCTAATAGCAAGGAAAGCGCCAGCGATGACTTTATGATAGAAGGCGAGCGCGATGATTTGTTTGAAGATGCCGCCCGTGTGATAGTGCAAAACCAAATGGGCAGCACCTCCCTTATACAAAGAAGGTTAAAACTGGGCTACAACCGCGCCGGCCGCCTGATGGACCAGCTGCAAGAGGCTGGTATTGTAGGCGATAACCTGGGCACTAAGTCAAGAGAAGTTAAATTTAAGACAGAGAACGAGTTGGAACAGTATTTGTTAAAGTTGCGCGAACAGCCGATATAGTCAGTCTGCAGTTTGCAGTCTGCAATTGGCAATAAGAAAAAACAACACCCAATGATTTTAAAAAATAAAGCAGTTTTAAGAGCTGCATCTGATTTTTTTGCCGACTGTAGACTGCTGACTTGCATTGTAGTTACCATGCTGCTCCTCTCCTACCCTGCCGCGGCCCAGAACAACCCGGCACAAGACCCGGAGGCCGCTGCTTTACTGCAAAAGGTAAGCGAAAAGTATAAAGCCTATAAAAATATATCGGCCGACTTTAAACTGGTGATACAAAGGCCCAAGCCAAAACCAACAGACGACGACCGCAAATTTACCGACACCTTAAAAGGAAAGGTATTATTGGAGCAGGCCAAATTCAACATCAGCATAAAAGACCAGCAGATAATTTGCGATGGCAAAAATATATGGACCTACTCCCCCACCGACCGCGAGGTGCAGGTAAACACCTTTGAAGAAACAGACGACATCTTCTCTCCCTCTAAAATATTCTCGCTTTATAAGGCGGGCTACATGTACCAGATAAAAGAGAAGAAAACAGTAAACGGCAAACCCGTTACTGTGATAGAAATGACTCCATCGGGCAAAAAGGTAAGCTACTTCAAAATTGATGTTACCATAGAAGAAGCCACCCTGCAAATTACCGAATCAAAAATCTACGAAAAAAACGGCACCCGTTACGTTTACAAGCTTACCAAACAAGCGCCCAACACAGCTACCAACGCCGATAGCTTTACCTTTGATACTAAGAAGTACCCAGGTGTGAAGGTGGTGGATTTGAGATGACAGTAAAGATCAGTTATTGTTGAGAAATGAGACGATGCGATTACCTACTTACATATTTATCCTGCAATTCATTTTATCTGCTGCACCTGCCACAGCGCAGATCGGTAATTGGGATTATAATTCATGGATGAATCATCTGGAAAAACCGGGCGATACCATATATATACAAGACCGAAAAAAGTTGTTTAAACTAGCTGGCTATACTTGTAATAGTGAGCAAAGCTCATTTACAAGTAAGACTCAATTCGATGATACCATTGTAATCTGCTTTAAAACCAGAAAATTTAACGCTGCAGATCATAAGGTTGATTTGAATGATACGGTATTTAAGTACATCCATAACGAAAAACGTATCGACTATTTTAAAGGCAAAAACCTAATAGATGGTGAGTATGCTTATGGTATTGATGGAAACGAACCCAGAGTAGAATTTCATTTTATAGAAATAATATGGGGCAAGCATTGGCTAGAAATACCGGAAAAAGCATATAAAAATCTTTTTGATGCTCATTTGTGTAAAAACTACATCCCTGTAGAGGCTTACATTACAAATAATGGCAAACTACTATTTGTTTATTTCCATGGCTCTGACGGTGCTGGTGCTTATACTGCTAAGCTTGTTTTTAATCGCAAAAGATATGTAACCCGCGTAATAAATACTAGCGAAATGAGCATTGGTTATGATTTTTTAGATTGTACGGCTAAGTAACAAAAAGCGAAACGGAAGATACCTCTTTTTCTCATTTAGCCGGGGATTCGAGCCATGCTTCTTGTGCCGGCCCCTTAGCCGACACCTTCCCTATTACTTCTAATGCCTTCTCGGAGTCTCTTTTCCCTCAGCAGAGTCCCCTTTGGCGCAAGAATGCAACCGGACCATGGGCCGAGCCTCATATACCGATACTTTTGCCCTCTTATCCATATTCTACAACTCTACCCTCCCCACTCAGCACCGTTAACACCTCCCGGCATTAAACCTCTTTATCTATGCTTCAAAACATTACTTCAAAATGCATATATTATTTAACAATACGCCAGCAAACACATATAACTGACACTCGCACACAGGGAAATATTATATCTATTCTAATACATTATATTTTTACGAATATATTATTTAACAATATAATTATGCAATAATCCATACAACATTCCACACTTATTTGTTTATTCGTAACGCTTAAAAGTAAATTTGATACAGTTACAAATTATACGTTTATAGTACAACTATAGCCGGTATTTTCACATTGTAAATGTTGAAATATTAGAAATTAATTTATAAATAAATATTTACTGTTACTTACATTACACCGCCCATGTGTTTAGGAGCTATTTGTTATGTCGCATTAACCGCCTGCATAACCAATTGTTTGTTTTTTCAATAACCAAAAATAAAGCACTATGAAAACAAAACACTATGCCATTTTACTGTTAATGCTGGTAAGCACCTATGTATTACACGCCGCCAGCGCACAAATTCAACTTTCTACGCCGCAGGGTGTAAAAACAGGGCCCTCTATTAGTTACTGCTCTTCTACTACCCCTACAGCTTATAATTTCCGTTTTACTTATACATACACAAATTGTACCTCTGGTTGTGCAAGCCCGGTAATGGCTGTTAGGGGTATTTTTAAAAAGAATGGAGCAACACTTTCTACTACAGGATGGATTAGCTGCGATGCGCAGGGAAATATGGGAGGCTCTAATCTGGCCTCAATTGCTTTTCCGGGCGGCACTACCGACCTTAGCAGTTATAGTGTAGAGGTTGAAGCCCGCGTATTTACACCTGGCCTTTTCT
>DATGWP010000126.1:0-49213 GCA_035299425.1 Chitinophagales bacterium | reverse complement strand
CGCACGCATCCCAGCTTAAATACCAGTTGGCGCACGAAGCCAATAAATTTGCCGATGAAATTACCGGTGTAGAAATAGATAAAGGTAAAGGGCAGACTCTCTTTTTTGAAAAAGATGAACACCCGCGCTTAGGCTCGGTAGAAGACCTGGCCAAACTTAAACCTGCCTTTGCAAAAGACGGTACTGTAACAGCCGGCAACTCATCGGGTATTAACGATGGTGCAGCCGCCACACTGGTAGTAAGCGAGGCTGTGGTTAAGCAGTTTAACCTAAAGCCACTGGCACGTATAGTATCTGTAGGCGCGGCGGGTGTAGAGCCCGCTTATATGGGCATTGGTCCGGTGCCTGCCAGCCGCAAGGCACTAAAGCGGGCGGGCTTAACCGTTGCTGACTTAGGGTTGGTAGAACTTAACGAAGCTTTTGCATCGCAGAGCATAGCCTGTATGCGCGACCTGGGCATTAACCCCGATATAATAAACGTAAATGGCGGCTCTATTGCACTGGGCCACCCGCTGGGCTGTTCGGGTGCACGGATAACTACTACCCTGTTGCACGAGATGAAACGCCGCGAAGTGCGTTATGGCTTAGCTACTATGTGTATTGGTGTAGGGCAAGGGCTGGCTATAGTTTACGAACGCGTGTAACTATAGCGCATAAAAAAACCGGGTAGTTTGCACTACCCGGTTTTTTTATGTCTGCGTTCAGATTAGTTGAAGGTAATTACCACATCATCTATCCATCCGGCGTTTTGTCCGCCATCTATCGAGCCGTCTTTCTCGTACGACCACTCCAGCTGTAATGTAGACGAAGAGCTTACGTTGGTAAATGAGCGTGGCGTCCAGTCCTGCTCGCCCGACCATGAATCGCGCGTGTTGCCGTTTATTTTAAATCTCAGGTAATCGTACCCGTTTTCGCTGGATACTTTTGAGTTGAATGATATTTGAACAGAGTTGGTTCCGCTGGGTACATTTACTACAGCACTCATGGTAGATACACCACTTGAGCCCAGGCCCAGTTGAGAACGGTACGATGGAGCTGATGTACCGTTTAATACATCGGCATACCAACCGCCTGTGTTCCACGATATGTAAGAATTGTTAGCCGGTGGGCCTGTAAAATCTTCTACCACACCAGTAGGCTGATCTACCACTTGTACCTGTATAACCGTGCTAAGCGAATTGGCCACATCGGTTACTGTAATGCTAAAAGACTGGCCTACTGTATTACCTGCACCGTTAATTAATGCCGATGAATTACCTGCACCCGAAATAGTCATAGAAGTGATAGATGGATTAGAAGATACCCAGGTATAGTTTGAGTTATTGCTACCCAATACAGTTTGTGCCGATAATGAAAGGCTACCGCCTGCAACTAATTCGAAAGAAGTACGACCTCCGTTTACATACACGCCCTGTGTAGCCGAGAAGAATGAAGCGCTGTTAAACGTACCATTGATATAGTTACCGGCCGGGCAGTTTTTGTTCAGTTTAAGAGTTAGTTGATGCTCATTATTTCCACGCTTAGGAGATAGGTAGTTAAGCCAGTAAAAGCTGTTTGCAAATTTCTTGATATCATCCTGTATCTCATCAAACTTTGCAGTCAGCTCGTTTACGTCCGTAATTTGAAAAAATCCTGAATTACCCAGGCTCTTAAGAGCAGCCTGGTCTATTTCGCTACCCAGGCCAATGGTATATACTTTCTTTCCATCGGTAGAAGATTTAGCTTCTGCCAGGGTACGCGAACCTTGTGTATCGCTACCATCTGAAAGCACCACTAAAAAGCCTTGCTCGATAGCGCTGATGCTATACACATCTGTCCAGGCCGAAGCACCGGTTATTACTGCACCATACAGGTTAGTTGAACTTGCACCGCGTTGAATACTGTTGATAGCTGTAGTAAGTGTAGAGATATCGCCTGTAAAAGGCTGTACCTCCTCTACAAACTCCGAAAATTTGTATACAGCAAATACCTGGTTGCTTTCCTTGCTGTTTACAAGGGCAATAGCGGCCTGCTTAACTTTATCAAGGTCGGCCTGCGATAAGCTCAAACTGTTATCCAGCAACAATACTGTTTTAATTGTGTAAGGCAACTCATCAGCCTTACGGATACGCATATCCGACTCGGTAGGCGAAATAGCAGTTCCATTTTCTAACAAAGTAAAATCGCTGGCAGTTAAATCAGTAACACCCTTATTTTCATTATCGGTTACCTGAAAGAAAACATTCACATAACTCGGGCTTTGTGTTTCAATCAGGTATTCGGTAAGGGTAAAACAAGGTTCTTTTTCTTTTTTACAACCAGAGGCGGTAAGTAAAAAAACTGCTGCCAACAAAAGCAAAAGGGGTCTAAATTTTTTCATAATTTATACTTTTAAATAGGGTTTAATGCTGCGCAATTAAAAGATTTTTAACCACCAGTTTACATTTACTTACAAACACCGCTGCACCCATCCTGATTTAAAAAAAAATGCCGGCACGGAAACTCAGCTACGAACCGTACCGGCGGGGATAAAAAAGAACGATTACTTTATCAGGTTATTTCTAAAACCGTAAGCCATAGCCTGCGCCGCATTTTTTGCAGCTATTTTGCGGTATATATTTTTGCGGTGTGTTTCCACCGTATCTTCACTTATGCTAAGGGCTTCGCCTATATGCTTGCTCGAAAGCCCATCGGCCATGTGCTGCAATATTTCTGTTTCTCTCTCGCTAAGCATCTCTGCAGTGTTTGTGCTGTTTACCGGTACTTTAGAAATCGCTTTCACCGGTGCGGTTCTATTTAAACTATTACTCTTCATGCAAAACCCGTTTTGTTTTACCGCACCTCATGCCATGCAAATAATTTCGGCACAAGAGTAACTGCACGCTGTGCAAAGGGCAAGTACACAATTCAGCCGGTTTTCCGGTATTTTGACCAATTTTAGCTATTTTGTGTACGGCCTAAACGTGCAAAACCCTTGTCCATAGCGGGTTTTAGCCATTATTGCACAAATACCGGTTTTCCGTTTAAGAGGCATAAATTGCAGGAATTTTTAAAACCATTAAGCTTTCTACATTTGTCGAAATGCACCTACAGAAACTAGTAACCCACCTACAGCGGCTCAACAAAACCCAGTTAAAGCGCTTTGATGAATTTGTACATTCTCCCTATTTTAAGGTACCCGCTTCATCCGTAGCCCTGTTCGATTACCTGGCACCGCTGCACCCGCAGTTTGAAGAGAAGAAATTTCTACCGCCGGTAATTGCTAAAAAGGTAAAAGACCTGCCCACCGAAAATAAGCAGGCCAAGGCAGGCACCGAACTGCTTAAGAGTATGGAACGTTTTCTTGCCATAGAGCATTGGGCAGAAAATGACCGCAACGTGATGATTGATTTGCTTTGGGCTCAAAACAAATTGCAATGGCAGGCCCTGCAGGAAGATAACCTTGAAAAATTGCAGGAACGCCTTGAACAGGATAAGGAGAAAGATATTGATTACTTCTACCACCAGCACCTGCTTAATACTATAGAAAACCACGGATACGCCGCCAAAACAAAACGCAACCTGCAAAACGACCTTAACCCGGTGGTAAAATCGCTGGACGAATACTATGCTATTAAAAAGTTGCGCTACCACTGCGAGCTTATAAGCCGAAATCAAATATTGGGCACGCCTTACAACAAAGAAAATATTGAAGAGATTTTAGAAACACTTGAACCCTATAACAATACTAATTTCCCTTATGTCTACTTGTTTGTAAACGTTTACAAAATGTATACCGGCCAATCGTATGAAAGCTGCTTACCATTCTACCAAAACATTAAGCAATTTGCCCTGCAGACTGAAGAACAAGGATTGCTGCAAGCTACCTACGAAAGCATAGAATACGCGCAAAGTATGAGTGCCAACTGGCTGAACAAGGGGCAAATGAATGCAGCCACCGAAGCGCTCTGGTGCTTTGAGTTTAAAATAAAGCACAACCAACTACTGGAGCATGGCAAGATAACGCCTATAAACTTTCGAACAGTAGTGGTGCTGGCTATAATGAATGCCAGAGACCCTAAATGGATAAACAATTTTATAGAAACCTACGCATCGCATTTGCATGGCGACAATGCAGCTACCAATCTGGCTTTTGCACAAGCCCAATACTACCATTACATTAAAAACTATAAACGCGCCATGCCCTTATACCAGCAGGCGCAGGTAAAAGATGAACCGGTATTTAATGCAGTAGTGCGCCGGTGGCAATTTATGTGCATGTACGAGCAAGACCCGGCTAACACCACTATGCTGTTAGACTACCTAAATGCCTTTGAACAATATTTAAAACGAAATACAGACTCGCTACACCAATTAAAGGGCATGTTTTCAATGATTATCAACTATTCGAGAAAAATGCTGAATGCAGCTAACAAGCAACAGCGGCAGGCAGTGATAACACAACTTGAAAAAGAAAATTACTTTGCCGGTAAACCCTGGATACTAGAACAACTAACCAATAAAAAATAAAAAAGGCAGGCCCTTACGAGCCTGCCCAAATACCATTTTTATACCGGAGATTAATAGTTAAATGCTTCGGTGTGGGTGGTATTGGTACAATACACTTTTGCCACATAGGTGCCCGATGAAAGGTCCGAAATATCGAGCGAGCACGAGTAGCCTCCGCAACTGTTTTCAACTAATAACAGGGCATTGGTTGATGCGTCGCGCACTTCCAGTTTAGTTATAGCACCATCACCGGCCTGCGATGTAGCAAAAAGCACACCCGATGCAACATGGATATCTACCTTTTTGTAATAAGAAATAACGCTGCTTTTTACTTCGTTGGCGGGCAGCAGCGCGCCCATGCCTAGCAGGCATGCAATCAGAATCTGTTTCATAACAATTATTGGGTTTGGTTATAAAAAATCAGATTCTTCCTGCCGGTTTAGGTACCATCCTGTCGCGACTCGCCGGTATAGAAGAAATCGTGATGCAATGCTACGGCCCGCACAGCCGCAAGGCAAACCATCTTCGCTATCGTTTTAATAAGTCTGAGCCGGAAAACAGGTAGGCAACAATAGTCTAAAACCCTTTACAGTAGCGGTTTTCGGCTAACCGAAAGCTGGTAGAAAAAACTGCACAAAATTCACCTTTCGTGACCCTTGCAACTGTTACAAAACCCTGTATACAGAAATAAAAGCTAATATTAAATTGCAGCTACATACCCATCCTTTATGCCCGTTGCCGACGACCTGTTTCTGCTAATACACTCGCTTACCCCCAGCGAGAAACGCTACTTTAAAATACACGCCAAAACACATGTAGGCGATAAGTATAAAAACAGCTACGAAAAACTGTTTGACGCCATGAACTACTGGCCCGAAGGGGAAGAATATGACGAGAAGTTATTTAAGCGTAAACACAAAGGCAAAACATTCCTCAAAAACCTATCGGCCCAAAAGCACTACCTGTATGAACTGATACTGGATACCATGCGGGCCTTTCATGCCGAAAACAAAACCGAAATACGCCTGCACCACTTAACAGCCGACCTGCGCCTGCTATACGATAAGGGATTGCACGAACAGGGGAAGAAGCTGATAGATAAAGCTTATGCTGAAGCAGAGGCCAACGAGCAGTTACCATTTATGATTACCCTCTGCCAGTTTAAAGACCGGTTTTCGCGCTACCGGCAAACGGATGAAGAGCGGGAACAATCGGAACAGTCTTTTGAAAAAGAAAAAGAACTTTTAAAAATGCTGGAAGCCGAGCGCAGTATAGCCCATCTTCGTCGCCAGATTTTCAACCTATATATTACCGGTAAACTTACACCCGAAATACGCGGCTTTAAACAACAACTGGCTGAATTAGAAACCAAAACAGGTAACATACAAAGAACTACCTCATTCCGGCGGTCGCATATTGTTTGCAACGCCCTTATAGCCGAAAAAGAAGGCGACTACACAGGGGCCATGCAATGGCATGAGCAACTTATGGGAATTGCTGAAAAAGAATCGAAAGATAACAGGGAGCCGGTGGAGTATATGCGCACACTACTCAGCAACTACCTGGTGTGCGCGCATCATTGCGAGCGCTACGATTTATTTGCCGGTATAATTAAACGCATAGAAGAACAGCCCGCACCGGCACCCCGCGATAAAGCCGAAATATTCATTCATACTTATCAGTACCGTTTGCTTTATCACTTAAACGTGCCCAACACTACCGGTGGAGAGGAAGTGGTGCAGGCCATAGAAAAAGGCCTGAAAAAATACCATGCCCTTATAGCTCCTAAAATTGAGATTAACCTGCGTATGAACATTTGTATATTTCTGTTGCAGCGCAAAAAATTTGACTTACTTATCAATGCCCTGAGTAATGCTTACAACTTGTTGGGTCGCGATGAAAAGTACCTTCGCTTGCTCCGCGATTTGAAGTTTATGGAACTGATGGCCAACACGTCGCTCGGCAATTTCGATTTGCTCGATTACCAGTTGCGCAACATAGACCGGTGGCTAAAACAACACACATTGAACAATACCTACACTGAGGCTCTAATTGCTTTTTTCAAAAGTTGTCAGCACGCCGGCTCTATTAAAAACAAAAGCGGACAACTGGCTACTGCCGATTGTCCGCCCGAGATGATGATGTTGAAGGAACTAATTGATAAATGGAATAGCAAACTATAACCCACTTGCCGGGTACTTGTTATATCTTATCTATATCATTCAAATCTACGTAGCCTACTACAATTTCATTTCCGGATTTGGAGAGCGATACCATTTTGCCTACGCGTAGAGCAACCGGCGTTTCTTCATCTACTGTAAACTCAAACCCGGCGCCGGTAGTTTCTATTCTTATTTCGCCTTCGCATTCAAGCTTATTTACAGGCATTTTATCTACCTGCAATCTGCCTCTCACAGTATTATTAAAAACC
This sequence comes from Chitinophagales bacterium, assembly GCA_035299425.1. Lineage (GTDB taxonomy): Bacteria > Bacteroidota > Bacteroidia > Chitinophagales > LD1 > Bog-950. The sequence continues at coordinate 42,315 of DATGWP010000126.1, read as the reverse complement.
ACACCCGGTGTAGGGCCGCAATCTACATGCACCATAGATAATTGCTCGGCACTGGTAAACTTTAGAATATTTGCGTGTACTTCATTTTGTGCTGCCGATAGGGCCATTGTTTCATAAAAATTCATACAATAATAATCTACGCTATTAATGGTTTTTTTACCCATTAGATACACATATTGATGCATATTGGTATATACTATAGGCTCGGTGTAGAAGCCTGGCCGTTCCGATGATTTACCACTAAAGGAAGACCATTTTAAACGGCTGGAATTTCTTAAACTTTTGTCACCTACCAATGTAATATCGTTTTGATCTACATAACCTACTACCAACCGGGTTTCATCCAGGTGCAGAATAACTATTTTACCTACCTCAATGGTAAGTGTCTTGCTGCCATAAGTAACTGTAACAATACCGTTGGTGGTAGTAATTGTGGCAGCAGCGTTAAAAATCTCTTTGGTAATAGCTACAAAGCCTGATGATACCTGTGTACTTTGAGGAGTTTGAAAGGTGATTCCAGCCAGGGGTGAACTGTTGATGTATTTTATAATAATATCATCGGTACCATCAAACTTTGCCACGTTTACATAAATCTCTTCCGAATCTGAAGTAAGGTCATCAGTTTTATATGCCGCTAAATAAAATACCGGATTGCTGCTTTCTACCACATATCCAGCGCGGTACATACGTTTGGGCAGGTCTACATCGGCAATGGGGGTGGTATAGCCTGGAGTTAAAAAATGGGCATTTTCCGGTTGTTGATTTACATTCTCGTTCATATTAGTTGGGTTTTGAGTTCCGCCCAAAATATTAACCCCGTATCACAAAAACGAATCTCTATTTCATTTTACCGGTTTTCCGGTATTGGCGTACCAAATATGCTAATACAAATTACATTTGGGCCGTGCGTTATTTTTTGCATTTATCTTACGATGGTACCAACTACTGCGGCTGGCAGGTGCAATCCAATGCGCCCAGTGTGCAGCAAACCATTAATGAGGCCCTGCAAAAGCTTTTGGGGCAGCATATAAAATCGATGGGCTGCGGCCGCACCGATACAGGTGTGCATGCCAAAGATTTCTACATGCACTTTGATAGCGAAAAAGAGATAACCGATAAAAAGGATTTCCTGTTCCGCCTTAACTGCGTACTACCTAACGAAATCACCATCTTCCGCATAATAGATGTAGCCCACAATGCCAACGTGCGCTTTGATGCCACCGAACGCACCTACGAGTACTTTGTGCATTTCGATAAGTCGTCGTTTATTAAGAAATTCAGTTTTTACCAGGGCTTTTACTTTATAGATTGGGAGAAAGTGCTGGCGGCTACCGAGTTTATTAAAACCATAGAAGACTTCACTTCGCTATGCCTGCCGAGTGAAGATTTTAAGACCAATATCTGCTATATTAAGGAAGCCAAGTGGGAAATTCTGCCCTCACAACACCTTATCCTCAAGCCTTACGATTTTCCCGATAGCAGCAGGCCCATAGCCTTACCCCTTGACTTACAAAAAGGCGAAATGCTGCGCTTTACCGTTACCTCTAACCGCTTTCTGCGGGGCATGATACGCAAGATAGTAGGCACAGTACTGATGGTAGGCAAAGGCAAAATAGAATTGGATGAATTTAAGGATACGGTTGCCAATAAAAAGGATTTTAAAATCCATTACCTGGCACCTCCCAACGGGCTTTTCCTGTCTAAAGTCCGCTATCCCACGCTCGACTAAAAGCCCGTTTTCTCTTCCCTTCAAATTCGCCAATTCGGTTTACATTCGCACCTTCAAATGAAAGAGGAAAAGAAGCCGTTTTTAGATTTTGGATTGTTACAGCGCATCATCCGCCTGGCCGACCCTTATAAGATTGTATTTTATAGTTCTATGGCTATGTCGGTGGTGCTGGCTTTGCTTTCTATCGGCCGCCCGCTTATTATCATTTACGCCACCGACCACTACATTACCGATGAGTTTTTTGATGCAGAAAAACTAAAGAATGCCGCCCTGCTAATGGTGCTTATATTGGTAGTGGAGTCGGTGCTCCGTTATTTCTTTAACTACACCACCGCCTGGCTGGGCCAAAGCATAGTAAAAGATATGCGCGTAAAGGTTTACAGCCACCTTATTCATTCGCGGTTAAAGTACTTCGATGTAAATCCCATAGGTACCTCTACCACGCGCACCATCTCCGATATCGAAGCCATCAACGATACCTTTAGCGAAGGCCTTATAAGCATAGTGGCCGATATACTTACCATTGTTACCGTGCTTACCGCCATGTTGTATGTTAACTGGAAGGTAGCTGTAGCCAGCCTGGTAATACTACCGGTGCTGCTTTGGTTTACACGCTGGTTTCAGGAGGGGGTTAAAAAATCTTTCCAGGAAGAGCGCACGCAGATAGGCCGGTTGAATGCTTTTTTGCAGGAGCACATTACCGGTATGCGCATCATCCAGATTTTTGCAGTAGAGGAAAAAGAGAAGCGCAAGTTTGAAGAAATAAATACCCAGCTGCGCGATGCCAATATCAAGGGCATCTGGTATTATTCGCTGTTCTTCCCGGCGGTAGAAGTTTGTTCAGCTATTGCCATTGGCTGCATGGTATGGATGGCCAGCCACCAGCTACTTAGCGGTGCTGCCTTTAACCAAAACCCCATGGATATAAGGGGGGTGGGTATCATCTCGGGTTTTCTGCTGCTTATCAATATGCTGTTTCGTCCGCTGCGGTTTATTGCCGATAAGGTGAACGTTATTCAGCGCGGTATTGTAGCCGCCGAGCGCGTATTTAAGCTGATAGATAAAGATGAGTTTATACCTAACGCAGGCACGTATGCGCCCGAGGCTATACAAGGCAAACTGACTTTTGAAAATGTATCGTTCAGCTATACCGATACCGACTATGTGCTGAAGAATATTTCCTTCAACCTTAAGGCCGGCGAAACACTGGCTATAGTAGGCGCTACCGGTTCGGGCAAAACATCTACCATCTCTATTCTTGGTCGTTTCTATGATATTCAAAAAGGTTCCATCAAAATAGATGATGTAGATATACGCGAGTATGAACTGCGTGCCCTGCGCAGTAAAATGAGTGTGGTATTGCAGGATGTATTCCTGTTTGCCGGCAGCGTGTTCGAGAACATAACCCTACGCAAAGAAGATATTACACGCGAGCAGGTAATACACGCCGCTAAGTTGGTGGGCGCCCACAACTTCATCAGCCGTCTGCCGGGTGGTTACGATTATATGGTAATGGAACGCGGCGCTACGCTCTCTATGGGACAGCGACAGCTTATCTCGTTTGTGCGTGCATTAGTGTTTAACCCCGGCATATTGATATTGGATGAAGCCACCAGCAGCATAGATAGCGAGAGCGAGCACCTGATACAAAATGCTATTGAAACGCTGGTTAAAGGCCGGACCTCTATTGTTATAGCCCACCGCTTATCTACCATACGCCATGCACATAAAATTATGGTATTGGATAGGGGCGAGCTAAAAGAGTTTGGCAGCCACGAAGAGTTGCTGGCGCTAAACGGCTATTACAAAAAACTGTACGATATGCAGTTTATGAAGAAGAAGGCTGTTGTAGAATAGCACTGCTATCCTTTAAATTCAGCAATAGCTTCACACAACACATCTACCCCACTCTCGGGCATAGCGTTGTAGATAGAGGCGCGGAAGCCGCCTACACTGCGGTGGCCCTTAATACCTACTATTTCCCTTGCCTGTGCAAACTGAACAAACTTCTCTTCCAGCGCCTTATCTTTTACGTTAAAGCATACATTCATCAGCGAGCGGTTTTCTTTGGCTACCGTGCCTTCAAACAGCTCGCTGTTATCTATAGCTGCATATAATTTGCTTGCCTTGCGCTTATTGCGCGCTTCTATGTTTTGTATGCCCTCTTTTTTAATCCATAACAGGGTAAGGTAAGATACATAGATGGCAAACACCGATGGTGTGTTTAGCATACCTTCTTTCTCTATATGCTTGCGGTAGTCCAGCATTTTGGGTATGCGGCGGTTAACCTTGCCCAGTATATTTTTGTTTACTACTACTATGGTAGTGCCCGCTGCCCCTGCATTCTTCTGCCCGGCTGCGTATATCAAATCAAACTGGTTATAATCCATCTCGCGCGAAAAAATATCGCTGCTCATATCACACACCAATGGTACAGGAGACGATGGGCGAGGGGCGAGGGGGAATTGCTGTTGCGTTCCGTATATTGTATTGTTGCTGGTAAGGTGCAGGTACTTAGAGCCCGGTGCTACGGTATACTCTTTAGGTATGTATGTGTAGTTCTTATCTTTAGATGAGCAGGCTACGTGTACGTTGCCAAACAGCTTTGCCTCCTCCAGCGCGCCGTGTGCCCAGGTACCGGTATCAAAGTAAGAGGCTGTTTCTCCTTCGCCCAGCAGGTTCATAGGCACCATGTGAAACTGCGACAGTCCACCACCATGCAAAAACAATACTTCGCGGTCAGCATCCAGGTGCATTAGCTCTTTTACCAGGGCGCGGGCTTCTTCCAATACCTTTACAAACTCTTTGCTGCGGTGCGATATTTCTAATATGCTCAGGCCTGTGCCTGCAAAATCCTTTATAGCTGCCTGTGCCTGCTCTAATACCTCTGCCGGTAATATAGCCGGCCCTGCGTAGAAGTTTATTTTACTCATGGGGCAAACATAAAAAAAATAGAACCGCCCCTAAGTCTCCGCCGCGGCGGAGACTTTAAATACAGAAAAAATTTCTGCCTATATTCAAAATATGAATACAGAAACTATACGCATAGCCAAGCTGCTTAAGCGCAACTGGCAGGGCCCTATGTGGCATGGCAATACAGTGCAGGAGATACTAAAGGATATTAACTGGCAAATGGCATTCAACAAGCCGCCGCATTTTTCGCATAACATATATGAGTATGTAAGGCACATGCACTGCTGGCGCAGGTTTGTAATAGAATACCTGAAAGGCAACAATACCTACTCGGTAGAAATAAACTCGGAGGCTGACTGGGTTACCAATTACGAACCTACCGAAGCCAGCTGGCTGGCAGCCCTACAACAACTTGAAACCAGCCAAACCGAACTGGTAAATGCCTTTGAGGGATTTAGCGATGAAAAGCTGGAAGAGCTGGTGCCCGGCAAAAAATTTAACTGGTATGTAATGATACACGGGCTGGTGCACCACGATATTTACCACAGCGCGCAGATAGCTCTATTGAAGAAGCATAACTAACCCTGCTTGCGCTAAGATAAAGAGAAAATTAAACAGGCGGCACCTACGGTGCGCAATACGTTTTTGCATTGATTATTCTACAAACAGTCGGCTCCTAACGGAGCGTAAATGCAATGATGCACCGCGTAGCGGTCGCCTGTTTGTAAAAAAAAAACATAGCCGGTTGTTGCGCACCGTAGGTGCCGCCTGTAGTATTGAAAACGTCAAACAGGCCGGCTTGGCCTGACCTGCGGCGCAGATCTACAACAGCCTTTGCTTTATTAATACAAAAAGGCAACCCAATAGAGTTGCCTTTTTGCATTTAAAGCCCCTTTAGGGGTTTGGGGTGGTATTAACTGTATTTCTTAATATACGAATCGTCGTCTACTATACCGCGGAAACCTGACAGGTTTCTGATAACGCTGTTATCCAGCATCTTATCGCCATAGGTAAGTATAAAACCACCGATAATACTTTCGTCAATCACTTCTTTCAGTTCTATTTCGCCTAGTTTTTCGTTGGTCTTAAGCGCATTTAATATACCCTGCACCAGTGTAGCATCCAGCTTTACGGCCGATGTTATAATTACCGGTGTAATGTTCTTTATCTCGTTGTATTGCAGTATAAAGCTTTCTACCATGCTGTGAAAGTGCACTTCTCTTCCCTTCTTTATCATCAGGGTCAGGAAGCGGAACAACAGGTCGCTGATTTTACCTTCAAATAGTTTGCTCACTATAAGCAACTTTTTGTCAGCAGGTATAATCGGGCTTTTGAACATCAGCTTCAAATCGCGGCTGTTTTCAAAAATGCCATCTATGCTTTTCATATCGGCAAATACGTCATTCAGCTTGCCTTGTTCGCCGGCCAGTTGAATAAGCGATTTTGCATATCGTGATGCTATTCTGTGTGAGCTCATCTTAGTTCAGGTTCGATTCTTTGGCTAACTTGTTTACATACTCTACGTGCTCGGTATTGCTCTTCAGTTCCTTACGGATAACCTTCTCAGCAATTTCAAGGGCCATAGTACCTACGGCATTCTTTACTTCTACGATAGCCGCTTTCTTCTGAATTTCTATTTCGCGGAAAGCCATCTGTATTTTCTCTTCAGCTTCTTTCTGCGCACGGGCTACTATATCAGCCTTTACACGCTCAGCCGCTTCTTTGGCATCGTGCAAAATCTGGTTTCTTTCTTCTTTAGCCTGGTTTAAAAGCTCTTCGTTTTTAGCTACCAGTTGGCTCATTTCGTTGCGGGCTTTATTGGCTTCGTTCAATGAGTTTTCGATGGCTTGCTCGCGCTCCTTTATCATTGTCAAAATCGGCTTCCAGGCAAATTTTGCAAGTATAAATACAAGGATGCTGAATGTAACGCACATCCAGAATACGAGGCCTATCGCGGGTTTTACTAATTCCATGTTAGAGAGTATTTAGTATTGAGTATTAAGTATTGAGATTAAAGGCAAAAACAAATAACAAAAATCAATTTCAAAAAGAATCAGGGCAACGCAGCCAACCGCTTTTGCTGCCCTGAAAAATTTTCGATTATTAGCTTTTGAATACAACCAAAAGACCAACAACCATTGCGAAGAAAGCTGCACCTTCTACAAGGGCGGCAGTAAGGATCATGTTAGAACGGATGTCGTTAACGGCTTCTGGCTGACGAGCGATAGACTCAAGAGCACCTTTACCGATTTGTCCGATACCAACACCTGCACCCAGAGCTGCGATACCTGCGCCTAAGCCTGCGATACCGTAACCAATTCCTAGACCAGCTGCTTCCAATAATACTGTGTTAAGCATGATAATTGATTTTAAAAATGAAAAAAAGCGTTTATAAAAAATTTAATCTAATCTATTAATGATGTGCATCACCGTGGTGAGGCTCCTCAACAGCGCTGCCAAAATACATAGCGCTTAGCAAGGTAAATACATACGCCTGTAAGAAAGCAACCAGTATTTCAAGCAATCCCATAAATACGGTAAATGCTATCGAAACTATACTTACACCAAAACCTGCACCAGTGCTAAGCTCACCAAAAATGAAGATAAGGGCAAAGAAAGATAAGGCGATGATGTGGCCCGCCGTCATGTTGGCAAACAATCGTATCATTAATACGAAAGGACGAAGGAACACACCCAGAATTTCGATGGGGGTTAGAATCAACAATACCGGCTTAGGCACACCCGGCATAGCTATAATGTGGTGCCAGTAGTGCTTGGTGCCGTTAATGGTGGTAATAATAAAGGTACCTACTGCCAATACCATAGTAAAGGCGATATTACCGCTAAGGTTAGCACCACCCGGTATAATTGGCACCAGGCCCAGTAAGTTATTGATAAGGATAATAAAGAACACGCTAAGCAGATAAGGCAGAAACTTTTCGTACTTAGGGCCAATGGCCGGCTTGGCCACATCATCGCGAATGAAGATGATAAGTGGCTCCATAAATGATTGTAAACCGCTTGGCGCTTTGTTTGGGTTCTTTTTGTAAGCTCCGGCTACCGATAAGAAAACCAGTATAAGAACTGTTACGCTGAAAAACAGGGTAGCTACGTTTTTAGTAATAGAGAAATCATACACATTAGCAGTAGCAGCTTCGTCAATCTCTCCGGCTTCGTTTACAGCTACTATGTTGTTATGCTTCAGCATGTAGTTATAGTGGCCCGGCACTACCGCATGGCCGTGCTCAAACTTGCTCGACATGAAAAAGTCCATGCCCTTATCTGTATAAAGTATAATAGGCAGCGGCACTGCTACAGCGTGGCCACCCCAGTCTAATATATGCCAGTCGTGCGCATCGCTTACGTGCTCGGTAATCATTTTACCCGCATCAAATTTCTCAGGTGCACCATGCCCTTCGCCATGGGCAGCAGACTCATGGTGCTCACCGGCAGCAGCTTCGTGGTGTTCGGTAGTAGTTGCCGTTTCAGTTCCGTGGCCCTCATGCTCCTGCGCAAACGCGCCGAACGAAAAAGATGCCAAAAAAGCGATGAAAACCGCTGTGGATATGTGTTTCAGGTATGTATTAAGGGTATATTTCATGGCCGTTTTTCAAAAAGCGGTGCAAACATAAAAGAATATAGGAATTGTAGAAATGATTGATTGTAAAAATCAGGGAGATTTAACCCTTGGTTTTGCAAAAAACAGCCTGCCCATTGCCAGCCGCCCCAAAACCAAACCTAAGCCTTTGACTTTTAAATATTTACACCTACTTCTTCATTTTCTGTAGTTCGGTGTACAAAAAGCCCACCTCTACCACTGTAAATATGGCATAGTAAAACAAAAAATGCAGGATGAGTATCTTCTTGTCACCTTCGGTAAATAGCAGCAGCACCACCAACAGCATCATATAAAACATAAACTTAAACACCGTACTGGCCATGTATTTACCTACAAAAGCCTGGGGTTTACCTTCAGCCGCCCGCATTAAAAAAAGGTGAATGGCCGTAATAGAAAGCGAAAAAATACCCAGCAGCACATAGCCGTTGGTATAGCGGTAGGCCTCAGGGGCATTCATGTTCCACAATACCTGCGCCACCGCACACAGGGCCGTAATTACAAAAATGGTGATAAGAAATTTTGAAGAGGATTTCATTGGTGCAAGTATAAGGGAATCTGTGTGCAAAATTGCCTGCGCGAATTATATTGTTGCACTTCATGCCATTACATGCTAACCCCTAAAGGGTTTAAAACCCTTTAGGGGTTATTTCGGACATATTGAGGGGCCACGCTATAGACAACTTCTCCAATTCCATAAATCACTTTCACCCTCAAAACCAAACAATTCAAACTTTATTGTTTACAACTATACCCTGCCCCATTACTGTGCTTAGGGCTTAGGTAGGTTATATTCGCCCACGAAACTAACCTGTGTTATATGATGAAACGTTTACTCCTTCCCGCACTTGGTATACTTTTTTTTCAGTTGGCCAATGCCCAGCTATTTACCGGTTTGCGCAGCAGCCCTTATGGGGGTGTAACCAATGTAGGCTGGAACCCCGCCATAGCCGATAACCGGTTTCAGGTAGATATAAACCTGATAGGAGTTGGTTTTAATGCCGGCAACAACTATGTGGGTGTAGACCGCAAAACCTTTTTGAAAAAGGGATATATAGACACTACCAAAAATTTCCAGGATACCTATATGCGTGAGCGTATTAATGGCCGCAATAAAGCTGCTTACTATGGCATGCAGGTGCAGGGCCCGCTATCATTTATGGTAAGCTGGGGCAAAGGCGAAAACAAAAACAAGAACGCTTTTGCATTTAGCTACAACATCAACTCGGTATTTAACCTTGATAAAGTAGACGAAACCTTTGCCCGTATTGCTTACCTGGGCGCCGGTAACAAGGCGCAGGATGCGCTCAATTACCTGAACAAGGGCCTTACCAATGCCAATATAAATACCCGCAGCCATACCTGGATAGATTACGGCCTTACCTACTCGCGCGTGGTGTACGATAAAGACGCCCACATGGTAAAAGTAGGCGGTACGCTTAAATTGCTGCAGGGTATAGCCGCCGGATATGCTTATGTAAAAGACCTGAGTTACAAATGGGAAAACTTCGACACCATCTCCATTTTTCAAACCGAGGCACAGTATGCTTACTCGCAGGGCCTGGTTTCATCTAAAGGCTATCCGGCAGATGATATCGGCAAGGCAGCAAAAGAGCTGTTCAGCTTTAGATATGCACCACCATCGGTAGGGGTAGATTTTGGTGCCGTGTATGAGTGGAGGCCTAAAAAAGATAAGTATAAATACCAGATGGATTGTAAAGATGAGTGGCGATTAGACCAGAACCGCTACACCCTTGCTGCCGGTATAAGTGTGGTAGACCTGGGCGCCATACGCTACAAAAGAGGAGAATACAGCGGCAACTTTACAGCAAACATTCAGAACTGGAACGTGAAAGATGCCAAGTTTCCAGATGGCTTGCAGAGTATAGATGACACCATCCGCAGCCGCTTTGTTTATACACAAAACAAAGACAACTTTACCATGTGGCTGCCTACGCGCATCAACCTTTTTGTAGATTACAACATTGCTTACGGCCTGGGCTTAAACCTATCGGGTGTTATATCGCCCAACATGGCGCCTAACCGCAACATGGTACACCACACCTCGTCTATTACCCTTACCCCTAAATACGACCACGCCTGGTTTGGCGCTTATATACCTATGACGTATGATGCCCTTGGCAACTTCAGCTTAGGAACTACCCTGCGCATGGGTCCGCTTATTATAGGCACACAGGACTTACTGGGGCTATTTGCCAAGAAGTTTGTATACAATGCGGATATACACGTAGCGCTTAAAATTACCATACCGTATGGCAAAAAACGCGACCGCGATAAAGACGGTGTAAGCAACAAGAAAGACCTGTGCAAGAAAGAGAAAGGCACCTGTGCCTCGCAGGGTTGCCCTGACCGCGACGGTGATGGCATAACCGATACGGAAGATAAATGCCCGGATAATGCCGGACCTAAAGAACTGCAGGGTTGCCCCGATGCAGATTTGGATGGCATAGCCGATATGAACGACTCGTGCGTGTTCGACAAAGGCCCTGCTGAATTTTACGGCTGCCCAGACCGCGATAGCGACCGTATAGTAGATAAGCTGGATGAGTGCCCCGACACACCAGGCTTGCCGGAGTTTAACGGCTGCCCTGACCGCGATAAAGACGGCACACCGGATAAGACAGACCTGTGCCCTGATGTGCCCGGCGACAAAGACCACTTTGGCTGCCCTGATACCGATGGCGACGGCACTTACGATAACGAAGATAAGTGTATACAAACTGCCGGCCCTAAAGAGAACTTAGGCTGTCCGTTCCCGGATAAAGATAACGATGGTGTGTTTGATAAAGACGATGCCTGCCCTACCATACCGGGTATACCAGAGAACAAGGGCTGCCCTAAGCTGGAGAAGAAAGAGCTGGAGACTATCAAATACGCATTTGAGAACCTTGAGTTTGAAACCGGTAAAGATATCATCCGCAGCAGCTCGTTCCCATCGCTTAACTCGCTGGCATCGCTACTGGTTAAAAAACCTAACTACGGATTAAGGATTGAAGGCCATACCGATAACGTAGGCAGCGATGAGAAGAACATGATACTATCGCAAAAACGTGCCGATGCCGTTAAAAAATACCTGACCAAAAAAGGCGTAAAAGCCGATTACCTGGACACTTACGGCTATGGCGAAACCAAGCCAATAGCTACCAACGAAACGCCGCAAGGCCGCCAGAAAAACAGAAGGGTAGAGATGACTGTTACCTTCCATTAGCACCCGCCCTATGGCGCTCCAAACGCAAACAGGCTACCGGTTAACCGGTAGCCTGTTTGCGTTTAATTACTAACATTCATTTAAATCTCATATCATCTGACTACCAATATGTTAGAATCTCATTAATTCTAGATAGTATGAAAAAAAACAACGTTTTAAAGGTAAACCTTTCGGGTAAAAAGCCGTTCTATTATAATATCTCGTATCTTTAGTTGATTACACTTTTATGGCCCCCGCTAAAAACAAAAAGCTTGACCAATTGCGCAAAACTGCCCGCGTTACCGAGGGTAGCGCAGCTATACGCGCCTTGCTGCAACTTAGCGAGCACTATAACCGCGAGCGGGACAAGCCGGCCTTTACCTATGCCCGCCAGGCCCTGCAGCTGGCTATAAAAACCGACGACAAACCACTAACCGCCAAAGCACACCTGCAACTGGCTATCTATTTTTGCAGGTTAAGAAATGATTATACCACATCGCTTACCTACTGTGAAAAAGCTTTGCAGTTTACCCCCACACCCGAAAACCGCCGCGATGTAGCCGAGGTTTTTAAAACCATGGGGGTTAACTACTTCTACCTTACCGAGCTGCAAAAAGCACAGGAGAGCTACCAGAACGCGCTGAACATACTGCTGGCTTATACCGATAAAACAACCGCCGAACTAAAAGATATAGCCGACCTGTATTATAACCTGGCAATACTTAACCGGCGCAAAGAGAATATACACCTACGCAAAGAAAACCTGGAAAAAGCACTGCAATACTACCAGCAAATAGACAACTACAATGGTATAGCCCGCTGCCACGATGGTATAGCCGTGTATTACTTTTACCAAAAAAATTACCGCCAGGCGCTGACTAAACTAAATGCCGCCCTGGCTATGTTTGAGCAAATACAGGATACCGAAGGCATTTACCTTACCTGCAACAACATAGGTACACTTAAAATTAAACAGGGCAAATTTCAGGAAGGATTGGATTATCTGCACCGCAGTTTAGCACTGCGCAAAAAAGGACGCAACCCCGTAAGCATTGCTATATCGTACATCAACATAGGCAACGCACACAGCGATAAGAAAAAGTATAAAGAGGCGCTGGAAAACCTGAAACAGGCCGAAGTAATACTGCGCAAAAGCAATAGCAAAACCGAGCTGGCAGCACTGCTGCGGGCCATGAGCCTGTGCTATAAAAATATGCGCCAGTTTGAAAAAGCCCTTACCTACGGCACCGAATATGCCCGCCTGCGCGAAGAGCTGCACCGCCACGAAATGGAGAAAGCCTACAACGATACCATAGTGCGCCACGATGTAGAACTGGCCGAAAAAAACGCGATAATAGACCGGCTGAAGAATTTTGAACTGGCCAGCTATATCCACCGGTTCGAGATGTCGAACAACGAGTTGAAGCAGTTTGCCAATGCAGCCAGCCACGACCTGAAAGAACCGCTGCGCACCATCAGCAGTTTTGTGCACCTGCTGGAAAAGCACAGTGGCAATAAGCTGGATGTTACCGGCAAAGAGTACCTGAAATACATTACCGGTGCCACCCACCGGTTAGATGGATTGGTAAAAGATATACTTAGCCTGAGTAAAATAAACCTGGGCGAAACACCCCTTGCCGAGGTAGACCTGGCGGCTGTATGCTGCGAAACCGTTAAGAACCTGACGCACTTAATAGAAGAAAAAAAGGTAACCCTTAAGTGCGGTAAGCTACCGGTTATAATTGCCGACCGCGTGCAGATGCTACAGCTGTTTCACCACCTGGTAGAGAACGCCATAAAGTACAACGAAAGCAAACAGCCCGTGATAAAAATAAGCGCCCGCAAAACCAAAAAGCAGGTGCAGTTATCTTTTGCCGATAACGGCATAGGCATACCGCAGCAATACCACAAAAAAGTGTTTGAACTTTTTCAGCGGCTGCACCCGCGCGAAAAATACAGCGGCACCGGCCTGGGCTTAACCCTCAGCAAAAAAATAGTGGAACGCCACCGCGGCAAAATATGGGTGGAGAAGAATAAACCGCAGGGTACTATTTTTCATGTACTGTTGCCGCAGTAATACAAGTTGGCAGTCTCCAATACATTACCGGCGGTTGAAACCACCGGCACCTTGATAAGCGGAAAATCTTTTTATAGTGCGGACTAAAGTCCGCAGCCAAACAGGCACCAACTCTGTAATTGCATTTAATGCTCCGTTAGGAGCCAGCTGTTTGTAGAAAAAAACAATGCGATGTATTGCGCTCCGTAGGAGCCGCCTCTGTATTTTCCAGGCTTTAGCCTGGTATCAAACAGATATAATCCTTTTATCTGTTGCCGCTGGTTTCAACCACCGGAAAACAGCAGCCTACTTATACACCTGCCTCCGCGATATAGCATATAGCCACACCACAAACAGTCCACCGGCTAAGCTATAGCCAATAAAGCTCCATTTGTTGATGCCCCATACAAACTGCATCTCCTCGGGGTAGTGGCCCAGCAGGGCTATAGAAGAGCCAATCATAAGGGCGCAGATAATATTTACCAGCGATTGACGGGTGCTGATGCTGTCCCACTTTTTAAGTGCATAGCCGTAGCCTTGCAACTCTATTTCGCTGTGTAGTTTGCCCTTGCTTATTTGTTGCAATATGCCGCGCACCTCTACCGGGAAACTGTTTAAGAAACCGGTTAGGTTAGAGAACCGCTGCGAGGCCTCAGCCGCCAGGTTTTCGGGTTTAAGCTGGTCGGTAAGTAGCTTTTGCCCGTAGGGGCGTATAAATTCGTAGGTTTTAAAGTTAGGGTGCAGCTTTTTGCCAATACCCTCCAGTATGGCAAAGGCACGGAAGATAAGGAACACACCACCGGGTACGGTAATGTGGTAATCGTACATTACCTTTTGCAGGCGCTGTATTACATCCTGTATCGAGCTTTCGCTTACATCCAGGTGGGCGTAGTCTTCTATCAGGTCGTTCAGGTCGTATTCAAACTGGCGCATGTCGGTAATGTTGTCCTCTACCGCCAGCTTTTTCAGTTGGGTAGCCATTTCACGCGCATCAAAACGGCTCATGGCTATAAATATACCTGCAAAGGCATACTTGTCTTTCTTCATCAGCTGGCCCACCATACCAAAATCCAATAGTATAATGGTACCTTCCTGGTTTACCAATATGTTGCCCGGGTGCGGGTCGCCGTGGAAATACCCAAACTCAAATATCTGCGACAGGTATATATCCATACCCTTCTCTACAATTCTTGCCGGGCTTAGGTTCCAGGCCTTTAGCTGCTCTACGTCGGTAATTTTGCAGCCCTTGGCAAACTCCATTATCAGCACTTTGCGGGTGCTGAATTCGCGGTAAGCCCTCGGCACATAAAAATCGGTGCGGTGCTTATACGTAGTGCGAAAACGGTCAATGTTACGTGCCTCGTTCTGATAATCCAGCTCTTTGGTAATGGCCCGTTCAAACACGCGCACTACCTCTTCGCCGTTCAGCACGCCCTGCTTTTTCATATAGCGGTCCATGCGGCGCACGGCCTCCTTTATTATGCTCAGGTCCTGCTCTATTATCTCGGCCACATTGGGGCGCTGCACTTTTACCACCACCTCTTCGCCTGTCAGCATTTTGGCCTTATATACCTGCCCTATACTGGCACTGGCCATGGGCTTTTCGGCAAACTCTTCAAACACCTCCTCCAGCTTCATCCCTATCTCGCGCTCTACTATTTCTTTAGCCAAGGGGAACGGCACCGGCGGCACCCTGTCCTGCAGCTTTTCAAACTCCTTTACCAGCCCCTCGGGTATAATATCGGGGCGGTTGCTTAGTACCTGCGCCAGTTTTATAAAGGTAGGGCCCAACTCCTCGGCGGCCATGCGCACACGCTCAAAGCGGGTGTACGACATCACCGGCTTTTCGTCGCGCAGCCATTTTATACGCATGCTCTCTGTTACCAGGTTGCGCAGGGTGCTGTTGGCTATAAAATCTTCGAAACCATACTTTATAAGTATGCCCAGAATTTCACGGGTTCTATTCAGGTTTCTAAACGTCTGGTCGAATATCATTTCGGTTTAAAAATAAAAAATGATTTGACAGCCCGTAGGTTTAGAAAAACATTGCGCCAAATTACCTGGTAGCTATTAAATAAAAATGCCGCCCCCGGGGAAGGGAACGGCATTATATATATAGAAAACTATCAGTCGCTAATTAAGCAGCAGCAGTTTCAGAAGCAGCAGCAGCTGGTTTAGCAGCTGGCTTAGCCTTCTTCTTTACTACTTTCTTTTTAGCTACAACCGGACGGGCAGCAGCCTTAGGAGCAGAAGCACCCTTAACTTTCAACTGACCTTCAAGTTTTTCAATTCTCTTTTGAAGTTTAGATACTTCAGAAGTTGTAAGCTTTACGAATTTGTGAACAGCTTCGTTGTACTTAGCTTCAATCTCAGGACGGCGAGATTCTACTTTCTTGATAGCTTCGCCTACCAGTTTCTTGCCGTCAGCTTCGCTAACTTTGCCTTTCTTTACTAATTCGTTTACTCCTTTTTGAACTACCTCTGCGGTGTGAGCAGCTAGTCCAACACCTGAATAAAAATATTTTTTCAGGTTGTCTTGAAGGTTGTTTGTTGCCATTTCCTTTTTGTTTTTAATTGGTTTGATAATGATTGCTGTGTTGTCAGATTTAATGCCAACACAAAAATTTTGTTACAAAAATATATTGCTTTTGCTAAAAACTTAAAATTCTGTGTTAAGTAAATGCAAATAAAACCCAATACTGACGCGGGTTTCAATGATTTGGCTCATACCGCAAAAAAACTTTTGTCACCTTTTTTCTCGTTTTAAGGTGACGCAACAATGTCAGAACGTATTGTCAGTGCTCACCATTTTTGGCAGATTTTGGCAATTGCGGTCGGCCCGGCCAGAGTGCCAGCGTTATTTTCCGATTTCTTCTTCAAACGCACTATAGGCAGACAATCCTGAAAAATCATCTGTATTCCAAAACTTATGTTCTAAAACTCCTATAACGGATATATTGTCTAATTTCTTTTTCCTAAAAGCCTCTTTTGTAGCTTTTGAAAGGGAAAAGGCCATGGTTCTTTCCGGCCGTTCTTCTTTATTAAAATCGTAGTCGCGGTTTTCCATTTGCCTGCAATAAAAGTATATCTCAAGGTCCTTGGGTTCAGCTTCCTTTTTCAGTTTTTGTAATATTTCCCAGTCGGTAGAAAGATGAACCTTGTAGTATATACCATTGATTTCTCTGGAGCAAATGGTAACACCGCTATAGTTCCCATGCTCCACGCAGTTGTTCTTTTGTTTGTAAGCATCGGTGCTCGAAGGGTCGATGTAGTTTTTTACAATATTGCGGTCGGCACTGGTTTCTTCAGGGTTATTTGCCTTTGTGCCACTATGTTCAACATGGTACACAGGGTGTTCCCTACTTGTCAAAATATTAGCAGTAAGAGTCATTTCCTGGCAGCGCTCTGCAGCCGACAACAGGTTAATGAAACCAAACCGCTCACCCAGCTTTAAAAATGGCCTAAATCGCTCTTCAACCGGCTGCAGGTAATCTTCGCTGCAGAGTTTGTTCGTGGTAAAATCTAAAGTTTGAAATAGTTTTGAGCCATCGAAATTATAAACCTTCCATTGGCCGTAAAACAACCCATCTTTATAAAAGGACTCAATCACCAACTGGCCATCGCGGTATATTTTCCACTCTTCTATTCCGTTTACAACATTCATTTCATTACTAAAAGTACTTCCATTAAGTTGACCCATATTGGTTGACTTAAAGTAAACCGATACACCATTTTTGAAAATACCATAACCGGCTGTATCCTTTTCAGGAGAAAATTCTACATAGTTGCCATCCAATTTACCATCACGGATGGTATATACGCACCTCAGTTCTCCGTCGTAATAATAATCGTAACAGGTGCCTTCTTTTACTCCGTTTTTAGTGGTTCCTTTATTAAAAAGCTTATTGTCGTTACTGTAAAATTCATAGGTCCCGTTCAATACGCCATCTTTATACTCTAACCTGTAATCTATATCATCCGGGCTTTTATACTTAACTACGGTGCCATTTAGTTGGCCATTCACATAATCTGCCTTACCCGCTATGCTGCCATTGGGATAATATTCTACCAAAGGGCCCTCCACCTTGCCATCTTTATAAAAAGCTAATGCCTTTACTTTTCCGTTGGGGTAGTATTGCAGGCTCGAGTCGTCTGGAATTCCATTTATATAGGTGGTGGTTTGGAAGATGCCGCCCTCTTCGTAATACCAAACAGCCTTTCCTCTCAAATCAAGGGAGTCAGCATTGGTGCCTGACACACCCTTAAACTGCAATTTGCCTGATATATAATAATCGGTAACAGTAAACAGGCCGTTCTTTTCTTTTACTTTTCTGTAGTACGCAGCTTGCTTTTTATCGGTTCGTTTCCAGTCTTTATCGTAATATATTTTTTGCTGGGCTGGTAATACACTACTTACAAGCAGAGCAATAAAAACAAGCATTATCCTGTTCATGTGTGTTAGGTTTATTTATTGAGCTAATTGAAAGGGCATTAAAAACTAATATAATTATTTTCTGTTGCGCAGGGCAAAATGAGGGGCGGCAAACTGCCGGCTACTTTTTGTTTGAAGAAATACTTACCTTCCATTTTCATAAAACATAATAACCCATTTGAAACCCCTTCAATACCTCTTTATTGCCGTTGGCCTTACCGAGATTTTTGCCGAGGTAACCAATAACGACCTGCTGCGCTTTATTACCAAGCCCCTGCTAATGCCTACCCTGGTGGCCTTTTATATACAGGCAGCCGGCGGGCTCAACCGCATACACAAGCTTATGGTGGCCGCCTTTTTCTTTAGCTGGATTGGCGATGTAACCCTTATGCTGCTGTTTGTAAACGAGAACCTGTTTCTGGTAGGGCTGGTTAGTTTTCTTATCACCCACATACTATATACTATATCATTTGGCGGGGTAAGCAACAAAAGCATAACCACCCTGCTGCGCAAACGCGTATGGGTGCTGGTGCCGCTGGCCATTTACCTGGTAGCCCTGCTTTCAGCACTTATACCGGGCATAACCGGCAACGAGCACACCAAACCCATACTTGTCCCGGTTTTAATATACACCACCGCCATAGGCATCATGGTGGTGTTTGCCATTAACCGCTACGGCCGCGTTAGCGACAAAAGCTTCGCCCTGGTGTTTGGCGGCGCCCTGCTGTTTATGCTCTCCGACTCGGTTATTGCCATCAACAAATTTCTGCAGCCCTTCAATATAGCAGGCATTGTAATAATGAGCACCTACATCACCGCCCAGTATTTAATTGCCAAAGGCATGCTGGCGCAGTTTCTGCCGGTACGGGATAAGGAGTAGCATTAATTAAGGGCTTTAGCCCGCATATTAACAGAGTAGCATTCCGCTTATCTATTGCCGTTTGCTTCAGCTGACGGCCAAAAGGCTACCCCTCACCTTGTATAAAACACCCCCCATCCGATGTTTTAAAAGCTATTGGCTAATAACAGCCTGCCTCCTTTAAAATATCGTTAGGGTTTCGCAACCAGCACAATTTTTAGCCGTCTAAAGCGTCTATACAATGTTTTAGGGCAGTTTTAGTGAATAAAATTTGAACAAAGTATTGCTTTTTAGCGTTTTCAATATTACATTGCTATGATTAAGCAAGAATGATTATTTTCGCGTTCGCTTAAAACCGACCCTATACCTATTTTTTAAATAAAGAGGCAATAAATGAGACAATTAAAGATTTCCAAATCAATTACTAACCGCGAAAGCCAATCGATTGAAAAATACCTTCAGGAGATTGGTAAAGAAGACCTTTTGACCCCTGAGGAGGAGGTGCACTTGGCGCGGAGAATTCGTGCCGGAGACCAGACTGCCCTCGAAAAACTGACCCGCGCTAACCTGCGTTTTGTGGTTTCGGTGGCAAAACAATACCAGAACAACTCGCTTTCGCTCAACGACTTAATAAATGAAGGTAACCTGGGCCTTGTAAAAGCGGCTCAGAAGTTTGATGAAACACGTGGTTTCAAATTCATTTCGTATGCTGTGTGGTGGATCCGTCAGTCAATCATCCAGGCTTTGGCCGAGCATAGCCGTATGGTGCGCTTACCTTTGAACAAGGTAGGTTCATTGACCAAAATAAACAAGGTGTTCAGCGAGCTGGAGCAAAAATACCAGCGCGAACCTACCCCGGAGGAAGTAGCCATGGTGCTTGAAATTACCGTAGAGGAAGTAGAAGCTACCCTTGGTATCAGCGCCCGCCACGTATCTATGGATGCGCCTTTTACCGATGGTGAAAGCAACGCCCTGATAGATGTGTTAGAGAACTTCAACGCCGATAAAACCGATAGCCATTTGGACTATAAGGATTCATTGCGTATAGAAACCGAGCGCACCCTTGCCTCGCTTACCGACCGCGAGAAAGAAGTCATTAAATTATTCTTTGGTATAGGTGTAGAGCACCCAATGACCCTTGAAGATATAGGCGAGCAACTGGGTATCACCCGCGAGCGTATCCGCCAGATAAAGGACAAGGCGATTACCAAGCTGCGCTCTCAAAGCCGCAGCAAGGCGCTTAAGGCTTACTTAGGCCAATAAGCTTAGCTGCTCTTAAAATAACGAAAGCGCTACCCCGTTAGAGGTAGCGCTTTTTTATTTGGTGGGTGGTTAGATTTGACAACTTTTTAAAAGTTGTCAAATCTACTGATATAATATACCTGCAGGGTTTCCACCCCGCCTCCCCGCGCCTGCGCAATCTTGTATATGGCCTTTATCCGCTGCCTTATTTTGTTTTCTGCACCTGCATGGCCTCAACTATACTTATAAAAGTGCCATCTTTAAAACAACCAAGCAGAAAACCATCGTTGAATCTATCGGCGCGTACTATGGCTGTAATCAATTTACAAAGGGTAAGCATATCCAGCGAGCTAAAATCAAAGTTTTCGGTTTTTAATATACGCCGGCCCTCTTCCCAGTGCCCCCAATCAAACGGCATAACAATATCCATCTCATACACTCTATCAATAAATTGATTCACAATTTTTGCATGGTTTGTATACGGGAACGAGCGGGAACCATCTGAATATTCTTTTACTTCCACCGAGCCATAGCTGCCTCCCTCTGGACTTTTCATAGCAGGCAATAGGGCAAACAGTTTCTGCCACTCATCCATAGATAGAGCATCGATGCGTTGTTGCATTTCAATATCTGTCATAGTCATAAATATATATAATCTATACCGCGCACCAATACCAGGCAAACCTGGCATCATAATAATAATCCGTCCAACTTATCTACTATTGTATATCCCAAAAACATGAGTGTAATTTTAACTGCTGCATGCAGCCATAATTTAGACATGAGCAATCTGGCTGGCGCCGCACGCCAATCGTATAGCCTGTTAAATTCGTTAGCGTTTATAAAGCAGAATAAAAACTATTTCCACCGTGGTGCCGGTGGTTGGAGATACAGAATTGACAACGACAGCACCGATAATGATGATAAGGGCTATATCCCTTTGCCCGATATTTATTTTGAAAATGACCGCTCCACATTTTCACTTACCTTTTACCCTCATTGCGTAGAAATAGGCACTGGTTACCGGTATTGGAACATTTACAAAGACCAACAGCCTGAATGGTTTAACGATTTCCGCCGCGAGCTGCGGGATATTATAAACTTGTTTGGAGCTACCGAAGTAATTTACCTGCCCGATAATGCTCATTTTTTAGAGATCTACTTTGACAAAGTATCTGGCTTAAGCTACAACCAGCTAAAGCAAATAATGCAGGTCGAACTCGGCGACCCGGTTACTGATTTTGCCAAGCTAGATGTTAAGCTCCATCGCCAATATTTTTTGGATACGTTTAGCGACATGTAAAATTCCTGCTGATAGCTTATAAGCTTGGCTTGCTCTTAAAATAACAAAAGCTCTCCCCTTAACCAGATGGCATTTCTATTTGCATACCATCGCACGCACTAAAGGCTGTTCTACGGTCTGCATCGAAGGTCAGACCCCACTGCCCTTACCACACTCCCGTCCGGGAGGCCAACATTTCAACTTTTTGCGGTGGCAAGTAGGATTCACAAAGCCCCCCGGATGGCACCAAATGCAGGGCGGCAGCGGGTTTCTATGCGCCGCTACACCCCTCAATTATAGGATTCCGATGTTTGCTCTCCCGGTAAAATTTCGGGCCTTTATAGCACGGACAAGGCTGCTTTACGTTTAATTTAAGCGCATGAAAAAGTTGAAGCGCGATAACCTGACCGACCTTATACAATCGCTGTCGGTTAACGAGAGAAGGTATTTTAAGCTCTACAGTTCGCTTTCTCCGCACACTAACTACAAAAAACTTTTTGCCCTGCTGGATAGTGGCAAAGAGATGAGCAACGAAGCCATAAAAAAGAAACTGGCCAATACGAACATGAATGTTTCGTACGAAAAAAAGTATCTGCAAAAAATATTGCTGCGCAGTATGCGCAACTACTTCGAAGATTCTACCATAGAGGCTACGCTGCATAAAATGCAGATTGAGATTGACCACTTGTTTAATAAAGAGTTGTTTAGCTTTTGTTACATGCATATAGAGGAGGCCATGGAAATAGCCACCAATTACGAGTTGTTTACCCACCAGCTACAATTGCTTAAATGGAAAAGATCGTGCGTGGTAAGGCTGGGCAACACAGAGATACGCGACAGGTTTAGTGGCGAGGAAGCTGTGCTGGAGCAACAGTGCATAGAGCGCCTGGCCAACCTGGCGGGGTATAAAGCATTGCAGCAAAAAATATTTTTGCTGCTAACACAAAAAGGCACTGCACTTAAAGAGGAAGACAAACGCATGGCGCAGGAAATTTTAGACGACCCGCGCATGAAAGATATTTCGCTGGCACTAAGTATGCAGGCCCGCGTACATTTTCTGGAAGTAAAAATATGGTGCTACCACTGCCTGCACAACTTAAATGCAGCCTTTAAATATTCGGGGCAATTGGTCCGCCTTTTCGATGAAAACACACAGTTTATGAAGCTGGCACCCCATGGCTACTTATCGGCATTGGCCACCTACTACAACCGCAGCTACCTGCTCGAGAAGTTTGCCGAAGCAGATATGGCGCTGAAAAAAGCAGAGGGAATGCTGACACTTAAAGATGTGGCTGCCAACCATAACCTGAAGTGCGAAATCTTTTATTTCAGCAGCGAAAGGAAACTGATGCAGTATGCCTATGCCGGCGAGTTTAGCAAAGCGGTAGAGCAGTTTGAGAAAAACAAATATACCTGGACCCGCAACAAGATGAAACTGCGCACCAGCTATTACCTGCTGCAATACTATTTTGCAGCATTGTCACATTTCTATTTACGCCAATACGATATAGCGCTTAAGTACCTGCGCAAAATAGTAGATGAGTTTGATGATAAAACCCGGCTCGATTTTGTGCTGTTTGCCCGAGTGCTCCACCTGCTTACACAGTTCGAGTTGGGCAACCACGACCTGCTTCCTTATATCTCTAAATCACTACAGCGGTTTATGAAAAGCCGTAAAATAGAACGCGAATCGGCCGAACTGATAATAAAACTGTTGCGCACGCTGGCCCGGCACAGTGGCGATAAAAAAGCTACTGCACGAATAATGAAATCATTTAAAGCAGACCTGGATAAACTGGAACATAACGCCGACGACCGGATACTAAGCGGCACGCTGATGCTTAAGCGCTGGATAGATTCAAAGCTGGCCTGATGCTGTTGACATGGCACGACTAAGCAAAGCAGATAGCCGGGCTTAAGTCATGCTATGAATATAAATGTAAATACTGCTACATTTATCCTATACAAACTCACCACATGCAATCAGAAAATAAAGTAACCGCAGTAGGCCCAACAGATGGCCCCTGCTTAGCCATAGGCACTGGTAATTATCGCATAGTAATTTCGGGCGAGCAGACCGGTGGCGCTTATGCCGTAATAGATATGGTAGTGCCACCCGGTGGCGGCCCCGGCCCGCATGCACATGCAGGGTTTCAGGAGTCGTTTCATATACTGGAGGGCGAAGTAGAAGTAAGCAGCGAAGAGGGGACGTATACTGCCGTAACCGGTTCGTTTATAAATATACCCATGGGTGGTATAGTGCACGGCTTTAAAAACAAAAGCGATAAAG
Source organism: Chitinophagales bacterium (assembly GCA_035299425.1). Classification (GTDB taxonomy): domain Bacteria; phylum Bacteroidota; class Bacteroidia; order Chitinophagales; family LD1; genus Bog-950. Next base: position 18,688 of record DATGWP010000126.1, on the reverse strand, counting down.
TGGCCCGCCTGTGGTGCGTGGTAGTACCGGCAGGTTTAGATGCCTTTTTTCAGGAGATAGGCAAACCCATTGCGCAGGGCGAATTTCTTCCCGCCTCACCGCCCGGCCCCGAAGCTATGGCACGCCTGATAGCCATAGGCGAAAAATACGGACAGAAGTTTTACCCGCCCAACTACCTGGATGGCGTGGTTAAACAATAGGCCGTTGACATTACTCAGCTGTAGGCGGCCAAAGCAGCCACCTGTGCCTACCGGCTTCGTACTTCCGCATTCTCACTTTACTGTGTTGGGGTAGGCACAAAAAAAAAGAGCCGGGCCCTGACCCCCGACTCTTTATACTTAAGCACTATGTAATTATATAAACGGCAACAAATGAAAAAGGTTACACCAGGGGCGAAATAAATTTTGTGCCGCAGGGTGCTGCTTAGCTAAAACCCTGGCGAGCACTTTAACAGCCACAGGCGGCCCCTACGGGGCGCAGCCATCGCTTATCCGTTTTTCTACAAACAGACGGCTCCTAACGGAGCGAAACACAGCGATACAATCTGTATTACTTGAACCAATTCTACCGAGCTAAAAAATGCAATGCGTGTAACAATGTTTGCCTGCATTTGCACCCACGTAGTGGGTCGCCTGTTTGTAGAAATTGATATGAAGATTTGAATTGGCGCCCCGTAGGGGCCGCCTGCTAGCCAGCAGGGCAGAGATGGCCATAAATATATTTTAGGGGGCTTCTGCGGGGGCTGAACCAACACCACCCCGTCAACCTGCGGAGGGGAGCTTAACAGCCACAAAAAAAGCCCCTCTTTGCAGAGGGGCTTTGTATTAAATCAGTTACAAATCAATTAGTTGCCTTTGGCAGTTCTTTTAAGTTGTTTGGCAGCACGGGCCGCCGCAGGGCTGAAGTTTTTGTTGCCATGGGTAGCTTTGCGGGCAGCCATTTCTGAGCGCACCTCCTGCTCGTTGATAGAGAAAGGTTTTACGTAGTGGTTGTTAGCACGGGTATCGCCGCTGCCGCCTATAGGGTCGAAACCAAAGCGGTGGTCCTGGTAGTTAACGCGCTTGGCGCTAATGCGGTAGCTAAAGGCTACGTTGGCGTTGCCGCCGCCCAGTTCCTTAACTTCAAAACCGGTAGTGCCCGGCACTACATACAGGCCTTTGCAATCGCCTTGTGGGGTTACAGTAACTACCATAGGGTGTGCAGCATCTATTACTACAGTCTCCAGGTAAAGAGGGTCGAGGTTGATGGTAGCCTTACCGTTAACCAGCGTGGCGTTGCCAAAATCTTCGAACCAGATGCCCGGGCTTTCTACCGCGTATAGCAACTGGTTGCCTTTGCTGGTAGGCACCGAAGCCGACTTGGTACCGGTAGTAGCTGTGTTACCACGGGCATATACGGCGTAAGTACCTGCATCGGTACCTGCGGCACCGTAAACACCTACATCGCTTTGGCCGGGAGCATATACACCGTTGTAACCAATACCGGCAACACCCACACCATACAGGTAGCTATCGTCGTAATCGCCATATATACCTGTAAAGGCAGTATCGGTAGTAGCGCCATCGCCACGGTTGGTGCCGTAAATGGCAATAGAGCCCGGCACACCGCCCTGGTAGGCAGCAACCAATGCGCCGGAACCGGTGTTTGAACTATCGATAGTTTGGAACACACCACCTGCGCTGCTGGTACCTAAACCAACTATGGCAGGGCCACTGTTAGAGTAGCCTACACCAAATACAGGAGCCACGGTAGCGCGACCCGATGCACCAAACACTGATGCTGAGCCAACTAACCAGCCGCCATATTGTATAGAAGCTGAGTTGTAACCCAGAAATGCACGGCCAGAGTCGCCGGCTAACTGAACACCCACACCGTAGCTACCCGATGTAGCTGATGTTTTGTTTACACGCAGACCGTTTAAGGTGCCTGGTGCAAGCAATACACGGTCGGTAGCGTTAGGGGCCGTGTTGATACCTACTGCAGTAGCGTTATCCTGTAGTTGCGATAAGCCGATGGCTGTAGGGCTGGTCCATTTAGCTATATAGTTGGCTGTGCCACCGCTAAGTGCACCACCGGTGCCTGTAGGGCCGGTGATACCGGTAGGGCCTGTTGGGCCGGTAACCGATGTACCGTTAGCGCCGGTAGGACCAGTAGGGCCAGTAGTACCACCACCCGCGCCTGTAGGGCCTGTTAAACCTGTATTACCAGTAGGGCCGGTAACGCCAACGCCAGTTGGGCCAGTAGTACCAACACCGGTTGGTCCGGTAGGGCCTGTGTTACCCGTAACACCGGTAGGGCCTGCACCCGCACCCGTAGGGCCGGTTGGGCCTGTAGGACCAGTAGAGCCACCACCTGTGCCTGTAGGGCCGGTGATGCCCACGCCTGTAGCACCGGCAGGGCCTGTAGGGCCTGTAACGCCTACGCCGGTAGGACCTGTAGGGCCATTGCCGCCAGCACTACCGGTAGGGCCGGTAGGGCCAGTGGGGCCGTTGCTACCTGTAGCGCCCGGTGTGCCATTAGCTGCATACAAAGCGTAAGGCACGCTTAGTAGCTGGTCTTCGCCCATGCTTACGTAGCCGGCGTTATTAATATCGGCTTCTACCTGTAAATATTTAAAGCCTGTACCCCAGTCAACCACCTGTAGGTTGCCGTTGGTGCCTATGGCTACGGCTACCACGCCCACAGCATTGGTGCTGGTGGTTATAATTTCGCTATATACCGATGGACCGGCTATAGAGCCATCGTGTATGGTAAAGCGAAGCTTAACCGGTGTATTATTAGGGTATGGTACACCTGCAGCTGTGCGAACTACCGCCTGGTAATTCATACGCTGTGGCACCTGTGCCGATACGGTGAGTACCACCATAAGCACGCTTAAAAAGAGGACAATTTTCTTCATGCGATTTAATTTAGATATATGAGGAATGAGGGAGTAAATACGATTAATTAATTACCTGGAATTTCTTAGAGGTAACGTGTGTTTTGCCATCAGCGGCTACGGCGTTCATGGTTAACACATATACACCGGCAGCGTAGGTGGTTACGTTTAGTTGCTGCACTACCATGCCCTGGTCGTAGTTAGTGTTGTATACATCGGCCACCTTCTGCCCTACTGCGTTGTAAAGAGAGATGTTTACCCTGGCAGCTTCCGGCAACTGAAAACCGAATGACAGGTTATCTACCGCCGGATTAGGGTATACTACAAAAGAGCCGAACTCGTCTTTAGTCATATCTATAAGGCCGGTGATGTTATCATTAGGCTGCTGAAACCCTTGTGTAAGGATGTTGCCGTTGGCGCTAAAGGTTTGTACCATGGTCATTTCGCCTACCGTGTACGATAAGCTGCCGTTGGCATTGCTGCTGAAGCCGCCTGTGCTGGCTATTACGGTAGGGGTAAGCATTTGTGCGTGCGATAGCAATGCCGAGCAGGCAAACACAAACAGGGGTAGTAGTTTTTTCATGTGCGATTTAATTTTGCGCGAATTAACGCTTTTGAATTAACACACCCAAAAAAAGCTATTGCAAATGTAGGCGGAAATTGAGGAGTCCGATTGAGGGGTATATAAAGCAAAACGCCCCCGAACATCGGAGGCGTTTTGATAAATTATAGCAAGGTTAGCTTAGTTGATAACCTGGAATTTTTTAGAAGTAACATGTGTTTTGCCATCGGCCGCTACGGCGTTCATGGTTAATACATATACACCTGCTGCATAGGTGGTTACGTTTAGTTGCTGCACTACCATACCCTGGTCGTAGTTAGTGTTGTAAACATCGGCTACCTTCTGCCCTACTGCGTTGTAAAGAGAGATGCTCACTTTAGCAGCCTCTGGCAACTGGAAACCGAATGACAGGTTATCTACAGCCGGGTTAGGGTATACTACAAAAGAACCGAACTCGTCTTTGGTCATATCTATCAGGCCGGTAATGTTATCGTTAGGCTGCTGGAAACCCTGAGTAAGGATATTGCCGTTGGCGCTAAAAGTTTGTACCATGGTCATTTCGCCCACAGTGTACGATAAGCTGCCGTTGGCATTGCTTGAAAAACCGCCTGTGCTGGCTATTACGGTAGGGGTTAGCATTTGTGCGTTTGATAATAGAGCAGTGCACAAAACAACTGCCAGGAGGTATATTTTCTTCATAATAGAGATTTGTGTGATAAAAGTAAGTGTATTTTGTATTCCACCAAACTTTTAAGAAAAAAATCCGGGAATGCCCTTAACAGAAATATATACGCCTGAAGTACCGAAAGGTTGCTGAAAATGCCCCTAAAAATAGCCCACTGCCATTCAATTAAGCTTTAACAGGCAGTAATGTGAGGTTTACAAAGCGGGGAATGAGGGAAGGTAGCCGGCAAAAGCTTAAAATCAGGCAGCCTTAAACCTTGTATGTCCATCAAAATTAATAGTTACCGTATGATCATTATGCAAGCCCTTTACAAAATAAAGTAATCGCCCATCTGTTTCTATTTGAATAGAAGAATATACATCCTGAGTAAAATCCCAGGTTCTAATTACCGCCCTCTGCTGAGGACGGTAACCAAGCGGCAGCGTAAAAACCAGTTCATTTTCTGCAGTAGTATAGGTATTGGAAGATACTGCCCCTATTATACTCACTTCATCCAGCTCATTTTTAAAATACTTTACCGGCAAAGGTGACGGGAGCCATCCGGATGCAAAAGCTGAAACAGTAATCCACTCATCGGGGATCCGGAAACCATTAACTAAATGGAGTTTACCATCTAATTGAATAAAGTGCGCAATTTCGCCTGCCCTAAATACAAACGTTTTTCCTTGCGGTGTCTTAAACTCAGTGTTGTTATCGCCAATTTTAATTTGCGAATTGGCATTACCTGTAAACTTAAAAGCCAGCCATGTCCCATTAGGAAATGTGGTACTTGTGCCAACCATGGTTTGCAAAGCATTATCAATATTTATATTGAATACGTTGCCACTGCCATTATCTACCGGTATCAGGTTCTGGTTAGGAGCTATAGCTACACTGGTGCCCTGCGCCCACGACTGGCAGGCTGTAAACCGGTGCGTGTAATTTAATATGAATGTATTAATAACATCCTTAACCGTGGCAAAACCGATATAGTGCGTCTTACCGGGTTGCGCTGTGGCATAAGTAGTAATAGTAGCTTTGCGCTTTTCGTAAGTATCGTAGGCCACATTATTTTCAAATGTCTCCAAACCGTTAGCATCGTACTCTACCACTACTTCAATGTAAGTACTAAAAGCCTGGTTAACAGTATTGAGCGGAATAGTGGGGGCATCTACTTTGCATACTTCGCCGTTAATCAGTACATAGCCTTCTGTCCAGGTAGTATTGGCAGTACCCAGCCCCGATATTGCAACCCCGCTTAGTATAATGTTATCTCTTTCTAAAAAAGAAGTAAGGCCTTTAAAAGCATCGCGCACGGCTTCTTCCTGCCAGCGTAAGTCATCCAACTCTAAAGGAAATCCGCCGTTATCTGTGGTTTTTAATCTGTTCATGTATACTTGGTTAATAGTTTAGTAATTCAAATCTTTTACCGGCCAGCAGGTATTCTTTCAGCTGGGCTTTTACCTGCGCTGCAAAAGCAATGTCATTTACATCGCCGCAGGCGATGGGTATGTGTATTTCAAAATCGTATTGGCCGTCTAATTCCTGCTTACTGCGCAAGTAGGTAAGCGGCCTGTTCTCCATGGCCCACTTGGGTATAATACCGTTGGGGCTGTTATTTACACTATTAAAAACAGCCCTGTAAATTTTGCCGTTGTGTACCACCCGCTCACCCACTTTATAATGCACACCGGTTTTCCATTTGTTATACAAAAATGTTTTGGGTCGTTGCTCTACCCTGTTCCACAAATACAAGGGGAAAATCGCTCTCGCCGGATAGCTTATGTATATTCCTGTAGGTGCGCCATTGTATAAACCCAACTGACTACTGACTGCCCTGGCTGGCAGGCCCTGGTTAAATTTATCGTTCAGCAATTTTTGTAGTAAAATTATCTGCGAGGTAATAGCCAGCCTGTAATGCACCTCATCGCGATAGGTTAGAAAAGCCGCATACAACTGTATCAAAGGGTGTATCAGCACATGTATCCACTCTCTGAACCGGGGTTTGCGCCTGTGCCATGGCAACAGGTGCTCAATCATTAAGTTCCAGTCTATATTAAACATAAGGCACATAAGTAAGGGTAGAAGAAAGAGGGAAGCTTACAGTATCTATACGCGCATAGCCGGCATTGGTTTGGTATTCATCCACCACCGGTGCGTAGTTTAGCAGCCCGTATTTGGTCTCAATACTTACGCTTGTAAAATCCTCAACACCGGTTACTGCCTGCACCTTGTCTACCAAAATATTAACGTTAAACCGACCATCGAATGGCAAGGCCTTTAAGTGGGCATTAATAACCGCCTCTACTGCCAGCCGTACAGCTTCTTTATCAGCTAAAGGATTATACTTTATAGTGCCTGTTACTTTCAGCAAATCAGCCGCATAGCTTACGCATACCAGCTTAATGGGATAGCCTGTCATAAAATAGTAAGCCTGCAAGCGGGCCAGTTCTGCGCTGCTGAGCGCAGCAGGCTCACCACCTACAAGTTTTGCGGCTTTTATTCTTACAATGTTAGATGGAGCTGTAGCGCTGCACAGCTTTACAATTTTACGACTGTCATCCACTGTAGCATACTCGTACTTGCGTGCTGTAGCATTCCAGGTCAGCTCATGCCCATCCTGAAACAAAAAAGCCTGCTCCTGGTACCAGCGCAAAGTACCCGGCCTGAATTTTGCGATTATGCCATCTACATCCGCCTTAAATAAATCCATCAGGGTTTCGAACACCCAAATACCAAAACTAACCACCCACATAAACAAGCGCCAGTAGGCCACCTTGCTGGGGCTGTTTAAATCACTCAACAAGGTTTGTGCGCTGTTAACCGATGGGGCAAGTGTGGTAAGCGAAGCCATGTTCTGCCTCTCGCTATCCATACTATCATATATTTCCTTTATGCTACGTGCCATATATCTATTAAAAAATTATTTTTTACTATGAAAAAGTTGCACCGTTAATTCAAACTCAACCGGTCTACTAGTATTCGTTTATTGTATATGTAACATACAGGGTTAAATCACGCGTGCCGGTGGCAGGGTTATTGGTTTTGTTAGATAGCCACAACGGCACATTGCCGGCACCAGCATCGGTAGGTGTAAGAGGCGAAGCCACCAAAGGCTTTTTCATCAGTGAGTCTTCATTAAAATTGATTACATATAAATCGGCCGGGTGGGTTAAACCGTCATTTGAAAGTTCGAGCACCCCACCGGTTTCAGTAGTGTAATCCGTTCCACCACTTACTTTATAGTTTACGCTTATAATATCAATGTATCTGCCGGCACCCGGTGCCTCTATTATTTTTTGCGGAGAGGAATGAATCACCTTTAAACTATCGGCAGAAACGACCAACTTTTTGTGCAGTGTAACAGTACCCTGCCAGGTGGCATTGCCCGCCGAATCAGCCGTTAGCACCTTACCGGTTGCCTCGTTGCCGGTTACGTACCGCATACTGCCATTTACGTGCAAGTTAGCCGATGGCATACCGGTACCAATACCAACCTTACCACCTGCACCCGTATCAAAATAATAATTAGATGCTGCAAACGAAAGTGGCTTACGGATGGAGTTTGTAGTATCGCTTACATACAGGCCCACCCCTTCGCCGGCGCCAAAATCGTAACTGGTTACATTAAGCATAGCATTCACCGTGCTGTCATCTCTTACCGATAACCTGAACAGCGGAGTAGAAATACCAATACCTACATTGCCATTGTTAGTATTATAAACAGCACTTCCGTTGGTTTGAAAAACACCGCTGCTACCCGATTCCTGCCACGTTGCATTACCGGCACCATCGGTAGTTAATACATCTCCGGCACTGCCTCCGTTTAGATTTAAATGCATAGAATATACCGAGTCTGAAAAGTAGAGTTGATTAGATACGGGCCACGAGAAAGCACCAATACCGATCGCATAAGAAACTGTATCGATAGGAGCATTAGATGAATCACCAATAAATGTATTACCGGTACCTGCCACAAAGCTTTTGCCCGCCTTATTACCTACCGCCACGTTTCCGTTTCCGGTCTTAAGAGCGTTTAACGCATTATGACCTACAGCGGTATTGCGGTTACCGGTTGTATTTGACCCCATGGCAGTTGTGCCTATAGCTACATTTCTTTGTCCCGTAGTATTAGCAGAAGCGGATGCAACGCCGACAGCTACATTCAATAATCCGGTACTGTTATTTAAAAGTGCCTGATTGCCTATTGCTACGTTTGCCTGGCCGCTGGTGTTTGAAAAAAGCGACCGCAAACCTAAGGAGGTGTTACCTTGTACTGAGTCGATTCGCCCGGCTAAAATATTATATATTCTAAAACTGAGGCTATTGGCATCTGTAGTGCCTATAAATTTAATAGGTGAATTCACCGGAGGGTTCCCTGTTATACCCCAACTATACTTAGCAAGCGAATCTGGGTTTAAAGGCGGGACCGCGCCCCAGCTAAGTATTCCGGCACCGTTGCTTCTAAGATACTGTCCTGCGAGTCCGTTAGAAGTTGGAAACAAATATTCAAAGCCGGCTCCTTCAAATTTAATCCCCCGGTTTGTTTGTATGCTTATCACATACTGCGAATCTTCATTAGTACCAGCATGCAAATCGATCCGGGCAATGTTTTGAGCAGAATCGTATCCAATCCCTAATGATGCAGATTTACCAGTATTAAAATTAAAAAAACCAAACTGGTTATCATTTCGGCCACCACCGTAAACAGTTGCATCAGAAAGCAATACGCCATTAACACCATCGGGCGTTTTATGCCCCCACATACTGCCGGGCAGACCCATTCCTAAAAGGTTATCACTAAATACCGCACTAAAGGTATCTTTCAAAAAAACAGACTGAATATTAGTTTGCCCATTAGCCACCCTTGTAAAGTTCGAATCTCCGGATAGCCGTCCTCCTGAATTGTATTGAATTTGGTGATTGCTGCCACTAGCACTTAGACCCGGTGCTTTCCATTTTGCATAACCGCTGGTTCCAAGCGTAAGTATATCTCCGTTACTACCACCGTTCAATGTCATCTTGATAGAATCGATATATGGACTAATTGCCATAGTACGTTTAACCGTTGCAGTTGCAAAATTACCCAGCGCCACTGCGCTATCTGCAGCAATTGCCTGGAAGCCCAGACTAGCAGCATGATTAGTTCCAGATGATGCGGTATTGGCGTATACACCCATCAAAGTATTACCCCCACCCGTAGTTATAGCTTGTCCTGCAAAACTGCCAACGGCGGTGTTATTGCTAGCCGTCTTAATATTAAGCAAAGCACCATTACCAAAAGCAGAGTTAAACGATCCTATACTAAGTGAATCCATACAGCGTAAACCAAATGCAGTATTCTGCTTAGCGGCTATAATACCTTCAATACGCCCCGCATTAATATTGTTTATTTTAAATCTTAGGTCCTGCGCGTCGCTGGTGCCAATGTAATTTGTTAGCGGACTAGTACCCGCATTACCTAATAGACTCCAACCGCCTGAGTTTACCTGCCATGTGGCATTTCCGCTTACATCACTGGTCAAAACTTTACCCAATCCCTGCGTACCATTTGCCAGCTTAAATGAACCATTCACATCCAGCACTGCTGTTGGTGCAGAGGTGCCTATCCCCACCTTACCATTTCTTAATATGGTAAATTTACTCACAGAATCCTGAGTAGCATTGCGCCAGCTCATAACCTGAAAACCCACAGATGCTGTTGTATCGGGACAATAAACTGTAAACTCATCAGCAAGCGTTGCACCAACATGACTTGCACCAGATTCACCCTTAGACTTCATCATCACCACTTGCTTATCCCATGCATCGATATGCCCTACAGCTACAAAGCTTTCCTGCCCTTCGTCAAAATTATACGCATGCAACGTAGCAGCCATATCTCCGATTTTATCTACCCCGCTAAAAATAACCCGGTTTGCATTTGTATCCATAGCATATGCACCTGCAAATGGAGCACCAAGCCCCAACAAATCACTTGAATTTGCAAGGTTGATGCCCGAAGGATTGGAACCCAGGTAATCACCATTAGCATACCACCGACCGCGTACATTACTGTTAGTCCGTAACACAAAATCAACGGAGTCCTCTGTACCTATATAATCAGATTCTGGATCTGTACCCGCATTCCCTTTTTTAATCCATAATCCCGAAGCCGGTGCCCCCCATTGCAACTGCCTGCCTGGGCCGTTGAAGATTAAATCCCCTTCTTCTGGCGAAGTAAGCGGAAGCTTATAAAGCGTTCCGGCTCCAAAATCCACAATAGCAATCGAATCCTTACTCACCATAATCCCTTTACCTACTGTATCTGAAACGTGATTGCCAATACCAACTGCCACGCTATCCATCATTACAAAAGATCTACCGCCTTGCTCATTAAAAACGGCCATTATCATTTCAGCACCATTTTCACCGTTAACAGTAAACTTAAGTCCTGCACCCAAATTATCAGTGGTATCTGTTATCACTAAAAATCCGTTACTACTATCCAGTATCATATAATATTTGGCTGCGAAATTTTCATCTTTACCGTAGTAGGTTATACCGGTTGATGTAGAATCAGAACCATTCTTCACATTAAGAATAGAGAACATTCCGGGGCGCTCCTGGCCCGCAGTAACAAATACGTTGCTTTTGGTTAGCGAGCGCAAACCATTATCAATATATATATCGCCTGTAGGCGCATATATACCCGTAGCGCCGGTGGCACCTACAGCACCCGTGGGACCAGCCGGGCCGTCAAAACCATCCTGACCGGTAGCACCGGTGGGGCCCGTAAAACCTTGTGCACCGGTATGTCCTGTAGCGCCTGTATGACCTTGCATATAATTATACAGTTTGCTCGCTGGCACCCATTTAACCGTGCTGGCACCCTGCGGGTATACCATTATCAGGTCACCGGTTCTGATTGTATCTGCCACCGGTAACGAACCGACGTTCTGTCCATTGGCAGTTAAGCTCACTATAATTAAAAGTATCGCTATTATTCTATTCATTGCTGTAGTTTATAAGTTATAAAAAGGTGTATCAGGCACATTTTTCAAAAAATCATCATTAAGGTTGAGCAGAGGCTCACCGTCCGGTGCAATACCTATGCCGGTAGCTATCCGCAATTTGTTGCCCGTTAAATACTGATGCATCTCTTCATTAACCGGTGGCGATTTAATCTGTAGCTTAGAACCCGGCGGCAGCGTTGTATTCAAATCAGGTATTACATCCGGGTTATCGGCCATCAGGGCAAACACACCTTCCGCACTGCCATAGTTTTCTATTGCTACATCATAAATCGTTTGTGCGTATTCGCTTATAATTCTAACGGTCGGCATTTATTGCTATGCTTAAAATTTCGTTAGCTGTGTTTAGCAGCATGTCAATATTGTTTATCCTGAATCCATCTGCATGAAGCTGCAGTTGTACTTTCTTGCGAAGGGCGGCAAGGGTACGGGCATTGTGCCCGCCATCTATATGGCGTTGCATGGCTATACCTATATGCGGGCTCTCTTTAAAATTACCAGGTGCGCTTAGTAGATAATCTTCAATATGCTGCTCATCGCCGGGGCCTACCACAAAATCACCATTGCGTATCTGCAGGTCGCCATCGGTGCCTGCCAAAAAATCGTTTGCCATTAAAAAGTATTGAGTAGTTAGTATTAAGTATTGAGACAGTTGTTGATCAGTCTTAACTACTAGTGCGTTATATCTGTATTCTCCAGATCGCTTTTCTGCGTTGTTTGAAGAGATTGAATAGATGCAAAATTAGACGCCATCGCATAACTACCGCCACCACCTACCGGAATCGGAATTGTTACTCCTTTTAGAGCAACAAGTATATCATTGACTTTATTTTCCAGGTTATTCAACTTATCCTTTAGCGGACCCACTTTTACCATACCATCGTTCTGGCCCTTATTAAAAGTAAACTTACCTTCTTTTACATCTGCTATAAGCACCTCATCATCAGCAATTATCTCCAGGGCATCTATTTCTGTATACATGGCCACAAAACGGCTGCTGCTGAAATTGTTTACCGGACCAAGCAGCACATAACTGTCAACTTTGGGTTTAAGGCAAAACCCTTTCTTTTCTTCATCAGCTACTGCACGCAGGCGCACATCAAAAAACTCTACACCATCTTCATCTTCGCATTTACACAAGCGCTTATCCCAATCTACCTGTTTTACCCTGGCCGTTACAAAGGGCACAGCACCGGTGCCCGGGCTCTTAGCTAATTGTTTAATGGCTTCGCGTATTTCTTCGTTCATTATCGATTAATTGCATTGATTAAAAAGTGATTGGCATAGCTCACGAAGCCTTTTTACCCAGCTCAATTTCCTGCCGGTAACCACTTTGTCCAAATGTTTTCTTTACGCCATCTATATAATAGTTGCCGTCCTTTTCTTTTTCTTCGCTATCGGCAAGTTCAGCAATGTTACCATGCTGTACAGCCGGTTCACCAAAGGCAGTAAAACTTCCGCGGTAGCCATCAAACTGTAGCTGCTCCAGGTATTGCTGCCCCAGCTTCTTCATATCACTCTCGCTTTTGTTGCTTACTGTAAAAGTTCGCTGATCGCCATCGCTGTCGCCTACTTTTATGCTTTTATCTTTCCCATTATCATTCTTGCTGGTTACAGTTACACTGAATTTTACTTCCTCCTTGCGCCGGTAGGCCAGGCTGTGCGAAATAATATTGCTACCGAACGCAAACTTTACCTTTGGCGCATTTACCTCGTAGGCATCGCCTATACATAATTTACCATTGCGCATAAACGAGAACAGTATGGGGCACTCATCTTTCAACTTCTTAAGAACCTTAGCAGCGGTATCGGTTTCATTGGTTATATGAAAAGCGCCATCCAGTTTAACATCGCCCATAAGCTTATAGTCCAGCATTTGCCCGTTACTTGCCTTCACCTTCTTAACACCTATGTAGTCAAGCACATCTTTCAATGCCGCTTTCTGAAAATTCTTTGGCTTAACCGGTACCTGCTTTAGTAAAAACATATCGTCTTCGCAATGCACCTCTACAGGCACAGTAGGTTTTACGCTCGCTACATAACCGGCAAATTCAACCTGCAACTTATCATTATACCCCAGTTCCACTTTTACTGCCTGCCCTCTTTTAATCTGGGTATCGAGCCGGCTGGTGTTATATTTCTCGCCGGGCATGTAAACTTTGCGTGGCAATTTGATAATGCAGGTGTCGGTAAAGTTTTTGAAACTGGTGTTTATCTCCACTTCATTCACCATTTTAAACACAAGCTCACCAATCGTAATTTTACAGCAGAGTTGAAACATCGTAATAAGTAATAATGAATAGAAAAAACAAACCGGTTTTCACTTTAGTGTAAGCTCTACCGGTTCATCGCTGATACAACTGATAGTAAAAGGCTGCAGGTGCTGAAAGCCCTGTTTATTCTGCAACGCTGGCTTAGCCAGCACTATATCGTATATCTCCAGTTTCTCGCATATCTCGTGCGTAATGCTTATCGCACGCGGACATTTAAAATAGTAATACAGTTTTTGTAAATCTTCTTTGGGGTATTTACCATCGCCCACCAGCATGCCCTTTATTTCAACATCCCAGTTACCCAGGCCTACCAGTTCATTTACATCGCCCTTAAATTTAGATGATGCCAGCTGCGTGGTTACTATATGTTTGTTCATAGTAAACTCTACTATAGCGCAGGGAATATACAAACCGGTTAGATCTACCGTACCACCGCTTTCATCTTCATACTGAATAGCTCCAAATTCTACTGGCATAAAAACGGGATTGCCGGTGGCGGTCACTTTATCCTGCACCTCGCTTGCCTGCAATACCTTCAGGTTGCCGTAACCAAATTCATTGCGCAATGCTTTCTGCATATCAGCCGTAGGCAAAAACATGGGCTTTTGCATCACCGCATTTTGTCGCGCTATATCTATATTAAATTTTGCCATAGAGAATGAGTAACTTTAAATGAATAGTTAAGCGGTCCTTTATCCGGCACTCAACTCTGTATCATTTACCACGCTTAACAGCGCTTCTTTTAATTGCGATTTAAATCCGGGGATATTCTCTTTTAATCCACCTATAAACTTTACTTCGCCAACCAGGTGTTGAATATTGATGATGATGTTCTTACCGCCAGCGCCCGATGTACCCGAATTATTATTACTGCCGGCCGAAGGGGTACCTTTCGATGGTGGTGCAAGGGGCAGGACACCTGGCTGTTTAGTAGGACCGGCAGGGCTATGTGTTTTGTCTTTTGCTGCTTTAGTATCTGCCGGTGCGTTTTTCAGCAAGCGTGCCATCTCTTCATCGCGGCCATTCGTATAGCGTTCGGCTACATTATCGTTTAGTACCCTTGCATTGTTAATGGCACCTATTGGAGTAAGGTTAAATAATAGTTGGCCGGCAGCCTTTACCGCATTGCCTACATTGCCTTTTTTAAACTCATCAATAGCTGTAAAAATAGGCTCAAAGGTTTTTACAAAAAACTGCCCGATATTAGTAAGCACCTGCTTAAAGGCTTCGCCAAAACCAAAGATGGCAGCTTTCATTTCGTTGATGTGGTTACTGGCATATATCACCAACCCTACCAATGCGCCAATAGCAATAATTATCCAGCCCAGGGGTGTAATACCCATTACAAAGTTCAATGCACCAAAAGCTATTTCAGCTATGGTAATAGCTGCCGATAAAAGACCCACGGCTACAGCAAAGGCAGTTACCGCGCCGGCAATCATGTAAAACAAAAACTCATGCTCTTGAAAAAATGCGAATACAGATACAGCAATATCCCACAACCCTTTTACGGCTGCCGTTACCAGATCAAAGGCGTACTGCAATACCGGTGAACCGGTTACAGCGTTCCACACAGCTGTTATAGCTGTTTCTACTTTGGGCAGAACCGCTGTGGCAAGTTCCAGCACTTTGCTTACTACCGGCTCCATTATTTCAAAAAGCTTTAGCTGCAGCTGGATATACTTGTTATTAAAGTCAGTCATTTTAGCAGTGCTCGATTGCGATGCAGTTTCTACAGCGCCTACATAATTATCCTGCAGTGCTTTTGCAAATTTGGGTAGAAAGTCTTCTGCCAACACTTCGCCATTGTCCATCATTTTGGTAAACTCCTGGTCGGTTTTACCCATGGCCTTAGCAGCCAGGCTAAATGAACCGGGCAAAGCCTCTCCCATTTGCTGACGCAGTTCCTCACTGCTAACCTTGCCTTTGCTTACCATCTGGCTAAGTGCGTTAAATACAGACTGCGCTTTTTCTGCCGGCAGGTGCATACCGGTTACCGCCGTAGATACTCCTTCGAATATTTTACGTGCCGGTTCACCGGCAAGCCGTGTGCCCATCATAGCGGCGTTAAACTGACTAAAACCTTCGGTGGTTTCAACAAGCGGCAACTTCATTTTATCTATCATGCCATTTAAAAAGGCATGGTTCTTTGCCGCTTCTTCGCTACTACCCGATGTATAGTCAATCACATTATTCAGTGTTTGCATCTTAGTACCCGTATCATACACTTGCCCGGCAAAGCTTTGCAGACTATCCATCGAAAATACACCGCTTATCTTCTCTCCTATTGCACCGAATATGTCTCCCTGCTCTTTCACTTTATCCGAAGCCGCTTGTATCGGTTTCTGCAATTGGTCTCCATGCACAGCCATTGCTCCGAATGCGCGCCGCACATCTATCTGCATCTTGCGCACCACCGGGCTAATCATATCCTTTACGTTAAGTTCCCAAATGCTTTTCATGGTGCTGCTCTGAATAGTTTATCAATTTTTTGCGCTGTAATTTCGGCCTGTGCGTTTAGATAATACACCGCCTCCTGGTAGCGCTCGGCCAGTTCATCTAAGGTGAGTTGCTCAGGTTGCAACCGGTGCACTATGCGTACAATGGCAAATACTTTGCGCATCCAGTCCTCCTCTCCTTCGGGGTCTATTACTGCGCTCTGAAACTTTTTTTTACCTCGCCCACCTCCGGCATAGGGTATGCCGCGCCAATGGCCGAACCAATAGAGGATACGATACGTGCCTTCAGGCTTTCATCTTCGCGCTCGCGCATCAGGCCGGTTTCACCGGTTACAAAACAAAAGCTATACAACGTTTCCTGGTATTTAGGAATATCGTTGGCGTTATCTTTCATATTGCTGATGTAGCGCATGCTGGCGCTCATAGCTGTATCGGTAGGCGGAGTTATAAAGAATTGAAATTTCTTGCCCGGTTGCAGCAAGCTATCAATTTCGCAAAGGTCAAGCTGCTTATGCTTGCTTAGTAATTCATTTGCTTTGGCAGCATCTATCCAGTGCGGACAGTTTTCTTTTGTAAACATCTTATTCTTTTTATTTATTAGATAATGAACGGTGGCTTGTGTGAAGTCAGAAATCCGCCATTTTACTTCGGACTTCCAACTTCGGAATTCCGACTTTATACGTTGTATTTAATGCCTACCACATGCAGCGGCAGAGTTATCTTATCCATTTTATCGTTCTGCTTTATATCGCGCTTAAACTCAGGGAAACGCGCCGTAACGATATCGGTTTTAAAGCTGCCATCCGGTTGCTCGGTAGTAACGGTAATAGGTGTAGCAGCTATACGGCTTATTTCTTTAGGTCCATCGGTAATGCTATCCAGCATACGGTCAACTTCATACCGGTACAGATCCATGCTACCCTCGTAGCTTTCGTTGCCTTCGCCAATAAATAAAGGTTTGTTGCCGGCGCCGTATTGGTTTTCCATTTCTACTTTGGTGCCGTAGCTTATACCAAGTATGCCGCTTATTAAATTATCGCCGATAGCAAATTTTATCTTGCTCCAGCCGGTGGTTGTGGTTACTGTTGTCATAATAGTATTGAGTATTAAGTAATGAGTAATGAGATAGTCCGCAGTCTTCAGTCCGCAGTCGGCAATAAATACAAATCACCAATTGCAAAAACTGCTTCTTATCTTTTGTTGCTTTTTCGTATTGTTTCTAATTTGTCCATTGTAGAATGCCGACTATTTCTTTGGCTGTTCTTGTCGACTGCCAACTGTAGACTGCCGACTGTTTACACTACTTTTTAAAAGGATTTTTAAAGCCTACATATACCTTAATGGTTTTGGCGTAGCCCTTCGGCACTATCTCCGCCTCTACCGATATAGTATCGGTGCTCAGGAAGTTCTGGTTAGGGTTGATGTATGCTTCTACACTGCTTACATCGCCGCTGTTGTCCTGGTCGCTGCCTTCCAGGCCGGCCTTAAGCACTTGTGTAACACCAGCCTGCCAGGCATTAACTACTACCGGTGCCAGCTTACCGGTGTTCTTATCCACCTTTACATCTGCATCCAGCTTGGGCACAAAGTAATTATAGATAATCCGCTCAGCCTCATTAGCTACCATGTTGTTAGAGCCACGTGCATAATCGTTGGTAGTATCTACACAGGTGCGGTCGCTGTTTAAATAAACACCCGGATAATTCTGGTGCACACGCGGAATGATAAAGCCTTTATCGTATATCACATCCATATCGCCGTTCAGCGTATCGCTGTAGTGTGTAAGCACCTTGTGGCTGCTTAGTGCCGGGTTTACAAAATCACCGGTAGCACCGTTCTGTATGCTGCCTTGTGCCGGGTTGGCAAGGCTTGGCGATAAACCAATGTTAGCGCGGTAGCCCAACACAGTGCCTACTGCTGCATGGTTTTCAAAAGTGCTGTCGGTATTAGCTACATCATAATCCTGCAGGGCCACCAGTTGTACTTTAGGCGAAGCAGCTTCTACTGCTTCTATCAGCGTATTGCTGGCCATATCAGGGTCCAGGCGACCTTCTACAAAAATATGCACCGGGCGTTTCAATACGCGCTCCTCTTCGGCCAGTGCCTGTGCTTTTACCACCGCACCTCCATAGGTGCTACCGGTTACCTTCAGACAATCATCATCTATATCATCGGCATAGGTGGGTGTGTAGTTTGCCTCGGGGTTAAGGGCTATTGCAGCCTGGCGAACCTTGCCTTCGCACAGTGGGTCGCGCAATAATTTGGCAAGGCCATAGGTAGTGGCCAGGTCGGCCATTTGTGTAAGCGTCACCGTTTGGCTTACCAGCATAATGAATAACTTGCCGGTAGGGCACATACGGAAAAACTCCTTAATGTGATAATGCACCAGCATCAGGTTAGACGTATCATACGCCGCATCCAGCCCAAGGGCCACTGCATCATTCACATTATTTAATTCGTAAACTGTGTTTAAGTCTACCAGATCTGTTACGGCCACGCCGTTCATACACAGCGCGCTCCAGTTGCGTTCGTTATCGCCTACGCGGCCAAGGCCACCTTCGCGGCGGTAAATGTTTATTTGTGGTTGTCCCATGTTGTTGAGTAAATAGTTAATGGTGAATAGTAAATAGTCGGTAGTCTTTAATGGATTCAGCAATAAATGCAGAACAGCCGATTGCAAAAATTACTTCTTGTCCTTCTTATCTTTTGTTGTTTTAGTTGTTGTTTCTTCTGCTGTTTTATCAATTGCCGACTGCACACTGTCGACTGCCGACTTCTCTGCCAGCTTCTCTCCTGTTTGCAAATCACCTGTTTCTGCTTTTGTTTCTACTTCCGTCTT
>DATGWP010000125.1:0-2857 GCA_035299425.1 Chitinophagales bacterium | reverse complement strand
TATGGCCCCACTGTGTTTGCTAACCCTACTTATGCGCACCCGCGTTTTTCCGAAATTTATGCACCGCTGGAGGGGCGCTTGTTTAACGTGGGGTTTAAGTTGCACCTGGCAGCTTTTGCCAAAGGCAATAAGCGCGATGATGGGATAGAGAAACTAAGAGGGAAAGATGATTAATTTCAATTTTATAAAGCAGGAACATGAAACAGATAGATACTATAGAAACATATAAAGAAGCATACACCAAAAGTGTAAACGCGCCCGAGGACTTTTGGGCAGAAGTAGCTGGTGATTTTTTCTGGCAAAAAGAATGGGACAAAGTATTGCAGTGGGAGTTTGATAAACCCACTATAAAATGGTTTGATGGTGCGCAGGTAAACCTAACCGAAAACTGCCTTGACCGGCACTTGCAGGACAGGCCCGACCAGGTGGCACTGATATGGGAGCCCAATGACCCTGCAGAACAGTTTCGCACGCTTACCTATAAGCAGTTGCATGCTGAGGTTTGCCGGTTTGCAAATGCGATGCTAAGGATGGGTGTAAAAAAGGGCGACCGGGTTTGCATATATCTGCCGATGGTGCTTGAGGGCGCTATTGCCATGCTAGCCTGCGCGCGCATAGGGGCTATACATTCGGTGGTGTTTGCCGGGTTCTCCGCCAATTCGATAATAGACCGGGTGAACGATGCCACCTGCACCTTGCTGATAACTGCCGATGCTGTATATCGTGGCGATAAAAAAGTAGAACTTAAAAAAATTGTGGACGAGGCGCTGAAACAAACACCTTCTATTAAAAACTGCATAGTGCTTAATCATCGCAACACTGATATAGATATGATACCGGGCCGCGATGTATGGTGGCACGAGGCAGTGGCCGGTATGCCGACAGAGCATAAAGCAGAGGCTATGGATGCTGAGGACCCTTTGTTTATTCTTTACACATCAGGCTCTACCGGCAAGCCCAAGGGGGTGCTGCACACTACGGCCGGCTATATGGTGTATGTTGCTTACACTTTTAAAAATGTGTTTAACTATCAACCGGGCGAAGTGTTTTTCTGCACTGCTGATATTGGTTGGGTTACCGGGCACAGCTACCTGGTATATGGGCCTCTACTGAATGGCGCTACATCTATTCTGTTTGAAGGCACACCCGTTTACCCCGACCATGGACGCCTTTGGGATGTAGTGGATAAGCACAAAGTAAATATTCTGTACACTGCCCCCACGGCCATCCGTTCGCTCGAGAAATTTGGCACCGATATTTTTAAGGGTAAAGACCTTTCATCATTGCGGGTGTTAGGTTCGGTTGGCGAACCTATAAATGAAGAGGCCTGGCATTGGTATCACCATCATGTAGGCAAAGAGAAATGCCCCATAGTAGATACCTGGTGGCAGACAGAAACGGGCGGCATATTAATTTCGCCTATAGCTAATGTAACCAAGCTGAAACCGGCTTTTGCTACGTTCCCTTTACCTGGTGTGCAACCGGTGCTAATGGACGAGAAAGGAAATGAGATAGAAGGAAATGGGGTAGAAGGTAACCTGTGTATTAAGTTTCCTTGGCCGGGTATGGCCCGGAGCGTATATGGCGACCATGAACGATTTAAGCAGACTTATTTTAGTACCTATAAAGGTTATTACTTTACCGGCGATGGCTGCAAGCGCGATGAAGAAGGATATTACCGCATTACCGGCCGTGTAGATGATGTGGTAAATGTATCGGGCCACCGCATAGGCACCGGTGAACTGGAAGATGCTATTAACGAACATGCGTTGGTGGTAGAATCGGCTGTAGTAGGTTACCCGCACGATGTAAAGGGGCAGGGGCTATATGCCTTTGTTATCTGCCATATAGATGACGTGGTGGATAGTAAACTAGAGCAGGAAATAAGGGCCATTGTAACCGATAAAATAGGGCCGTTTGCAAAGCCGGATAAAATTCAGGTGGTGCCGGGCCTGCCAAAAACACGCAGCGGAAAAATTATGCGCCGCATCTTACGCAAGATTGCCGAGGGTGATTTAACCAACTTAGGGGACACCACCACCTTGCTTGACCCGGCGGTGGTGGAAAAAATAATAGAGGGGAAGAAGTAACTCCGGTATGTAGGTAAGCTTTGCTAAAATACAATGGCATTCAATCAGTCTTATTAATATTGATGGGTAATTAATCTCCATGGCCGGGCTGCGCAACAATTCACTTAGGGTAAAAACACCCGTATCTTTCAAAGAGCGTTTAAAGGCACTAAAGAACATTCCGGCTTTCTTTAAACTTGTATGGCAGGCCAGCCCTAAAATGATGGCCGTAAATATTTTGCTGCGGTTAATACGTGCCGCCCTGCCATTGCTGATTTTATATGTAGGTAAATTGATTATTGACAGCGTGGTGCAGCTGAGCCAGGGGCCACCTGCACCGGTGCCGGCCTATTTATGGCAATTGGTTGCCATTGAGTTTGCACTCGTTGTTTTTTCGGATGCGCTGGGCCGTGCAGTATCATTAATCGACAGCTTGCTGGGCGATATCTTCTCCAACTACACTTCAATCAAGATAATGAAGCATGCCGCCATGCTAGACCTGGACCAGTTTGAGGATGCGGTATTTTACGATAAGCTGGAAAGGGCGCGCCAGCAAACGGCAGGGCGCACAGTTCTGTTATCACAAGTGCTTACACAAGTACAGGATATTATCACCATTGTGTTTTTAGCAGCTGGTTTACTGGCTTTTAATCCCTGGCTCATTTTATTACTACTGGTAGCTATACTGCCGGCATTTTGGGGCGAGTCGTATTTCAACGACCAGGTTTACTCTATGACGCAAAGCCAAACCCCGCAACGCCGCGAGCTGGATTACCTGCGCTACCTGG
>DATGWP010000124.1:0-30146 GCA_035299425.1 Chitinophagales bacterium | reverse complement strand
TGTAATACCAATGCCAGTAGCACCTGCTGGACCGGTAGCGCCCACATCACCTGTAGGGCCGGTTACACCAACACCAGTTGCTCCCGCAGGCCCTGTAGGTCCCTGGGCACCGGTTACTCCATCAATACCAGATGGTCCGGTGGGTCCTGTTATCCCCACACCTGTTGCACCGGCAGGCCCTGTGGCGCCGTCTGCACCGGTATTGCCTGGTGCACCAGCTGGTCCTGTAGGCCCGGTTACTGTGCCCGTAGTTGTAATTACTGTGCCATTGCTATATGTAAAGGTAAGTGTGCCATTGCTGTTTACTACTATGCCGGTTACCGATGGGGCTGCTGTGCCGGCGGGGCCAGTGGCACCTGTAACACCAGCTGGGCCAGCTGCGCCAGTTGGGCCTTGTGCTCCGGTAGGGCCGGTACCGGCTGCATTGCCCGCTGTTTCGGCATACAGGGCATAAGGCACACTCACCATTTCGCTACTACCCATATTCAGGTAGTTAGTTCCACCGTTAGGGTCAAATTCTACCAATAAATATTTGTTGCCACCCGCCCAGCTAATGGCATCAAAACTGCCAAATAGCGGATTGCCCTGGCCAATCTTCAGGGTAAACAAACCAAACTGGTTAGTTTGCACCGTATGCGATTCGCGGTATACCGGAAAGCCCGGGTTAATGCCTGTATTAATAGTAAGGCGCACCGACACGTTGCGGACTGCATAGACATTGCCTGCACCGTCGCGGGCTACAGCCTGGTAATTAATAGCCTGCGGAACCTGCGCACGAATGCTTAAGGTAGTTATTGAGAATAGCAGGCATAAGAATAAGATCCCGTAATAAGAAGGTAGCAGCTTTTGCATACAAAAATTGTATTTAATAAATAGCTTAACCCAAGCATTAAAATGACGGGAACATTTTAACAGCCAGTGTGTAATGGGGCGCAAGATAAGGCAGTTTTTCAAAAACTGAAATTATTGCCATTAACAAAGGATAATTAGTCTTGTGTCATGGCTTTAAAATGTACGGCTAATACCCACTACCCACCTGAAAGCCAAATGTTTCTGAGAAACGTAAGGCGCGTGAGAAATAAAGAAAGGTACATCAAAACGCAGCACAAGGGGTTTGATACCCTGCAGTGGCCCCCACTTTTTAATAGTAAGCGCCATGCCCACACCTGCGTCGGCTCTCAGTTGTGACAGCTGTGTATTGTTCGTGCTGTTCTGGTAAGCAATTGCCCCCATATCGCCAAACAGGTACGTGTTCAGGTTAAATATCTCTTTCAGTTTAGCGCTCTTTACCTTTACAATCCGGTTAAAGTCTATCTCGGCGTTTATGGCAAAACCCGAGTTGCCTTTGTAGGCCGGCACCACTACACCATTCTTATCTCTTTCTGCCAACAGGTAACCTGCGTAACCGCGCATGTTAAGCCCGCCCGCAAAATGCAGGTGGTTTGTATTGTCCCAATAGCTGCCGGCAAAGCTCTGCGGCACAAAACCTGCTGCCCGGTAGTATTTGCTATCCATCATTTCTTCGGGGTTTCCTCCGGCAAAGAACAAGGCACTTTCGGCCGGTAAATCTTTGCCTGTACCGTAGCGGCCATACACGCGCGTGCGGAAATCAAGTTTCCAGGCGCTGGCGCGCAATACATTGGTAAGCTCTAAATAATGGTAATCAAAAGAGGATGTCAAAGCCCCTGAACGCAAATGCGCGGTAATAAACCCGTTGAATTTTGGTTGGGCATAGGTATAAGTACCCGTTAGATTAACCGATATATTAAATTTCTTATTACTTGTCCATATACTGCTCCATTCATTGGGGTATAGCAGGTAATTTCTGTATTCTTCTCGGTTGCGCGTAAATGCTTTTACATGTATGTCACCCGAAAAGTTTTTAGGAAACTGTTTTACAAGCCCTATCTTATACATTTCGCAGCCATCCAGCCAACGCGAATGAAAATAGAAGGTGGTGCGTTTCATCACTTTATCTATAGCATTGCTGTAATCAAATCGGTACGAGAAATACCCCGCTTTCTTTTGTGCTTCTTTACTAATGTTATAGCGCTGGCCGCCCTGTGCCAGGTGGGTATTAAGCCACACAGTAAGGTTAAATACATGCTTTACGCCCATGTAATTGCCATTGGCGTTTATGCCTAACTTAAATCCATCGTAAGCGTTCCACCACAAATCAGGGCGCATGTATAGCCTGTATTTTTTAGAGGATGGCGGCGGGTATATGTGCGAGTCAAACCGTAGCTCAACATTGCCCTTTTTACTATTATCCAGCATATTAATATCTGCCAGTCTTTCCGTGGGGTCTATAATTACGTTCTTTATTCCACCGGGTATAGTAACCGTGGCGTCGTAAGTAGGCTGCAGTTTATCCCAGCCATACCACTTAGGTAAAACTCCTGCCGAATCAAATGGCTTTTGCCACCAGGTATTTGGTATATTAAAATCATACACCGAATCATCTTTGCTTATTACCCGCAGGTCAATAGGCATTTGCATACGGCCTTTGCGTTTCAGGCGGATAATATACTGGTCTTTAAAAGCGCCCTTCTTTACCCTGCCAATTTTGTAATCAATATTTTTAGTCGTTTCCATCCACTCATCAAAAAACCAGTTAAGGTCTATATGGGTAAATTGAATAATAGAGTTACGGAAATCTTCGGGGTAAGGGTGGGCAAATTTCCACTGCCACACATAATGTTTAATCGCTTCACTAAAAAGCGAATCGCCCAGTACATATTGCAGGTTATACAACATGGTAGATGTTTTGGCATATACATGCCGGTAGCCGCCGCCCTGCCCCAGCGCGCCATTAAATCCATCGCTGTGTGTGTTCAACGGTTCGTCATTAAATATAATGGCATCGCTTAAGTAGCTGTAGTAGCATTTGTTTTCGCGCACATTAGTAGGCTCAAAAAAACGCTTGTAATACCAATTGCCTTTGGGGTTCATGTCATAAGCTACAGTATCGCCATCTATGGCTTCCATACCCCATGCGGTAAGAAACTGTGTAAACCCCTCATCCAGCATAGCCCGGTAGGTTTCGTTGTTGCCTATCATGCCATAAAACCAGTTGTGCCCTACTTCATGCACCAGCAGCCCGCGGTAATTTTTATCGCGGCCACCATCCATAGTTATCATCGGGTACTCCATACCGTCGGCTGCATCGGCCACTACTATCTTGGGGTATTCAAAAACGCCGAAATCGCGGCTGAACACGGCAATAATTTTAGCCAGGTATTCGGCTGCATTTTGCCAGCCACTGGCATGCGGCTCCTGCACTATGGCTACACAGCGCACACCGGCACCGTTAAGCCGGCCCGGGTAAATAATGGTGTCGTGTATGCGGTAGGTAGGGTCTGCGGTAAATGCAAAATCGTGCACGTTCTCGGCATGGTAGCGCCAGGTTTTACGCTCCCCTTTTTTGTAAGGTGTAATTACCGATGGTACCGTATCCCATTTGGTGTTTTTAAAATTATAGATGTCCAGCTTCTTCTTTAAGGTATCGGGCAATACCTCACTTTCGTTTTGCAGCACACCGGTAGCTTCCAATACATAATTAGAGGCGAAATTCAAGTCAACATCAAACGTTCCGAAATCACCATAAAATTCACGGTTCAGGTGTTGGTCGGTGTTCCAACCGCTCTTGCGGTCGTACACACATATTTTAGGATACCACTGGCAACCGTTATAATGGTTGGCGCCCCAGCTCTTATATTTTTTCATGCGGCGGCGGGTGCTGCCGGCATCGTAAAAGGTGCGGAATTTTATCTTAAAAAGCTGAGCTGTATTAGGTGGCAGGGGTTTATCTAAAAAAACTTTAAGAATAGTGTTGTCCAGCTGTGTTTTTAACGCCACGGAATCCTGGTTCCGCATTTCATCTATCACGGTGCCCAACTTTTGACGTTCGTATTTGCCATAGGCTACATGTGCATCATTATGCTCCTGCAGGTCGTCTAAATACGAGCCCGGCTGAAAAGCATTTTGATACAGGTGAAAGTAAACGTAGTAAAGCGTATCGGGCGAGTTGTTGTAATACGTCAGTTCTTCTGCACCGGTAACTATATCGGTGGTTTCGTCAACCGTGGCTTTAATTTTATAGTGCACATCCTGCTGCCAGTAGCCTGCAAAAGGGTGTTTGTTTTTCCAGTAAAGCGGGTTTTGTTTCGATTGGAAATTATTATCGGGCCCTGCATCAGAGTAACCTTGTGCGCCGGCTGTAGCAGCAAAAAAACATAATCCTAAAATTACAATTATACGTGCCATAAAGTGGCTCAAAGTAAAAAGGAATTACTTAACCACTATAACTTTTTAGGCTAAAGCCTTGTTAATGCGCTATGTGGTAGGCTATGAGGCTACGGGTAAACCTTATGCGGTAGTTGTAATTGCTGCTATTAGCCCATGATGTTTCGCGGTAAGCCTCGCCAACGCGGGGAATGTAATTTACCAGTTCATACCCGCTTTCGCAGCCCCCGTTATCATTGGCTATCGATGTGTTTTGTTTTGCTTCTACCGTAATAAACACACCTGCATCCGTTTGTAGGCCCACATTGGGACGGTTAGCGTAATTTAAATACATGTTGCAGCCCCGCTCGGGCCCATTCAGGCTGTGGTCGGTTATTATCTGTGTGCTGTCAAATAAAACACGCGTTTGCGCATACAGAAAGTAAGTGCCGCTGTTACCTTGAAAAGTAACACCCTGGTTGTTTATCTGGTAATTACCTGTATAGCTGTGCCCGTTTACGGTGCCGGTCAGGGTGCGTTGCCCGGCCACCGATGTATCGTTGCTTACTGCAATTGTATCGGTTCCACTGTTTATTTCGGATCCTGTCATGTCAAATTCCTTCCAGGCATATACCCAGTATGTGCCGGGGTGGTAAGTATCTATTTCGTTAGCATAGCCGGCTTCGCTTAAGGTGTCAGGTGGTATTTTTGTTTCCTCTTTTTTGCACGAATAAAGTAATGTAGAAAGCAAAAGGCAGTAAAAGAGGCTCTTCATCTTTTTTGTTTTGAACAAAACGCAGCGGCAGATAAATATTGTTTGCAGGTAATATTATTTTTCTGAAAAAGTTTTGCGAAGTTCCGCACCCGAATGAATAGCACCGACAATAACCTTTTATATAATGTAGCCTTAACCATGTTGCCCAATGTAGGCAGTATGGTAGCTAAAAACCTGATTGCTTACTGCGGCAGTGCCGAAAATGTGTTTAAAGCAAGCAAAGGTAAGCTGGAGAAAATACCTATGATAGGTGCCGAGCGCGCCGCACAGATAGCCGCCGCCGATGTAATGAAAGACGCCGAGGACGAGTTAAAATTTATTGAGAAGTATAATATAGAACCCATATTTTTTACCGGTGCCAATTATCCCTACCGGTTAAAAGAGTGCACCGATTCGCCGGTGATGCTTTATTATATGGGCAATGCAGATTTAAATGCGCCAAAGATAGTAGGCGTAGTGGGCACGCGCCGCATAACCGATTATGGTAAAGAGGTAACTAAAAAGCTGGTAGCAGATTTAGCCGCACAGAATGTATTGGTGGTAAGCGGCCTGGCTTATGGGGTAGATACCGTGGCTCACAGTGCCTCGCTGGATAGCGGCTTGCAAACAGTTGGTGTGCTGGCGCATGGGCTGAACACTATTTACCCGGCGCAGAATAAAAGCCTGGCTAAAAGGATGGTAGCGCAGGGTGGCTTGCTATCAGAGTACCGGTCGGTAGAAGAGATGCACCCGTCGAAGTTTCCCAGCCGTAACAGGATTGTGGCCGGCATGTGCGATGCTGTAGTGGTGATAGAGTCGGCGGCAGAAGGTGGCGCATTGATAACGGCCAATATTGCCAACTCGTATAACCGTGATGTATTTGCTTACCCGGGCCGTGCAAACGATAAATTTAGTGCCGGTTGCAACTTTTTGATTAAAACCTTTAAAGCCAAAATGATTGACAGCGCCGATGACCTACTGAAAGAAATGAACTGGCTGGATAAGGAGCAAAGCGGTAAAAGCAAAGTGCAGCAAAGGCAGTTGGCATTAACGCTGAATAATGAGGAGCAGGGTATCTATAATTTATTAACCCAGAAAGGAGAGTTGCCCATTGATGAAATTGCCGATGGTACCCAAATGAATGTAAGTATATTGGCTGCTACCCTGCTCGAAATGGAGATGAACAGCATTATTGTTAGTTTGCCGGGCAAACGGTATAAACTTATATAATATGGCTTCTGCTTTTTCTCATGCTATTGCTGCAGTTGCTATTGGCAAGGCTTCGCTTATTAAAAACATTGATAAGAAGTTTTGGCTGCTGGGTATGTTTTGTGCCGTGATACCCGATGCCGACGCCATAGGCTTTAAGCTGGGGATAGAGTATGGCAGTTTCTGGGGGCATCGTGGTTTCTCACATTCATTTGTATTTGCTGCGCTATTGGCCCTGGCTGTTACCTACTTCTTTTATGCTGAAGAAAAACCCTTTAGCAAGCGGTGGTTTGCGTTTGTAGGCTTCTTTTTTCTGGCCACGGCTTCGCATCCGATGCTCGATGCTATGACTACCGGCGGCCTCGGCGTGGCTTTCTTTTCGCCGTTTGATAATACCCGCTATTTCTTCCCGTTCCGGCCCATAAAGGTTTCACCTATTGGTATTACTCAGTTTTTTAGCGAGTGGGGCTGGCGGGTTATCAAAAGCGAGTTCATTTGGGTATGGATTCCATCCATAATAATCATGGCAATAGCCTCGGCTGTGAAGAAGTTGACGAAGGAAACGCATTAAAGGGAGCCCCTAATAATGGGTTCAAAAAGCTGGGGTTGTATTTTCCCCTCTTGAGAGGGGTGGCCGGTGGCTCTGCACCGGACGGGGTGTGTGGCTGGTTGGCTTAACTTAACGGTATTGTCCGTTGGGGCTCTTTCCAGGGCTTAGAGGAAAGTTGCATTCGCGCTAAGTGTTTTTATTTTCACGCAGCAAAAAAAATAATAGTGGCAAAGCAAAACAAGAGACAAACCGCAGACGATAAACAACAGACAAGTAAGGTTGTTGCACCTGCGCCATCGGCACAAGCTAATTTCAAGCTACCCCAGTGGTTTTACTATGCATTTATTTTTGTGTTTACCTGCCTGCTGTATTCCAACACACTTTGGAACAGGTATGCCATAGACGATACCATTGTAGTTACCGATAACAAGTTTACCAAAAAGGGTTTCGGTGGCATTAAAGACCATTTCACGCACGATATGTTCGAAGGGTTTTTTGGCGAGCGCGGTGCCAAGCTGGTAAGCGGTGGCCGTTACCGCCCGCTAAGTATGACCTCGCTGGCTGTAGAGTATGAAATAGTGCGCAAAATGCGCGGCGATAAGCGCGAGGTGATAGATGATAAGAACATTATAATGACCGATGCGGACCCCTACCTCAACCCTATGTTGAGCCACGGTATTAATATTTTGTTGTTTGCTTTAACCTGTGTGCTGTTGTATTACTTGTTGCTGCAAATTATACCCAAGAAGTATTCGCTGCAACTGCCTTTTGGCGAATTAGGCCTTGCCTTTTTGGCTACGCTGTTGTATGCCGCGCACCCTTTACACACCGAGGCGGTAGCTAACATTAAAGGCCGCGATGAGGTAATGTGTATGCTGCTTTCGCTGCTGGCATTGCTGGCTACTATTAAGTATGTGCGCACACAAAATATAGTGCACCTGGTATGGGGCGTGGTGGTTTATTTTATAGCCTTAATGTCTAAAGAAAATGCGATTACCTTCCTGGCTATTATACCGCTTACGTATTACTTTTTTACCAATGCAAAGGCAAAAGATTATATCCTTTCGGTAGGCTTATACCTGGTGCCGGTAGCGCTGTTCCTGTTCCTGCGCAGCCAGTTTACACAATCAGGCCTTACCGATGAATCGCCTGAGATATTGAATAACCCGTTTGTAGCCCCGCACAATGAGTTTTCTATCCGTTACGGTACTACGCTATATACCTTCCTGCGCTATTACTGGCTTATGATATTCCCTCACCCGCTTACGCACGATTACTACTACAACCAGGTGCCTTACCTTGGCTTCGATAGCGGGCTGGTAATCACAGCCATTTTAAGCACCATCGGCTTGCTGGCTTATGCCGCAATTAAATTGAAAGAGAAGAGCATCGCTGCTTTTGGCATCCTGTTTTTCTTCATCACCTTCTCGGTGGCCTCTAACATGCTGTTTACGGTGGGTGTATTGATGAATGAGCGTTTTATTTATATGAGTTCGCTGGGGTTCTCCATTCTTGTGGCCTATATGTTTATCGAGTCAAAAGACAGGTTTAAGCTTTCGCCTACACTTATCACCGGTGTATTTGTAATAGTGCTGGCGCTTTATTCGGTTAAAACATTTGCACGTAATTACGATTGGAAAGACAGCTTTACACTCTTCCGCCGCGATGCTATACACAGTCCTAACTCTTCTAAAATTCAAACTTCTTTGGGAGGAGATTTAACCAAGGCTGCCGAGTCGGATATACCGGCACTGCGCGATAGTGGTATGATAAAGTCATTCTTTAAAGACCTTAACCGCGACCTTAGCGAGTCGGACCTGAATGCTATCAACATGCTGCCCGATTCATCTATCCGGTTTCTGCTGCTCGATTCATCCATAGCGCATTTAAACGAGGCTATACGCATTTACCCTACGCATTCCAATGCTTATTTATTGTTGGGCAATGCTGTTTACAAACGTTACCATAAGCCCGAACTGGTAGTGCCTATTTATGAGAAAGCAGCAGCCTTTAGAGTTGGTGGATATTACGATGCCAACTTTAACCTGGGCATAGTGTATAATGAAACTAACCAGCCACTGCTGGCTAAAGAGAATTTGCTGAAGGCCTATGCTGCCAAGCCCGAGCAGGTAGAGTGCAGGTTCCTGTTGGCGCAAATGTATGCCAAGTTAAATAAGCCCGACTCGGTACAAATATGGCTGAACAAAGGCAACGAAATACGCCCCGCAACTGCTGCCGATTATTACCAGATAGGCACCGGTTTTGGCAAAACGGCTTACAATTTCCCTATGGCCATCGAGTATTTGAAAAAAGCAGTGGAACTAAACCCTAAGGTAGAGTTGTATTATGAAGATTTGGGTGTGGCTTATGGTTTAAGTGGCCGTTTTGACGAGGCTATTGCCACAGCCCTTAAACTGATAGAACTAAACCCTAACTACCCGGCTGCTTATATGAACTTATCCGTGTCGTACCGCAATAAGGGCAATAAGGCACTGGCCGACCAATACCAGGCTAAGTTTAACGAGGTAATGGCCGCCCAGAAACGATAGTGGATGTTTGGAATATCTTTGCGGCCTATGTTTAAAAAGTGGGGAGTTGGGTTAATTGCAGGCTTTGCGCTATTACTGTCGCTGTTTTTTGTTGGCCGCAATTCGCTTTTACAATTTGCATTTAAGAAGGTACAATCCCGTGTGCTCAGCAATTATGGCGCAACACTTAGCGCCGGCCATATTTCTTTTACCGGGTTAGATGTTGTAACCATATCCGGCTTGAACATTCAGCCGGTTAATGCCGATACGCTGCTAACGGTGGGCGAGGCTAAAGTAAATTTGTCGCTGCTCGATTTACTTACAGCTACTATTGGTTTTGATGAAATAATACTGCGGAGCGTTACAGTTACAGCTTATAATTTACCCGGGCGTAATAACCTGAAATTATCTCCGCTTACAACGCAAAGCGGCAGTAAGGTAACTTCACCCAAAGCATCAACTTTTAAAACGATGGCTAAAAGCGGCAAGGCACGATTGGTGCGTATGTTCAATACCGCATTTGACATAAGTGATGTGCACATTAGCTACATAGACACCAACAAGGCAGAGAACATTTATGTGCCGCAATTAAAGTACGACAAAAAACTATTTGCGGGCTTAGTCATCAACCAGCGAATGAGCGATACATTGCTGCTGAAAGGAGAGGTGCTGGAGAGGAATGTGAGTTATAAATTTGAGGCTGAAAGAGTGGGTCAGTCAACAGCCTACCTGCCTTTTCTTAACCGCGATAAAAGTTTGAAGTGCAGGTTTAATGCTATAGCTGGCACATTAAGGTTTGAGGATAGCGGTAACGAGTTTCAGATAAATACTACTGTGCAGGCTAAAGAGTTCCATATCAATCACTGGCGGCTGGCCAACGATGATGTAGTGTTTGAGCGCGCGCAGTTTAAAGGGCGGTTAAATATTAGTGACGATAAAGTAGAGCTCGATTCATCCTCTACTGTTATGCTAAAGGATATGAGCAGCCGCTTGTATGCCTGCTACCAGTTAAAACCCGATACAGT
The DNA here is from genome assembly GCA_035299425.1 of Chitinophagales bacterium. Taxonomy (GTDB): domain Bacteria; phylum Bacteroidota; class Bacteroidia; order Chitinophagales; family LD1; genus Bog-950. The sequence goes on along the minus strand of DATGWP010000124.1, from coordinate 19,856 downwards.
ATTTACTATGGGTGTGCACATGCCCGAAACGGTAAGCGACACTTTTTTTCATGCACTGCCACAGGGCATGTTTAATACATTAAAGGGCATATCATGCACCGGTTCGCTGCAATACGATTTGTTGTTTAGTATCAATACAGGCAAGCCCGATTCACTGTTGTTTTATTCTGAGCTTAAGAAGAAGAATTTCGGTATACGTAGATACGGTGCAGAAAATTATGAGCGCATGAATGGCCCGTTTATGTACGAGGCTTATGATAAAGACCGGTTTGTTCGCAATATAGATGTGTCGCCATCTAACCCTATGTTTACACCACTTAACCGCATCAGCGATTATCTGGTCAAGAGTGTATTACAAAGCGAAGACCCATCGTTTATGCTGCACCGGGGTTTTCTGCCCGAGGCATTTCGTGAGTCTATAGTAAAGAACTACAAAGAGCGCCGCTTTGCGCGCGGAGGCAGCACCATCAGTATGCAGCTGGTTAAAAATGTTTTTCTCAGCCGCGATAAAACTGTATCGCGCAAGGCCGAGGAAGCGCTTATAGTTTACCTGATAGAGAACCTGCGCTTGGTGCCCAAAGAGCGGATGCTGGAAGTTTACCTCAACGTAATTGAATGGGGCCCCAATGTGTATGGGGTAGCAGAGGCCTCGCGGTTTTATTTTAATAAAGGCCCATCTGAACTTACCTTGCAGGAGAGCATTTTTCTGGCGGGTATTATTCCGGCACCTAAGTATTTCAAATATCAGTTTGATAAAGAGGGTAACATGAAAAGCTACCTCAGCGGCTATTTCAGGATACTTACCGGCCGCATGGCTTATAAGGGCTGGATAACATCTGTAGATACCACCGGTCTGCAGCCCAATGTAAAACTTACCGGCCCCGCCTTAAGAATGATAGGGCCGGTAGATACGGTTATACCCGAAATGGAAGAGGAATAAGTAATGTTTGTGAAGTAGGAAATTCTGAACCAGCTTTTAAGCAGTAATGTTATTACCCAAACAGGTAATGACATTACCTTGATTGCTTAGAAAGAGGTTAATACCTGCACTAGCCATGTCAGGGACACCCCCTCTTCGCAATGCACTTACTTTCAAATAATTACAACAGAGCAAGGGGGACACTTTTTCAAAATGGCCTCATTTTAAGCAGCAATAGATTCAATAAAACCTGCATACCATTTCTCTGGAACGAAAATTGCTATCTTTATGCAACTATGGGCCGCTCACTAATTATACTATTCGTGCTTTCACTAACCGGTTTATGTGCCCGTGCACAAAGCACCGATAGCACCTATCGCGAGCCCCGGTACGACTCTTACCAGATATACCTTAAGCAACCTGCCAAAGAAGTGCATCAGCTTTTGTACGAAAAAGACTGCACACCCATCAATGGTAAGATATCTGACGACAATAAGAAGAAGATAATAATAGAGGGCTATGAACCCGGCAACAAGGTGCACATCAAAGTAACTTATATAGATGGGACCGAGGACGAGTTTGTCCGCAGTCCCTGCTATATCGATCCGGTTATCTTATAGCTTAACCAGTTTCCTGGTAATAGAGTTTTGCTCAGAGCTAACCTTTAGCCAGTATACACCTTTTGCAAACTCTTCTGCAATTACAGATTTAGATTCGGCAATCACAGACTTGTAAACCAGGCGGCCATTGTTATCCAATACCTCCAGCTTAGCGCCAAACAGATCGTTACCGGCTTCTATGGTCCAATTGCCTATGTTAAGCGGGTTGGGGTAAATGCTAAGCTCATCTTGTAATGCAACCACATCTATGCTTGTTCTTACCACAGGCAAAGAGAAGGCACTGCAGCCGTTAGGGCCTGTTACACGTACCGTATAGCTACCGGTTTGTGTCATCACATAAGTAGGGTTGGTAGCTCCTTCTATCTCCTGGCCATTAAAATACCACTGGTAGCTAACCGCATTGTAGGCTGTAAGGCTATCGCCGCTTACGCTGATACCTACCGATGGGGCTGGCAATACTGTAATAGCAAGCGGGGCAGACTGTGCAGTACAGTTATTGGCATCGGTTACAGTTACATAGTAGTTGCCGGCCTGCTTTACAGTAATACATTGTGTAACGTTGCCCAGGTTCCACAGATAAGTATAGCCTGCCGGTGCGCAAATCTCTGCGCTGTCAAAGGTGCAGAAAGATGTTTGGTCGGCAGTAAGGGTAGGGGGTGTGCCACCTGTGCTCGATGCTACCGTTACCGATGCACTGGCCGTGCAGTTAGCGCTGCCTGTAACAGTAACTGAATAGTTGCCCGCAGCCACACCATTTATAGTTGCAGTGGTTTCGCTGTTGTTCCATATATAAGCAGTAGCGGTTCCGTTTACTACCGTAACAGTAGCTGTACCGTTGGTAGCGCCGCAGGTAGTGGGTGTAGAGGCTACCGTAATATCCAGGGTAGATGATGAAGTGATGGTAATTGAATCTACTGTTGAGCAGGTGTTAGATGCATCGCTTACCGTTACGCGGTAAGTGCCACCGGTAGATACGGTATCGTTTGCTGTAGTGGCACCATTGCTCCACAGGTAGGTTGCGCCCGGTGTGTTGGTGCTGGCTATTAACACAGTAGTCTGGTTGCTGCACGAAAGTGGGTTCGGGTTGCTTAATGTAATCACTGGTGGTGTGCCGCTGCTGCGCAGGGCTGTAATCCATGCAGCATTAGCTGTATTGTTAGCTGCACCCGGTGTTTCGCCCACGGTGCTGGCGGTATCAATAAAGTTAGCCTGGTCAAAAGGGTCATTATCTACAGTGTTGGCCATATAAATTACCTTATTGCCTTGGTCGGCACTGTAATACACGTCTATCGCATTATTGTTATTGCCCCAGCCAATAGCATGGTAAGCTGTGGCATAATTGGCCGGTGATACCGTGTGAAATGCATCGCCGCCGTTAGCCATACCCAGTATAGTCCAGTTTCCGCTGGCCGAGTAAGTGGGGTTAGTGGCATAGGTGGTCATGTTGCCACCGCTGGCTGGCAGGGTCGTGTTCTTTTCTAAAACGGGTGAACTTACCGGTACTATATATACAAGGTCGTTATTGCTATCAGATACATCATTGGTAAAATTGGTGATGTTAGCGTCATCATAAATTACTATCAGGCTGCCCAGTTTTACATTGGCCCATTGGGCTATGCTGTCAAAGCGTACGTGGCCGCCGGCAATACCGGTACCCGAACCGCTGGCATGCCAGCTGTTGTTGTCATCAATTATCCAGCCGCGTAAGTCTACGGTGTTAGCGCCGCCGCAGGTAGGTGTGCCGGTTACCAGTAACTCAGCATACTCTTTATTGTTACCTTGCGATAACTCGTTAATAATAAGTTGCGCATGGGTAGTTGCTGCTGATAGCATAAGTGCAAATAAGAATCCAAGTTGTTTCATAAGTAAACCGCTTTGTTTTGCGGGGGCGCAAAAGAAAGAATAATTTATTAAGAAAGCATTAGGTGTATCTTATTAAAAATAAGATAACAGGGCCGGGCTTTAACAAATGACGCTATTATCATTTTTTATCAAATACCCCGCTCAAAAACCACCATTTTGCAGGCATGTTTATGTTGTATGTGATACTTACTGCTCTTTGGGCCGGCCTGGCCGATACGCCTAAGGTGCGCGAAATAAGCCTGGAGCAATTACAAACTGCTACTTTACAGAACAATGACACCCTTTATGTTGTTAATTTCTGGGCTACCTGGTGCAAGCCTTGCGTAGCCGAAATGCCTTATTTTGAAGAAGCAGCAACTAAGTTTGCAGGCCAGAAAGTAAAGGTGATTTTTGTAAGTTTGAACTACCCGCGCGAAATAGCCAGCGTAGACAAATTTGTAAAGCAGAAGAAAATTGAATCGGACTGCTATGTGCTGAACGCCGGCAACCCGAATGTGTGGATAGATAAGGTAGAAAAGGAGTGGGGTGGGTCTATACCGGCTACTCTATTATATAAGAATGGCAAAAAGATATTCTTCCGCGAGGGAGAGTTTACACAAACCGAATTAGACTCAATTATTAAATCCGGGCTGCAATAGCGGCTATAAAACCAAAGTATCAATTATGAAAAAGACAATCTTTCTTGCCATGGCAGTGTTTCTGCTGGCTTCCTCATTCAAACCCGAAGGTGGTTACAAAGTAGGTGATGAGGCAGTTGATTTTAAGCTTAAGAATGTAAACGGTAAAGACGTATCGCTGGCAGATTATAAAGATGCCAAAGGCTACATCGTTGTATTTACCTGTAACCATTGTCCGTTTAGTATAAAATACGAAGACCGCATTATAGCGCTGGATAAGAAATACCGTGGACTGGGCTACCCTGTTATTGCCATTAACCCTAACGATGCAGTAACACATGAAAGCGATAACTTTGAAAACATGAAGAAACGTGCCCGCGAAAAGAAGTTTACCTTCCCATACCTGCAGGATGAATCGCAAACCATTGCTACTTCTTATGGTGCTACCCGTACCCCGCATGTTTACATACTTAAGAAAGAAGCCAGGGGCAACATAGTTAAGTACATTGGTGCTATTGATGATAACAGCGACGATGAAAAAGCTGTAAAAGAAAAGTATGTAGAGAAGGCCGTAGATGCTTTGCTTAGCGGTAAAGATGCCGACCCTAACTTTACAAAAGCTATAGGCTGTACTATTAAATGGAAGAAGTCGTAATAGCTGAGGTTATTAAATTGACAGAGAGCGGGCGGTATTTACCGCCCGTTTTTATTTGGTATAAGTAATGCGGTAAACTGCATTGGCAAAATCATCGGATACTAATAAGGAGCCATCTTTTAACTGGAGAATATCAACCGGGCGGCCCCAGGCCTTGCCATCTTTAAGCCAGCCCTGTGCAAACGGTTCGTATACAGGTGTGCCGTCCTTCTTAAAACTTACCATAGTTACGCGGTAGCCTACCGGCGAGGTGCTGTTCCATGAGCCATGCTCGGCTATAAAAATGCTTTTGCGGTATTCTACCGGAAACATATTGCCGTTATAAAATTTCATACCCAGCGCGGCTACATGCGGCCCCAGTGTGGCTACCGGTGTGGTAAACTCGCTGCAGGCATGTTCTTTTCCATAATCGGGGTCACTTATATTATCTCCGTGGCAATAAGGATAACCAAAGTGTATTCCTTTTTGCGGTGCTTTGTTCAATTCATCAGGCGGCAGGCTGTCACCCATCATATCGCGCCCGTTATCGGTAAACCACAACTCACCGGTTTGTGGGTGCCAGCTAAAGCCAACTGTATTGCGAATGCCCGAGGCGAATAGTTCAAAACCGGTTCCATCGGGGTTCATGCGGCAGATAGATGCATACCGGTTATCTTTTTTAGCATCATCGCAGTTATTGCAGGGTGCACCTATAGGTATATATAATTTACCATCGGGCCCAAAGGCAATGTATTTCCAACCGTGGTGCTTATCGGTAGGCAGAGAATCGTAAACCAACACCGGTTTGGGCGGTGAGGTCAGGTTATCTTCTATATTGTCAAATCGCCATACCTTATCTACTTCAGCCACATACAGGGCACCTTTGTAAAATGCAACTCCGTTAGGCATGTCCATACCTTTGGCAATTACATATTGCTTTTCGGCTTCGCCATTACCATCAGCATCTACCAGGGCTATTACTTTATCACCTTTGCGGTTACCCACAAATACGGTTCCTTTATCGCCTAACGTCATGCTACGGGCATTCTCTACATTATCGGCAAACAGGCTGATATGAAAACCTTGTGGCAAATTTATTTCGTTGGGCAGGGGCCGAGCGGTTTTCTTCAGTGCTTTATTAAAGCAGCCCTCCAGGCTTAAAAAGCTGATGAGGCAAACACAGAGTATTTGGAACTGGAGCATGAAGTGATTTTGTTTAATTCAATCCTTCTCTACTAAATCTGAGCCAATTGCTTTTAGGTGCTCTATTTTCTTTGTTAGGCAAGCCGGGCACAGGCAATCGCTGTTATCGGTGGGCTTAATTTTAGGCAACTGGCTACACCAGCACACCTTGGTGGGCGAATTTGCCCCACATTCAAACACGGCATTACAATTTGTGCAGCTTTTCTGCATATGCTTTAGTTAAACAAATACAGCGTGCGCACCTGTCCATCGGGCCGGCCTATAATGTTATTGATGTAATCGTTTTGTGCTACCAGGGCGCCTTTCTTAATGTAGCCTTTACCATAAGGCATACACGCACCCCACGAACCCGATGTATAACACTTGGTAAAATCATCAATCTTTACAAATGTATGGCCGCCTACTACCAGTACGCCGTATTTAAATTGCTTAGCCTCGTTAAGCGATGCCGCAATATTCTCTTTGGTTAGGCTGATAGTTTTGGCAGCATGTTTTTTAGCAATAGCATCTACACTGGCTACCGGTGCGCTGTTGCTTACTTTTTCGGTAGTTGCTGCGGGAACATCTTTAAAAAAATCTCTGACCACCGCGACGTTATCCTGCCCTTGTGCACCGGTTAGTAATAAAAGTAACGTAACAAGAAAAGTGAAGTGTTTCATGGTTATGGGGTTTGTGCGTGAAATATATTTACTTAAATATTCTGCCGAAAAAATCCTGCATATCCTTAAATGAAGCTGTATCTGCCGCCGCATTGTAGGCTATAGGCATCGAGAATTTCTTTCCGTTTTCGGTAGCATCCGGATTGGTAAAAGCATGAGTAGCGTCAGCATAGCTTTTAAAGGTATAGTGTGCACCTATCGAGTCCATTTGCTTTTTAAAAGCGGTCACTTCGGTCTCCGGTACAAATTTATCGGCCTCTCCGTGGCAAACCAATATCTCTGCTTTCAACAGGTTTTTATCGGCCGGTGTGCCCAGCAGGCTCCCGTGGAAACTAACTACCCCCTTAATGTTCTCGCCCAGGCGCGCTACATTCAGCAATAAGCCACCGCCAAAGCAATAGCCAATGGCTGCAATATTGTTGGTATCAGCTGCCGGGTAAGTTTTAATTTTATCCATGGCAGCATCAAAACGTTGTTTGGCCATTTGTGGGTTTTGGTAAAAAGGCATAGCCAGCGCCTTTGCCTGCTCGGGTGTTTCGGCGGTTTTACTGTTGCCATATATATCTACAGCCATAGCCAGGTAGCCTAAAGCGGCCAGCTGGCGGGCGCGGTTTTTTACATAATCGGTCTGGCCCCACCATTCGTGCACTATTAATACTACCGGCCTCTTGGTTGTATCGTTTTCGTTGTAGGCTACAAAACCGTTCATGGTTACTGTGTCAGCGGTATAGGTTATAGTTTCTTCTTTTATTGCCATTGGCTCAGTGGTGTTTGCATTAGTTGAGGCATTTGTATTGCTTTTGCAGGCAGCCAATAGCAAAAGGCATAAAACGGGTAGTAAGCGAAAAGTCATAGTTTGGTTTTGTATTAGCTAAGTTAGAAATTCACGTAAAAGAAAGGATTTCGGGTAAAATAGTGTTTAAACATTATTTAATGCCTTGAACATAAATCCGGTTTAGACGACTCGGCCGGCCTGATATTGTGTCAGGAGGGGCCTTAAAAACCACAACTTACAGCTTGTCTTATTATGCACATATCAACAGCCCCCGTTTTTTTGCTAACTTATATCAGGCTGAAAGGCTTACTGGCAAAGGGTTTCAGGCATGTATTTATATTGATTCCAAATTGAAAATAATAGTGGAAATTTTATCCACCATTTTTTGGTTATTTAACCTCGCTGACACATATTTGCCGCGAAATTTTACAATTCCATGACAATTCTCTTCTCCATGAAGTCAGAACATAACCCGAGCCGCTCTAAAGCATTTACTTTCACCACTTTACTAACTGTAATACTTAGTTTAGGTTTCTTGTTTGCCAACGCCGAAGTTGACAAAGCAAGATGGACTGAAGGTAAGTCCTTATTCAAGAGTAACTGTGCAAGCTGCCACAACCCTAAAGCCGATGGAACAGGCCCTGCCCTACAGGGAGTAACTGCCCGCTGGGAGGCTGCCGGCGATTTTAAAGGCAAAACTGGTAAACAGTGGTTGTCTATATGGATCCATAACTGGAAAGATGCTACCGGCGCCGGTTATAAATATGCCGTAGATATGGCTAACAGCCGTCCTTCGGAAATGAACATCTTCAATACCCTGAACCCGCAGCAAATCGATGACATCATTTTATATGTTGAAAATCCTGATGCTGGCGGTGCTCCGAAAGTAGTTGATGGCCCCAAAGTTGAAGGTACTAAAGGTGATGATGCTGGCGGTTCTAATACTGTCCTTTACATGTTTGCAGGTCTTTTATTGCTTCTTGTAATAATACTGGTAAACGTAACCAACCATCTTGATAAAATAGTATCTGACAAAGCCGGTGAAGTAGCTGTAGCTAAATTACCTTTCTATAAAAGAACTAACTTTAAGGCTGCCTGCTTACTTATAGGTATAGTAGTGTTAATGTATTTTACCGTAGATACTGTAACGCACTTTGGCCGCCAGCAAGGATACCAGCCAAGCCAGCCAATTAAGTTTTCACATGCTTTGCACGCCGGTACTCATAAAATTGATTGCCAGTATTGCCACCAAACAGCAAACAACGGCAAGCACTCTAATATTCCATCGCTTAACACTTGTATGAACTGCCACAAGCAGGTGACCAAGGGGCCACAGTACGGTACCGAAGAAATTGCTAAAATCTATGCCGCTGTGGGTTGGGACCCAACTTCAAAAACATACGATTTAGGTAAAGCTAAACCGGTTGAGTGGACTCGTATTCACAACCTGCCAGACCACGTTTACTTTAACCACGCCCAGCACGTAAATGCCGGTAAGGTTAAGTGCCAAACCTGCCACGGTAATGTAGAGCAAATGGAAGAAGTTTACCAATACTCTCCTCTATCAATGGGCTGGTGTATCAACTGCCACCGCAATACAGAGGTACAGTTTGCTTCTAACAACTACTACGCTGCTTACGAAAGCATCCACAAAGATTTGAAAGACAAGAAGATAGACAAGGTTACTGTATCTGCAGTAGGCGGAACAGAGTGCCAGCGTTGCCACTATTAATATTAAGTCTGCCATCGGCAGAAAGAGAGAGACGGTTAAAATTTAAATAGAAATTCGAAATACATAATATGTCAGATAAAATCTACTGGAAAGGAATAGAAGAAAAAGAACAGCTTGAGGGCTTTCGCACTCTTGCTGCCAAGGAATTTGCCGAAGAGCTTCCTGTTTTAAGTTCTATTACTGAACCTGTAACCACAGGTAAGTCGAGCAGAAAAGACTTCTTGAAAATGCTGGGCTTTAGCACCACGGCTGCTGTTATAGCGGCAAGCTGCGAAATGCCTTTGCGCAAGTCTATTCCTTATGTATGGAGACCAGAGGAAATTGCTCCGGGTATAGCTAATTACTATGCGTCTACCTTTTACCAGGGTGGCGATTACGAAGCAGTTTTGGTTAAAACCAGAGAAGGACGCCCTATTAAAATAGAGCCAAGAGACAAACAAAACGCCCGTGTAACCAAAGGTGGTTCAAGCGCGCGTGCGCAGGCCTCTATCCTTAGCTTATACGATAACGGCCGTTTCCGTAATCCTAAAAGAGGAAAAGAAAATATTACCTGGGAAACCGCCGATAAAGAAATAGGAGAGAAGTTAAAGTCTCTTAGTGGTAAAGTGGTATTGTTCTCCAATACAGTTATATCTCCAAGCACAAAGGCCGTTATCGCTGATTTTGGCAACTCATTGGGTGCTGGCAAATTTGAGCACCTGCAGTACGATGGTATTTCCTACGCTGGTATATTAGATGCTAACGAAAAGAGTTTTGGTAAGCGCTTGATACCTGCTTACAACTTCGATAAGGCAACTGTTATAGTAGGCGTAGGTGCCGATTTCTTAGGCACATGGATTTCGCCAACTGAGTTTTCGCACGATTATGCGGTAAACAGAAAACTGAGCAAAGAGAAGAAGGATATGAGCCGTCACATTCAGATTGAGTCGGTTCCAACTATTACAGGTTACAAGGCTGATACCCGTATATCGGTTAAGCCATCTGAGGAATTGACTGCACTGGTTGACCTTTACAATATTGTAACAGGCGGTGGTTCATCTAAGAATGAAAAAATAAACAAAGCCGGTAAAGAATTATTGGCTGCCAAAGGCACTTCACTGGTTGTTAGCGGGTCTAACGATGTGAATGCACAGTTAGTAGCTAACGCAATAAACAATGCGCTTGGTAACTATGGCACTACCATTACATGGGACAGACCATACAACACCAAGCAAGGTTCAGATAAAGCAGTTAGCACGCTGATAGAAGGATTGAACAGCGGCAGCGTAAAGGCTGTATTGTTCTACGAATCTAACCCGGTATACAACTCACCGGTTAAGGGATTGGCTGATGCACTGAAGAAGGCGGAGCTTACTGTATCGTTTGCTAACCGTGTAGATGAAACAGCTGTAGCATGTAACTATGTATTGCCTGATAACCACTGGCTGGAAAGCTGGAACGATGCCGAGCCTAAGGCTGGTATCCTGAATACAACACAACCTGCTATTTCAAAATTATTCGATACCCGCCAGGTGCAGGAAACACTTTTAAAGTGGAGCGGTAAAGAAGGTTCTTATTACGAATTTTTAAAGAAAAACTGGGAAGCTAACTTCTACGGGAAGCAATCTACCTACAATGGTTTCTGGGCTTTCTGGGATAATGCAATTGCCGATGGTGAAGTAGAATTACCGGCTGCCGGTGGTGCTTCATACAGTGGTGGCGATGTTGCCGGTGCGGTTTCTGCCGTATCTGCTGCTGCCGGTGCATTGGGTAACGATATGCAGGTTAAGTTCTACGAATCAATCGCTGTGGGCGATGGATACTGGAGCGATAACCCATACTTACAAGAGTTACCAGACCCTGTAAGCAAAGTAACCTGGGATAACTACATTATAGCCAGTCCACAGTGGATGCACAAAAATGGCTATAACATCGACCCGGATTTTAAAGCTAAAGAATATGCAGTAGGCAAGCTTACTGTAAACGGACAATCGGTTGAATTGCCGGTAGTAGGTGTTCCTGGCACACCTGAAGGTGTGTTTGGTGTAGCTCTTGGTTATGGCCGCGAAGCTGTAGCGCACCCTGAGTTGGGTGTAGGTAAGAATGTGTTTGGTTTGTTAACCGCTAAGGATGGTAACTTTATAGATGTAGCTAAAGCTACTATCGAAAAGACCGGAGGTGTTAAGCAGGTTGGTATCACCCAGACGCACTTCAACATTACATTGCAGGATTTAGGTGGCGTTAAAACCCGTAAAACGGTTAAGGAAACTACCTTACACGAATACAAGCAAAACCCTGCCGCTGGTAACGAAGATCGCGCAGAAATACTGGAAGAAAGCGTAACACTTTACCCTGAGCACAAATACCCTGGCCACCACTGGACTATGGTAATTGACCTGAACGCCTGCAACGGTTGCGGCGCTTGTGTGGTAGCTTGTAACGTAGAAAATAACGTACCGGTAGTAGGTAAAGACCAGGTTATCCGTAGCCGCGAAATGCACTGGCTGCGTATCGACCGCTACTATACCGGCGAAGCTGACAACCCGGATGTGGTTTTCCAGCCTATGCTATGCCAGCACTGCGATAACGCTCCTTGCGAAAACGTATGCCCGGTAGCAGCTACCAACCACAGCAGCGAAGGTATTAACCAAATGGCTTATAACCGTTGCATTGGTACCCGTTACTGCGCTAACAACTGCCCTTATAAAGTACGTCGCTTTAACTGGTACGATTACCAGGAGGCTGATGCATTTGATAAACGCTACGGCACCAGCAACGATAACCACCCTAACGTAGTTACCGAAAGATTTGGATTGAGCGAGCCACTTACCCGTATGGTGTTAAACCCGGATGTTACCGTTCGTTCACGTGGTGTAATGGAAAAATGTTCATTCTGCGTTCAGCGTTTGCAAGGCGCTAAACTGGAGGCCAAAAAGGAAAACCGCCTGTTGAAAGATGGCGATGCTAAGGTTGCCTGCCAAACAGCTTGCGCTACAGGTGCTATCGTATTTGGCGACAGAAACGATAAGGCGGCTGAAGTTACAACACACTTTAATGACGAAAGAGCTTTCGGTGTTATCGAAGAAATTCACACTATGCCTAACGTGCTTTACTTAACACAAGTACGTAACCGCGAAGAAGAGAAGAACTACGAAATACTGGATTACTACCATCCAGAAAAGATGGAGAAGAAGAATAAAAAGGAGAAGGTGTAAGGTTTGAATTATTTGAATTGATTGTAAAAAGATTAAACTAAAACCGGTCAGCTCTGTTTATCAGAAACCACCGGGTGTTAAACTCAATAAAATGCACGCATACGAATCAGAATTCCGGGAGCCCCTCATTAATGGGATGGACAAAAACTATACTAAGATCACGGATGATCTTATAGCCCCGGTAGAAAGAAACTCAACCATGTGGTGGATTGCCACCTTGCTTACCGGTGCTGGCTCACTTTTCTTTGTGTTCTGCCTTGGCTGGACCGTTTGGTTCGGTATCGGAACCTGGGGATTGAACAAAACAGTAGGTTGGGCATGGGATATTACCAACTTTGTTTGGTGGATCGGTATCGGTCACGCGGGAACACTTATCTCGGCCATCCTATTGCTTTTCCGTCAGCGCTACAGAACCGGTATTAACCGTGCTGCTGAGGCGATGACTATTTTCGCGGTAATTTGTGCGGGTATGTTCCCTATCTTTCACATGGGCCGTGTATGGGATGCAGGTTTTATCTTCCCTCTGCCAAATACCCGTGGTCCACTTTGGGTTAACTTCAACTCACCGCTTCTTTGGGACGTATTTGCGATATCTACTTACTTCTCGGTTTCATTGTTGTTCTGGTACTCTGGTTTGATGCCGGATTTCGGAACCATCCGCGACCGTGCAAAAGGCAAGTGGAGAAAGTATATTTACAACCTGCTTTCATTCGGCTGGCAAGGTAACGCCCGTCAATGGCAGCGTTTTGAATCTCTTTCTCTTGTATTAGCTGGTCTTTCTACCCCACTGGTACTTTCGGTACACACTATCGTATCTTTCGACTTCGCAACTTCAGTTATCCCGGGCTGGCACACAACTATCTTCCCTCCATACTTTGTGGCTGGTGCTATCTTCTCTGGTTTCGCCATGGTGGAAACCCTGATGCTGATTTCAAGAAAACTATTTAACCTGGAAGATTACATCACTATCAACCACATCGAGTCGATGAACAAAATCATAGTATTGACCGGTTCGATAGTAGGTATCGCTTACTTAACCGAGTTGTTCATTGCATGGTACTCTGGTTTCTTGTATGAGCAGTTTGCTTTCTACAATCGTATCCTGGGTAAATACCTTTGGGCTTATTACATCATGATGGGTTGCAACGTAATTTCTCCGCAGTTCTACTGGTTCAAAAAACTGCGTCGTAACTTATGGGTAACGTTTATCCTGTCGATATTCGTGAACATCGGTATGTGGTTCGAGCGTTTCGTAATTATCGTTACCTCTTTGGCCGATGATTATCTTCCATCAAGCTGGGCATATTTCTCGCCTACCTGGGTAGATATAGGAATTTACACTGGTTCAATGTCGGTATTCTTATTCCTGTTCCTGTTGTTCTCACGCTTCTTCCCATCATTGGCTATTGCCGAGGTGAAAGCTATCTTCCGTATTTCTTCGGAAGTGGCCAAAGCAGAGCGCGCCAAGAAAGAAGGTGCTACACACGGCGGTTTTGTGGGTATGCAAACAGTAGGCCCATTGGATAAGGATTCGAAAGGAAATTAATTTAGGATAATAAGCATTAGATAAAATAGTAATTCAAAATACATGAGTGCTACAACAGCAACACCAAACAAATTCGTAATAGGCCTTTGGGACCATGAGGAGGTTTACCTTCATGCCATCGAGCATATCCGTGCAAAAGGTATTCAGATTTACGACAGCCTTACCCCGTTCCCGGTTCACGGCCTTGAAGATGCATTGGGCTATAAAGAAACCCGCTTGCACACTGCCGGCTTCTTCTTCGGAGCTACCGGTACTACGCTGGCACTAAGCTTTATGACCTGGGTAATGACAACCAACTACCCTATTAACTTCGGTGGTAAGCCTTACTGGCCGGTTCCATCGTTTATTCCAATCACGTTCGAGTTAACGGTATTGTTTGCTGCCTGGGGTATGACCCTTACTTACCTGGTACGTAACAAATTATGGCCTGGTCGTGTTCCAAGAATTTACGACAAGCGCACTACTGATGACCGTTTTGCCCTGGTGTTTGATGCAGAAGCACTTTCAGAAGCAGATATCACTTCTATAAAGGATGTATGCAAAAAAGAAGGCGCAGTTGAAGTGAAGGACAAAGTTTTTGAAGCAGGAGAGTAATTAGATAGAGTATCCAACGAATACAAATAAGAAACTGAATAGTCAGACAATGAGAAAACAAATTATAAAGCTGGTTCCTGTAGTAGCTGTTGCGATTATGTTCGCATCGTGCGACCGCGCCGGAAAAGACCACACCGGTAGAATTTATATGCCGGATATGACTTACTCTAACGCCTACGAAACGTATGCTGCGAGTGAAGTTAAAACGCCGGAAGGCATTAACATGTCGGCCCGTAAACCGGTTGAAGGAACTATACCTTATGGATACATTCCAAATGATCCTAAGATTAAAACAAACAGTTCGCTATTGATGAGCTATGTGATAAAAAATCACTTCTCGCACGAGCTGGCTGACCAGGATGCAGAAAGAATTCGCGCAGCTGCCGAAATTCAGGATCCGTTGGAGAACACAGCAGAAAACCTGGCCGATGGAAAAAGATTGTATGAAATTAACTGTACACCTTGCCACGGCGAAAAAGGTGAAGGAAACGGACAATTGATTGAATTGCCGGGTGGTGGCGACGGCCCCTTTACTGCACGTCCCCAACCGTACAAAACATTGCTTCCTGCATTGAAAGACGGAGCTATTTTCTACTCAGTTAGCTATGGCAAAAATGCCATGGGAGGATATGGTTTCCAGATGTCAGTAAACGAAAGATGGAAAGTAATACACTACATTAAAAGCCTGGCAGGTATAACTCCGGGATCGGCCGCTGCTGCTGAAAAGACAGAAGCCAGTGTAGAAACAAAGAAATAATAGGATCAATACTTAAAGAAACTGAAAACAGATAAACGATGAACGAAACTTTTCAATTTACCGGCGAACTGAAGAAGAAACTCTTCATTATGATGGGCATAGGTTTGCTCGGATTAGCGTGGGTTTTCCTGCTGTCGCCTGAAAATCATTATGCACGTGGTTGGTCTAACCTGTTGGCCAACACTTATTTCTTTACCGGTATATCTATTTTCGGAATGTTTGCTGTGGCTGCTCCCCAGTTGGCATACGGCGGGTGGAACGTATTGACAAAGAGAATTTTCCTTTCAATGGCGGCCTTTGTTCGCGTAAGCGGTTTTGTGCTGGTGCTGATAGTAGTGCTGGGCCTGTTGAATGTGCATACTCTATACGACCACGTAAAGCATGTATTACACGAAAACCCGGTTAAAGAAATTCACTCTACCAAAGTTATCTTCTTTGCCCCTGTTTTCTGGATAAGCCGTTTGGTTGCTTATGCGGTGCTTTGGGCTGGTTTCTCATGGTACATGGATAAATTCTTCGGCCGTACCGACCAAACAGACCCTAAGGTTTACAAAAACTCTAAGCTGCTTGCAGCTGCTTTTATCGTAACATTTGCTGTTACGGAATCTGCCGCTGCGTGGGATTATATCATGAGCCTTGATATTCACTGGTACTCCACGTTGTTTGGCTGGTATAACTTTGCCAGCTACGGTTGCGCAGCATGGGCTATGACTATCCTGATAGTTATATACCTGAAATCTAAAGGTTACATGGAGCGTTTAAACGAAAACCACGTGCACGATTTAGGAAAGCTGCTTTTCGGATTCTCAATCTTCTGGACATACCTTTGGTTCGACCAATTCATGTTACAGTGGTTTGCTAACATGCCGGAGGAAACTAATTTCTGGGTTAAGCGTTTCAATGAGCCTTACTTCAAATTCACGGTATTTGCTGCGCTGATAGTAAACTTCCTTTTCCCTCTATTCTTCTTAATTAAGAGAGGAGCGAAAAGAAACTTCAAGATGATAGGCTTTGGCGCTGCTCTGCTTATCTTCGGCCACTATGTAGATTTCTTCAACTTTACATTTTTCGAATCTGGCAGAGCTGCTTCGGCACACCATGCACCAGCCGGCGAACATCATGCCCAGGCTAATACAGAGAAAGTAGTATTATATGCACAGCATAACGAACATCCTGCTGCTGCTACAGATGCAACACCTGCACATGAAAACAGGGAAGAAGTAGCGGTTGAAGTTAAAGACGCTGCCCACGCTAATCCGGGCACAGAAGTTAAGAAAGAGGAAACTGTTCACACCGAAGGAGGCAAAGGTGAAGAGCATGAGAATGCAGTGCACGGTCATGAAGGAGCTATAGTTGCTGAGCACGGCCATGGACATGAGGCAGCAGTTACTAACTATTCAGCTATTGGCATTGGCGAAATATTAGTATTCATCGGATTTTTAGGAGCATTCTTGTATGCGTTTTTCCTTAACCTGGCTAAGCGCCCTATTATACCAGAGAATGACCCTTACCTGAAGGAAGCTGAGAAATTACAGGTTGTATACTCTTAAATTGAATTTGATTAAACTGAAAGAAACTAAATTATCATGATAGCATTTTTAAGTTTTGCGGTAGTTGTGTTGTTATTTGCTGTGCTTGTTTTAATAGCAAGGGCAAGTGAATTAACAGCCGAATTGAAGGATGGAAAACTGGATTACACGAGCCAGAGTAAATGGAACGGATATTTCCTGTTAACGTTCCTTATCCTCATGTTTGTAGGGTCGGCATATTGTTTTAAAGTGCTGATGCCGGTAATGGTACCGAAGGCGGCATCAATCCACGGTGAAATAACTGATGGGCTGTTTAATCTTACCATGCTTATCATAGGTGTAGTGTTTGTGCTTACACAAATCGCACTTTTCTGGTTTGCATACCGCTACAACGAGAGTAAAGGACATGATTCTTATTTCTACCCACATAACAATAAGCTTGAAGTTATTTGGACAGTTATTCCTGCCCTTGTACTTACTGTGCTTGTTGCCATGGGTATGAACGAGTGGATGACTATCTTCAACCCTGACAAGCGCGCTAAAGATATGTTGGTAATAGAAGCTACCGGCAAGCAGTTTAACTGGATACTTCGTTACTCAGGTAAAGATGGAAAGTTTGGCGAGCGTATTATCGATAAGGCACACGTTTCTCCTACCAACGAATTAGGTATTAACTGGGAAGACGCCAAGAGCCACGACGATTTTATGGCCGATAAACTTTACCTGGTAAAAGGCCGCGGCGTACTAATGAAGTTGGGTGCTCAGGATGTATTGCACAGTTTCTTCCTGCCTCACTTCCGTGTAAAAATGGACTGCGTACCAGGCTTACCTACTGAGTTTTACTTTGTGCCTACCATGACTACTGTAGAAATGCAGGAGTATTTAAGCAAGCAGCCGTGGTGGCAGGGTATTAACCCCGAAACTGGCGAAGTACGTTGGAAAACTTTCAAGTACGAGTTAGCTTGTGCCGAGCTATGCGGAAAATCGCACTACGGTATGCAGCGCGAAGTAGTAGTAGTAGAGCAGAAAGAATACGATGAGTGGTTAGCCAAGCAAACACCAATGTATCAACCGGCTGTAGCTGAGGCTCCTGCTGTTGAAACATCTGCAACAGATACAACCGCAGCAGCTGAACCAGTAAAGCCAACAGCCATGTTGGACCACAAAAAATAATTAATAAAAGCAGAATCAAATAAAAGATATGGAAACCGCTACAGTACACGCCGACGCTCATCATGATCATGTTCACGGACATGAGGAGCATCATCATGAGGAAACGTTTTTGACGAAATATATTTTCAGTCAGGACCACAAGATGATCAGCAAGCAATTTTTGATCACAGGTATTTTTTGGGGAATTGTAGGCGGGTTGCTTTCAGTGCTATTCCGTTTGCAGTTAGGCTGGCCAAATGAAACCTTCCCATTCCTTGAAACTTTCTTAGGTAAGTGGGCTGAGGGTGGTAGAATTTCGCAGGAGTTTTACTACGCTCTGGTTACTATGCACGGAACTATCCTTGTGTTCTTTGTATTAACGGGCGGTTTGAGCGGTACATTTGCTAACCTGCTTATACCTTATCAGGTTGGTGCACGCGATATGGCTTCGCCGTTTATTAACATGTTATCTTACTGGTTCTTCTTAAGCGCTGGTGTGGTGATGTTGTTTTCGTTCTTTATTCAAACTGGTCCTGCTTCTGGTGGTTGGACAGCTTACCCACCGCTTAACGGTTTAAGAGATACATCGGTTAACCTGGGTTCTGGACTTGGTTTTGACCTTTGGATTTTAGGTATGAGCTTGTTCATCGTATCGTCACTATTAGGTGGTTTGAACTATATCGCTACAGTATTAAACATGCGTACTAAGGGTATGAGCATGTTCCGTATGCCACTTACTATGTGGGCTTTATTGTTTACAGCTGTAATTGGTGTTCTTTCTTTCCCGGCTCTTTTGGCTGGTTGTGTTTTGTTAGAGTTTGACCGTTTATTAGATACCAGCTTCTACCTTAATAACATTATCATCAATGGTAACCTGTTAGGCTACAAAGGTGGTTCTCCAATCCTGTTCCAGCACTTATTCTGGTTCCTGGGTCACCCCGAGGTTTACATTATCATTATCCCGGCAATGGGTCTGGTATCTGAAGTATTAGCAGTTCACTCCCGCAAGCCAATCTTTGGTTACAAAGCGATGGTTTATTCTATTATCGCCATCCTTGTATTATCATTCATAGTGTGGGCGCACCACATGTTTGTTACAGGTTTAAATCCTAGCCTTGCTGCTGTATTTACCCTGTTTACACTCATGATTGCTATACCATCGGCTATCAAGGTGTTTAACTGGATTGGTACTGTATGGCGTGGTAAAGTGCGCTTGAGCACACCGGCGCTTTTTGCTATCGGCTTCGTATCTATGTTCATTACCGGAGGTCTTACAGGTATCATCCTTGGTAACTCTGCTATCGATATTCAGTTGCACGATACCATGTTTGTGGTTGCTCACTTCCACATTGTAATGGGTGTATCGGCCTTCTTCGGTATGTTTGCCGGCGTATATCACTGGTTCCCTCGTTTGTATGGCCGCTACATGAACGAAACACTGGGTCAAATTCACTTTTACGGTACTTTAATTGGTGCATACGCAATTTTCTTCCCTATGCACTTTATGACCGGTCTTCCACGCCGTTATTATACCTACGCTAACTTCGAAACATTCAACAACTTCAATTTCCTGGCTGAGTTTATCAGTATAGCAGCTATTGTTGTGTTCTTTGTTCAGTTGGTATTTGTTGTAAATTTCTTCTACAGCATTTTCAAAGGCAGAAAAGTACTGGCCGAAAGAACTGTAGATGGTTACGGCTATGCTAACCCATGGGGTAGCACAAGTATCGAATGGAGTGCTCCTATCGAGAGATTACACGGTAACTGGCCAGGCGATATTCCAGAAGTTCACCGTTGGCCGTATGACTATGCTGTAAATGGACGCGAGTTCATTCCACAGACAGAGCCTCTTAAGCCAGGAGAACTTTCACACGATTAAGCCCCTAAATCCCTTAAAGGGGACTTTAAATACAGAAAATAGTAAGTAATAGAAGTAAGTTTTAAAATGGTAAAGGCAGAAACAATACAGGTAACAACAGCGCAGATTATCCGCCAAAAGATAAGCGACTACTCGGCTTTGGCCAAGTTCAGGCTTAGCTTTTTGGTAGTATTTTCGGCGGTT
>DATGWP010000123.1:0-18873 GCA_035299425.1 Chitinophagales bacterium | reverse complement strand
GTTAAGCAGTAAGCTGCTTTGATAGAACCATCTACCAAACCCGGCAGATATTTGTTCTTCTGCTCGGTAGTACCGTAATACAAAATTGGAAGCGTACCAATACCGGTGTGGGCTGCAAATGCCGCTGCCCACGAGTGGCCTTTACCAATCTCTTCATTAATAATAGTATCGGTTGCCAGGTCAACGCTCATACCACCATACTCTTCAGGTATAGTTGCGCCCAGCAAACCAAGCTCTGCACTTTCTTTCAATAACTCCATTACCAGTTCAGGAGCTTGTTTATCTATTTTCTGCACGTTTGGCTGCACGCGGTTAACTATAAAGTCGTGCGCAGTCTGACCAAACATTTCCTGCTCTTCGCTTACGAAGTCGCGTGAGAAAGTTGTTTCAGCCGATGATTCTTTTACCAGAAATTCGCCACCTTTTAAAAAGGTTTTCTTTTGCGTTGCTTCCATTTTCTATTTAGTATTTAGTAGTTAGTATTAAGTATTTAGACTTGAGAAATACAGATTTTTGATTGATTATTTTTGATTAGAAGTTAAGCGGTGTTGTAGCGTATAGTTCATTTTTTGAACCTCAGTTATTTTACTACACAACTGCGTTGACAATTCTGTAGTTAGTAGACTAAGTTTATTAGAAACAATTATTTGGGTCTCAAGTTCGAAACTCGAAGCATGAGAAACTGAAAGAAAATGACAAAACTCTTTGTCTGAATTTCTACCAGCACCTTCAGCAATATTAGAAGGAATAGATACAGCACTTCTGCGCATCTGAGAAATCAAACCGAATTTCTCCTCTTTCGGGAAATCAGCAGTTGATTGGTAAATGTCTACTACCAGGTCAATTGCCTTTTGCCACACCTTAAGTTCCTTATAATTATGCATTTCTGTATTGTCTTAATACTTTATACTAACTACTCAATACTGCTTATAGTCTTTCAAAAATTCCGGCAATACCTTGTCCGCCGCCTATACAAGCGCTTACCATACCGTACTTGTTGTTACGGCGCTGCATTTCGCCTATCAGCTTCTGGAACAGATAAGTACCTGATGCACCCAGTGGGTGACCAAGCGCCACTGCACCACCATTTACGTTGATGATGTCGGTATTCAAACCAGCTTCTTTAATTACGGCTAACGATTGCGCTGCAAAAGCTTCGTTCAGCTCTATCAGGTCAATATCGTTCAGCTTTAAACCGGCTTGTTTCAATGCCTTTGGTATGGCTGCTACCGGGCCAATGCCCATGATAGTCGGGTCAACACCTACACTGGCGCTGGTTATCATACGTGCTATTGGTTGCAGGTTGTGCTCTTTTACAAAGCGCTCGCTTACTACCAATACAAACGCAGCAGCGTCCGATGTTTGCGATGAGTTACCGGCAGTTACCTGTCCGCCGGCTTTAAATGCCGGCTTTAGTTTGCCCAGGCCTTCCATGCTGGTGTCGGCGCGTGGGCCTTCATCCTGCGATACGGTAAACTTGCGGCTCTTCTTTTTACCACCTTCAAAATATACTTCTTCAATTTCTACCGGTACTATATCAGCGGCAAACTTGCCTGCCTCAATAGCTGCCATTGCTTTCTTATGGCTGTTTACCGAAAATTCATCAGCTGCCTCGCGGCTAATGCCGTATTTTGTTGCTACGTTCTCGGCAGTTAAACCCATGCCTATGTAGTAGTCCGGGTGGTCTTTAGCTATTTCGTAGTTAGGCACTGTTTTGTAACCTACGGTTGGCACCAGGCTCATGCTCTCGGTACCACCGGCAATAATTACATCGGCCATGCCTGCTTTAATTTTAGCAGTAGCCAGTGCTATTACTTCTATACCGCTACCGCAGTACCGGTTAACCGATACGCCCGGCACTTCTACCGGTAACGAGCGAACAGCTACCCAGCGCGCCATTTGCAGGCCTTGCTCAGCCTCTGGCACCGCGTTACCTACTATCAGGTCATCAATCAATTTTGGGTCAAGGTTGGGCACCTTCTTCAACAGGTCGGTAATGGCATGGTAGGCCATGTCTACCGGTGTTGTAAATCTGAAACCTCCGCGTTTTGCTTTTCCTATGGCGGTGCGTGAACCGGCTATGATATATGCTTCCATTTTATGTTTTAATTTTTTCTGTTTTTATAAAGTGTATACTCTTTTGGTGGTATCGTTGGCTATGGCCTTCTCTACCGATGAATCTATTTTCACTACCACATCTTCCTCAAAGCTATTGCTCTCAGCCCCTTTACCTGGTGCACTGTAACCGCCCGGGTGGGCATGCTCGCAGGCGGTACCGGTTAAGGTAGCAGTAGCTACAAGAAATATGTAGGTGAACGATTTCATGATTAGTTTCTCAATGGTTTACCCGATGTAAGAATAGATTGGATTCTCTCCAGTGTTTTCTTCTCGGCGCATAGCGATAAGAAAGCTTCTCTTTCAAGGTCCAGCAGGTATTGCTCGGTCACTTTGGTTTCAGAAGTAAGGTCGCCACCGCACATTACGTAGGCTATCTTCTTACCAATCTTCACGTCGTGCTCGCTGGCATAACCACCTACATTAAAGGCAGCCAAACCTGCGTATAGAGCGCTAAGACCGGTGCGGCCCAACACAGTGATATCATCGCGCTGTGGTTTCTGCACATAACCTGCTTCGTGTAACTCAAGCACGCGCTCTTTAGCAGATGCTATCAGGCGGTCCTGGTTAAGCACAATCAAATCTTTCTTCTTATCCAGCACACCAATACCAAAAGCCTCATACGCCGATGTAGCTACTTTAGCAGTGGCTATGGCCTGAAACTTTTCTACCAGTTGCGGTATCTGTGCATCGCCGGCATAGTATGCATCGCTGGCGCGCAATGCCATTTCTTTGGTACCACCACCGCCAGGTATTAAACCAACACCAACTTCAACCAAACCGATATACGTCTCAGATAATGCTACCGAGCTATCGCTGTGCATTACCAGTTCGCAACCTCCACCTAAGGTCATGTGGTGAGGGGCTGTAACCACCGGTATAGATGAATAACGTGTGCGCATAGTAGTTTGCTGGAACGCGCGGATAGCAAAATCCAACTCATCGTAATCCTGGTCAATTGCCATCATAAATATCATGGCAAGGTTGGCACCGGCGCTAAAGTTCTCACCTTCGTGACCTAATACCAGACCCTTCCAGCCTTGTTGCTCAGAAATATCGATGGCTTTGTTGATGCCCTCTAATACTTCGCCACCTAAGCTGTTCATCTTGGTGTTCCACGATAAGTTCAACACACCATCACCAATATCATCTATACGGCAAGCGGCCGATTTCCAAACCGGTGTAGTGCTTGCTGCTAAATCAGAAAGGATAATAAATGATTCGCGGCCCGGTATAGCTTTGTATGACTTAGAAGCTACATCGTAAAACTTCTTTACACCATTCTCTACTTTGTAGAAACCGGTATTGCCTGCAGCCAGCATCTCCTCTACCCATGGGGCAGGGTTAAAGCCCGCAGCTTTCATAGCCTCAACAGATTTTGCAACACCTATTGCATCCCACTGTTCGAAAGGCCCTAGCGACCAACCGAAACCGGCGCGCATAGCATCGTCAATTTTGTAAAGTTCGTCAGCTATCTCAGGTATACGCTTGCTTACATACTCACTTACATAGTGGGTAAGCTTGTTAAGGAACTGTGCGCCCTTATCGGTAGATTTTGCAATAAACTTCAGGCGGGCCTTCAGGTCTTCTATTGCCTTGCCACCTTCTAATACAGGCAGCTTTGGCTTTTTGTTGCTTGGCTCATACTCCAGTGTTTTTACGTTCAGCGTAGCAAACGATTTTTTACCGGTAGCATCTTTTGTCTTTTTAAAGAAACCCTGTCCGGCCTTATCGCCTATCCAGTTGTTCTCTACCATTTTGTTTACAAACGCAGGCACGTTGAATATCTCGCGGCGCTCGTCGTTAGGCAGGTTATCGTAAGCACCCTTGGCCACTTTCACCATGGTATCTAATCCTACTACATCCGTAGTGCGGAAGGTAGCGCTCTTAGGCTTACCAATGAAAGTACCGGTTAGTGCATCAATTTCATCCACAGTCATATCCATTTCCTGCTGCAGGTGCAATACAGTAGCTATGCTGAACACACCTACACGGTTAGCTATAAACGCCGGTGTATCTTTACACAATACAGTCTGCTTGCCCAGGTATAACGAACCATACTCCATTAAGAAATCAATCACCTCTGGTGAAGTTTCTTTAGTAGGGATAATCTCTAACAAACGCAGGTAGCGCGGAGGGTTAAAGTAGTGCGTACCGCAGAAGTGTGCGCGGAAGTCATCGCTACGTCCTTCGGCCATCAGGTGGATAGGAATACCCGATGTGTTAGAAGTAATCAAAGTGCCCGGCTTGCGGTATTGTTCTACTTTTTCAAAAAGCGACTGCTTTACATCCAGGCGCTCCATTACTACTTCTATTACCCAGTCGGCATTTTTTATCCAGCTAAGGTTATCATCTAAGTTACCAGTGGTAATGCGGCTGGCGAAAGCCTTATCGTATACCGGTGATGGGTTGCTCTTCAACGCAAACGCCAATGCATCGTTTACCAGTTTGTTGCGTAGCGCTGGTTTCTTTGCATCCTCTTCGCTAAGCTTAGGGGTAACTATATCCAGCAAATAAACCTTAAGGCCTATGTTGGCATAGTGCAGCGCAATACGGCTGCCCATTACACCCGCGCCCAATACGGCCACGGTTTTAATCTTTCTTGCTTTAGCGGGGGTTACATTCACCGCCTTTTTTTCTGTAGCTGCTGCTTCCATTATTTGATTGATTATTTATGAATGATTATTGGTTATTAGTTTTTCTTTTTGCGGAGGTAATAAATACTTGGAGATATTGTTGGGCCCTGATGATTAACATTGTAGACCTCCCATCCCTCTTTGCTCATCTCCTCAATCTTTTTTACTAGCTCAACCTCAGCGGTCTGTCCCTTGGAATAAGTTGTTTCCTTAACACCAGAATTGGTAGTAACAGATATCTTAGCCACCGAAGCATATTCCACAACTGCATACTCATATTGCTCATACTTATCCTGCGCCAACAGCCCGCTAAGCGCGAAAAGCGAAAGACAAATAGTTAGTATGAGCGATTTGAGTTTCATTATTAGTTTTTCTTTTTGCGGAGGAAATAAACATGTGTATCCAGAGACATTGCCGTAACATTGTAGACTTCCCACCCTAGACCTACTGATTGATTTACTTTTTTTATCAGGTCTTTACTTATATCCTTCATTGTGCTTTTAGTTACTTCTTCATTGTCCTGAGTTGTGAATGTAATAGTGTAGCCAGTTGTATATTTTATAGTCGCGTACTCATACTTATCCTGCGCCAATAGGCCGCAAAGCGCGAACATCGATAGACCGATAGTTAGTATGAATGATTTGAGTTTCATTATTGGTTTTTCTTTTTGCGGAGGTAATAGATTACGATATAGCCATTATTGCCGGTTGAATACATTTGCCAGCCTTCGTTTTCCATTTTTTCTACGTAATCAAGTAAGGGTAAGAAATTTGAGGTGGCTGTACCTTTATCAACCTTAAAAGGTATCTCCTCATATTCTTTTCCTTTAGTAACGTAGATTATTCCTGATTTTGATCCACCCCCCATTGCACTATAAACTATAGCATATTCATACTTATCCTGCGCCAATAGCCCGCTAAGCGCGAACAGCGAAAGAGCAATAGTTAGTATGAATGATTTGAGTTTCATTATTGGTTTTTCTTTTTGCGGAGGAAGTAATACAGCCAATTTTCTGATACCTGGGTTGACTCAATCTCCCAGCCATCTGCTTTTAACTTTGCTATGTTTTCTAAAATCATTGAATAATCCCCACCCGCGCTTTTGCTCTTGAGCAACTCCTCTTTATAGGGCTGTCCCTCTAGTGATATATGGATATATGTATTGTAAGGCTGAGTTGCACTAACCTTAACTATTCCGCTCAAGTAGTTCTTATCGGTTTGCGCCATTAGCGCACCGGTAGCCAGCGGCATACATGCTATCGAAACTATGAGTGACTTAATTTTCATTTTGAGCGATTTCTAACAGGACTACGAATTTATATTTTTTCTTTTTTATCTACCAACCGTTTGGTAAGAAATATTTAACCACTCCAAACCTCCCTATAGGGAGGCTTTAACAGCCAATAAACTATCCTACCGGCGTTGCTTTCCCATTGCTTTTTGTGCTTGCCTCGCCGCTTTTTTCTAACCTGTTTAATATACGTTTAGTGGTGTTTTTCAAGTAGTTAGTGTCGTTAAACACTCGGCTAAACATCAAACTGCCCTCTACCTCGGCCACGCTGCGCTCGGCCAGCTCGGTGGCTATAGCCTCGGGGTATTTATCCAGGTAAATGGTCTTTACTGCATGAAAAAAGTCCAGAAAGAACCTTTGCACCAGGGTATTGAACTCAGGGGCCATCAAAGCGGTCTCTACACCCATATTGCCCAGCAGGTTACCCTTTTCTTCATTAAGGAAAACTTTTTCGGCCGAAAGGAACAGGTTCTCTAATCTCTTTTGAGGCGGCACGCTCTTATCGTAAGCATGGCTAAACACGTTGGTCTTAAAAAACTCGTGTACGTTTTTTATCACCTTGCGCATCAGGTCTTCCTTACTGGGGAAATAGTGATAAAGCGAACCCTTCTGCAGGCCACAGGCATCAGCTATCTGGCTCATGCTGGTGTTAAAATAGCTCTGCTTGCGGAACAGCTTCAGCGCTTCTATTATTATGATTTGCTCGTCTACTTTTTGTTTTGGCATGGTGTCCTCCTATAACAGTACTACGAATGTAAACAGGCTTTTTTAATTTACCAAACGGTCGGTAGGGAAAAGCATGTGAATAGTGGAATCTCCATTTCATAAATGGCGTTAAGTTTGTGATTATCAGAAGTATGGGAAAGGAACTGAAAATCGTTTTTGCTGGTATTTTAATTATCACGCTGCTGTTTGCCATGCAATCGTGCTCGCGCGAGAGCGATAACCTGGACTACTCGCCACAAAATTTTGAATTTAAAGCCGGCAGTGTATGGTACACTGGCGGGCTCACCCATGCCTGGTATTACGATTCGGTACCGGCCTTTAAAGCAGAGTTTTACACCTATCCCCTTACCGGCAATTATCTTTTTATAGAGGTTGATAGTGCTAACTACCTACCGCCGCGTGTATATAATGTAGGTTACGATACTGCTACGCATACCAACCTGCGCCTACGGTTTTATACCGATGGCTCGCATACATACACCTCTACCAGTGGCACACTTACCATTAGTACTTTCGATACTATCACCCACCGGGTATCGGGCACGTTTCAGTTTACAGGCAAAAGTGGCAGCTCTACCTTACAAATAAGCGGCGGCCAGTTTGACAACCTGGAATATATAAGGCAGTAGGGTACCTTACACCTGCATCTTATTTTCAATGATACTAATCACCTAAAGTAATTGACAAACAGGTTTATTAAGGGTTACCTTCACTGCGTAAATAAATATGAAACCATGAAAAAATTGATCTTGTCTTTTTTAGTATTTGCCGGCATTGTTTTTATCAGCTCATGCGCCAAAGAAAAAAGCGCCACCAGCTACACCGATAATGTAACCTGCAACGAAACCGACGATACCGCCAACGTTTACTCCGGCAAAATAGCTACCCTATTATCCACTAACTGTGCAGGCAGTGGCTGCCACAACTCGCTTAGCAACGAGGCGGGCAGAAACTTCTCAAACTATGCCAGTGCCAAAAGCGGGTTCGATGCCACCGCCCTTTGCACCATCTATCAGGATGGTGGCTGCGACCCTATGCCACGCGGTGCCTCTAAACTATCAGCCGATAAAATACACGACCTTACCTGTTGGGTAAAAAACGATTATCCGCAGTAAAGCTGCTTAGCTCTAAAAGGCAACACCAATAGTATAGCGCCATAACCCAAACACACAGATGCGGGATGTATCAACTAAAGCTTGCAAGCTGTACTCTCCGTGTCTCTCCATGCATTCCGTGCCTCCGTGGTTAAGGCTGTTCTTGGCTACCAGCAGTAACCATATTACCTAAAACGGTAACGCCATTACCGGCTGTTTGTGGTCGGTATACACTATTTGCGGGGGGCGTTGTATACACTAAGAAGATACAACCTATTCAACACAAGGTATTTACAGGTAGGCACGGTATACACTTTTCAAAAAATGCCCTGTATGTATACCGACAAACACATGTTACCGGGCGCCTTCGCCTTTCATTCGTGACCTTCGTGACATGCCTGTGTTGCATTTTCCTCAATTCTCATTTTTTCTATTAGATTCGTCCATATTAATAAACATGCGTTGGGCGTGGCTTTAAGCTATTGCACCAATTCAACATAAATAGATAAAGATGGGATGTTCTAGCTGTGGTACAAGTAAAGATGGCGCTGTTTCCGGCTGTGGGTCGGGTGGCAGTTGCAGCACCGGCGGTTGCAACCGCATGAATGTAATGGACTGGTTCTCCGATATGCCAATATCCTTCAACGAGAACTTTAACATAATAGAAGTAAGCTTTAAGAAGGGTAGCCGCAAAGGCTTTTACCGCAACCCCGATAACCTCGACTTTATAAAAGGGCAACTGGTAGTAGTAGAGGCGGCACAGGGTTACGATGTAGGCGAAGTGAGCCTGCAGGGCGAGCTGGTAAAGCTGCAAATGAAAAAGCGCAAGGTTACCGAGCGCGATGATACCATCCGTAATGTGTTGCGTGTAGCCAACGAAACCGATATCAATGCCTTGCTGGATGCCCGCAACAAAGAGAAAGAAACAATGGTGCGCGCCCGTGCTATGGCCCGCCAGAACAATCTTGAGATGAAGATTGGCGATATAGAATACCAGGGCGATAACAAGAAGGTAACTATCTTCTACACTGCCGATGGCCGTGTAGATTTCCGCGAGTTGGTTAAGGTATATGCCCGCGAGTTTAAAGTAAAGATTGAGATGCGCCAGATAGGTGCGCGGCAAGAGGCTGCGCGTGTAGGTGGCATTGGAACCTGCGGCCGAGAGTTGTGCTGCAGCACATGGTTAAACGATTTCAAGTCGGTAACTACACAAGCCGTGCGCTATCAGAATTTAGCTATAAATACTGATAAGCTTAGCGGCCAGTGCGGACGTTTAAAGTGCTGTTTAAATTACGAGCTGGATACTTACAACGACTCGTTGAAGAAGTTCCCTAAGCATGCCGATAAAATTGAAACCGAAGAAGGTATAGCCTGGCTTAAAAAGACAGAGATACTCAAGAAACAAATGTGGTACGAATACGATACCCAGCGCGGCAATTTCTTTAAACTGGATATTGAAGATGTAAAGGAGTTGATAGTAATGAACAAGGCCGGCCAAAAGCCAAAGAGCCTGGAAGACTTTGCTATAGAGGATGATGTAAAGGTAGATGAGAGCAAGCACGAAGACCTGGTAGGCCAGGTAACCCTGAACACACTGGAAGAGAAGGAGCGTAAAAAGCGCCGTGGTGGCAGCAATAGCCGTAACCGCAACAAGGGTAGGAGTGGAGGCGATACGGCCGCAAAAACACAGAACACACAGGCGCAAGGCACTACACAAAAGCCGCCTCAACAGCAACGCACACCTAACCCTAACCAAAAGCAAGGGCAGCATAAAGGGCCAAACCCTAACCAAAAACAGGGCGGGCAAAACCAGAAACAAAACCCTAACCAAAAGCAGGGGCAGAATCAAAAACGGCCTAACCCTAACCAGCAGCGCAATAACCCAAACAGGGAGAAAAAACCTGATACCAATCAAAATCCACCCACCGATAACAAGGCTTAAATATGCAATTGGCAAGTAGTAGTTGGAATGTAATGAAAAAAAAGGCTTTGGGTAGTATGCTTATGCTATCGGTAATATGTGCCATGCTGCTTTCATCGTGCGATAAAAGCGCGGTGATGGAGGAACAGCAACAGATAAGAGATTACCAGTGGGAGTATGCCGATGCTAAAACCTTCAGCACCGAAATTACCGATACCGTACAGCATTACAACATCTATGTAAGCCTGCGCCATGGCTTTGGTTTTGAATGGCGCAACGTATGGGTAAAAATTGAAACCACATTCCCCGATGGCAAGCAGTTTGAGCGCCGCGTTAACCTGGTGTTATCCGGCGCCGATGGCGTGTGGCACGGCGACTGCCTGGGCGATAACTGCGATATGCTGATACCTATTCAGGATAATGCTTTCTTTCCGCAACGAGGTAAATATACCTTCAAAATATCGCAGGATATGCGCGTAAACCCACTGCCGTTAATTAAAACGGTAGGCATGCGTCTGGAGAAGTATGCGCCCGCAAAGGCACAGTAATTTACATCAGGCTATCTTTTGCCTCCTGGGCGGCCAGGCTAAACCATGCCCGCGCTTCTTTGTTCTTCTGTATCAAATCCGTTAGGTCTTTTACGAAAAACAGCGCTTGCAGCTTGGTTGCTATATCGGCTGGTAAGTGTTTACTCAAATACCGCGAACCAAAATTCCAGTGATGCGGGCTGTGCTTTATCCTCAGCATCTCTATTAGCGGTGCTACCGTATACGACCAATAGAATATAAACGCATCGGTAGCGCTCTGCCGGTTAATCTCTTTATCTACCATTACCCAGAATATCTCTTGCTTCTTTCTTTGCAGTAATATCCGTGCCCGCAATGTTTGGCGCAGCTGTGCTTCATCTACCGGTGGTGTGCTGGCAATTATATCTTGCTTGTCAAATATTACCACTGCATGGCCATGTATCTCCGGCTCGGCAAATTTGCTTTTAGCCGACTCCGGTAGTATCGAAAAATCTATCAGCAGAAACGGGCTGGTATCCTTTAGCCTGAAAAATGTTTGTGTCATGCCCGGCCAGTGCGGAGGGTCTATGTCAAACTTTGTATCAATGCCAAATTCCTTTTCCAGCAGCAACACAGTTTGTTTCATAGCTTCCTGTTCCATGCCATCATTTACAATCAGCATCAGGTCCAGGTCGCTCCATTCATCGGTGCGGTTAAAAGAGGCCGCGCCGCCCTGCCACATGGCGATGGCATAAGGCTTATTTTCAAAAGCCTGGGTAAAGGCTGCTATTATTTGTGCGTTGGTAGCCATGGTAGTAGTATGTGGTACAACGTTACAGGGCTTTGTGCAGAGCGTAAACTTTCAGCCTGGGTTTAACCTTTATTTAGCTGCTGGCCCGCCAAAATTATCTGGTTGTTTTGTAGTTGTTGGGGTGTATTTTCAATAATACTATTTTAAATTTGTGGGCCTCAGCAGTACATCTGGTTAAGATGAAATAAAGGCAAGTCATCCAATATGAGCATCACAAAATTCCTGGAGAAGAAAATTATCAAGCACATGCCTTCTGTGGCCCGGGCCGTGCAAAGAAGCATGAACGATACTAAGAAAATTGAACTTGTAAAAAACGAGATGCGTAACAATGCAGAAATGACAAACTCATTGTTTCCGTACAAGGATAAATACCCGGTTAACAGTAAGATGCCCGAAAAATCGATGACCAGGGAAGAAGTAATGAGCCAGATAAAAGAAATGCATGCTGCCGAAAGCGGCCCCTGGAAATCGGGTAAAATTTCGGGCTCGTTTTATCATGGCGATCAGGACCATTACGATTTTCTTAATGAGGCCTTTTCATATTACTCTCAGATAAATTCTATCCAGCGCGATGTTTGCCCATCGCTTACAAAATTCGAAGGCGAGATAATAGCCATGACCCTCGATATCTTTAATGGCGATGCAGTTAATAAGCGTAATCCTGGCCAGAAAGCTTGTGGCTCGCTTACCACCGGTGGTACCGATAGTATCTTTCAGTCGGTTTATGCCCACCGCGAATGGGGGCTTGATAAGAAAAACATTCAACTCCCTGAGGTTATTCTTCCGGTTTCTGCGCACCCTGCATTTTTCAAAGCGGCCCACTACCTAAACATGAAAGTGCATACCACCAGGCTGGATGCTAATTACCAGGCAGATGTGGCAGATATTGAAAGCAAGATTACAGCTAACACGGTGCTCATCGTAGGCTCTGCCGGTAATTACGGCCATGGTATTATAGATCCCATCGAACAGCTTTCTGAACTGGCCCTTAAACATAATATAGGCTTGCATGTAGATGGTTGCCTGGGCGGGTTTATACTGGCATGGGCACAGCCGCTCGGTATTAACTGCCCGGTATTCGATTTCAGGTTGCCCGGTGTTACGGCTATTTCGGCCGATACCCACAAATACGGCTATGCGCTAAAGGGCACTTCCACCGTTTTGTTTAGCAATGAAGAACTTAGGCGCTACCAGTATTTTGGCCAGGTAGATTGGCCGGGTGGTGTTTATATATCTACCGGTTTTAATGGAAGCAAATCGGGTGGCTTGTTTGCTGCTACATGGGCCGCTATGGTGCAATATGGTAAAGAAGGCTACCTGAAGAGGGCAAAGGCAATTTTTGAAGTAAACGCCGGTATTCAAAAAATAGTTAAGTCTGTATCGGGCCTTAAATTGTTTGGTGAGTCATTGTTTATTACAGCCATTGGTTCCGATGAGTTTAATATATACCATGTTAATGATTATTTAAAATCGAAAGGCTGGCGCATGAACGGGCAGCAAAACCCCAACGGCATTCACTTTTGTATTACGGGTCCGCAAATCACCAATCCTAATCTGCTTTCCGATTTTGAGAGAGACCTGAAAGCCGGTGTAGAGTATGCGCGTCAGCAGAAAGGCGACCCTAAGTCTGCAGCCATGTATGGTGGTGCCGGCCGCGAAATAGACCCTTCTATGTATCTGGCTATGCTTCATGCCTATACAGATGTAACACAAAGCACGTATCCATTTTAACCAGCAGGTTTACATTTTACTATGACCCACACCAACCTCAAATGTGTTTTAGCAATTGATTTGGGGTCCAGCGGCCCTAAAGTTTCGGTTGTAAATCAGCAGGGCGAAATTCTGGCTACACGCTCAGGCGTTTTTCATAACATCTATACCGATAACGGTAAAGGCGTAGAGCAGGACGCTGATGTATGGTGGCAGGTAATTCTTATGTTGGCTAAGGAAGTAATTGACGAATCGGGTGCCGCTCAAAACATCGTTGCTATCAGCAACTGCTCACAGTATTTTAGTTCAGTACCGGTAGATAAGGAAGGTAATGCTACTTACCACGCTATCATGTGGGAAGATACACGGGCCGCTAAATACATTAACCAGGTTATGGGCGGTTGGCCTTCTGTAATGGGCTATAATATTTTTAAAGCTGCAAAGTGGTTAGGTTCTGTAGGTATTCCTCCATTGCTTTCGGGTATTGATGGAGGAAGTCACATGCTCTTACTAAAAAATGAAAAGCCTGATGCCTGGCAAAAAACATATAAAGTGCTGGAGCC
Source organism: Chitinophagales bacterium (assembly GCA_035299425.1). GTDB lineage: Bacteria > Bacteroidota > Bacteroidia > Chitinophagales > LD1 > Bog-950. The sequence continues at coordinate 5,501 of DATGWP010000123.1, read as the reverse complement.
ATCCGATTACCTGAGTCTCAAATTCACCGGTAGGTTCTGTACCAATGAAAATACCGGCTTTGGTTATGCACTCATCAAAAAGGCAGCCTGGAGCCAGGGCACCTTTGATAAAAAATTGATTAATACGCTGGGCCTCGATTTCGATAAATTTCCGGACATAGTACCTGTGGGTGCAAACTTGGGTAAAGTAAACCCTCAAGTGGCGGGCTACCTTGGCTTGCGCAACGATGTACAAGTGTTCTCCGGTATAGTAGATACCTCTGCATTTATGGTGGGTTGTGGTGCTTTTAATGAATATGATATGGCTATAGACCTGGGTACTACGCTTTCTACCGGCGTGGTAGTTTCCAAACGTATAATAGATGTATTCACCGGTGTCTTTTCGCTCACCAGCCCGGTTACGGGTAAGTATAGTATGGTAGGAGAGTTGGGCAGCGGCACCAAAGCCCTTAATTTTTTAATTCATAATTTTTTGAGGGCCGATGATGAGCTTACCAAAATAAACGAGGATACCGATTTACATTATGCGGCCATTGCAGATAAGATGGCAGCAGAATCACCAGTGGGCAGTAATGGAGTAGTTTTTATGCCCTGGATTTTTGGTTCAACATTTCCTGAGCAGGACGCCAACATTCGCGGAGGTTTTATTAACCTAAACCCGGTGGCTACCCGTAGCGATATGGTACGCGCCGTATTCGAATCTTATGCGCTGGCACTTAAGTGGTCATTGCAGATTACAGATGCCAGGCTAAACCGTAAAATTGAAAAAGTAAATCTGGTAGGTGGTGGCGCACTATGGCATACAGCGGCGCAAATTTTTGCCGATGCGCTTCAAATTCCCGTTCATATACCTGAGCACCCCCGGCAAACAAACACTAAAGGAGTGGCGTTTATGTGTTTTAATAATTTAGGAATTACAAGCTATAGTGAAATAAGCAGCACACTTAAAATCGATAAAATTTTTCAGCCGCAGCAACAGAACTTTAGCTTTTACACTAAGCGCCTTATTTTTTATAAGCGCCTATATAAAACCATGCGTCCCTTGTATACTTCTCTTAATGCTGTATCCGCATAGATATAGAGCCCTTTGCGTGGGGCAATATTCTTAAAGTCTGGGTTAAAATATTAACTCATTTTGTGGTTGAATGAATACTGAATTTAATTTTTAATTAGCATTAAATTTACGTCGGCTTCATGCTTTAGAGCCTTGTATACAGCTACTTAAGTGCACATGCAACGCTCCTGTATAACATGCGGTCTAACTTGTTATATTTGAACACTAACACACGCTGAAATTTATAGTTATATGAAGAAATTTTTCTCGGTTATTGTAATGTTTATTTGCCTTGTTTTGTCCGGAACAGCACAGGATGTAATTTTTGCTGGTTCGGGAACCTGTAACGGTGCTGCTGTCACAGGTTCATGGGTCGTGCCTTGCACAGTTACGGCCATTACTGTAGAGGTTTATGGCGGTGGCGGTGGCGGCGGTGGCGGCGGCGGCGGTAGTAATGGTGGTCTGTTCAATACCCGTGGTGGCGGTGGCGCAGGAGGAGGGGGGTATACCACTATAAATATAAACGTAGTACCAGGTTCTACATTTACTTATGTAGTAGGTTCAGGCGGTTGTGGTGGTAGTAACGGGGGCGATGGCTCGGGCGGTGGCAACGGTACTACTGGAGGCAATAGCACATTTAATGGCACAGCAGCAGGCGGCGCCACGGTAGCCCTTACAGCCACCGGAGGAAGCAGAGGAACAGGTGGGTCCGGTACCGGTGGAAGTGCAGGTAGTGGCGGTGCAGGCGGAAACGGCTCGGGTGGTTCAACCAGCGTTATGGCATCTGCTGGAAATAACGGTAGTGGCGGCTCAGGTGGCAGTGGCGGTGCCGGCGGCGGACCAGGTGGTGGCGCAGGTGGTGCAGGTGGTGCCAATACAGGCAACCCGGGTGCTGTATACGGCGGCGGCGGTGCAGGTGGGCAGGATGGTGTGGGTGGTCGTGGCGCAGCGGGGGGCATTCTCATTACGTATGTAACTACTGCAGCTGGCCCTGTAACACCTACTATTTCATCGGTAGCAGCTACCTGTTCTACACCCGGTAGCAGCACTATCAGCAATTACGATCCGGGAGCTACTTACGTTTTTTCGCCTACCGGGCCTACGGTGGGTGCCGGCGGGGCTATCAGCGGTATGGTGCCAGGCACCAGCTACACAGTAGTATCGGGCACCGGTGCTTGTGCTTCTGCGCCCAGTGCTTCATTCAGTAATGCAGCTACTGCCACATCTCCAGCTGTACCTACAGTTTCTACAACTCCGGCCGGTTGTGGTGTAGATGGCAGCAGCACAATCACCAATTACAATGCAGCCTATACCTACACCTTTACACCCGCAGGCCCTGCGGCTGGTGCAGGCGGAGCTATCACGGGCATGGTTACAGGTACCAGTTACACTGTAGAGGCAATTGACGGAGGTTGCCCTTCAGGCCCAAGTACTTCTTTCAGCAATGGCGCACAATTACCTGCGCCGGTGGGTGCAGTAGCAGGTTCTTTAACTTATTGCCAGGGGGGCAACACCACCCTTACTGCCAGCGGCGGGGTAAGCTATATATGGGTACGTGCGGCGCCACCGGCTATAATTGGTGCCACGCCCAGTGTTACTGTTACGCAAGGCACTTATGCCGTAGAGATAACCGCCGCCAACGGTTGCAAAGATACCGTAATTAGTACCGTAACCGAGCTAACCAGCATAGCTGTTACTATTACCGGTGCACTTAATTATTGTGCAGGTAGCAACACCACCCTTACTGCCAGCGGCGCGGCCACGTATATATGGAACGATGCCGGCAACAGCACTACACCAAGCATCAATGTGCTTGCGGGTTCATATACAGTAACCGGCACTGATGGAAATGGCTGCACCGGCACGGCTAATGCCAACGTAGTAGAAAATGCGTTGCCCAGTGTAACTATAACGGGCGCACTAAGCTATTGTGCGGGTGCCAACACTACACTTGCAGCTAATGGCGCTACCGGCTATGTATGGAACGATGCCGGCAACAGTACTACGCCGGCTATTACAGTAACACAAGGCAGCTACACCGTAACCGGTACCGATGGTAACGGTTGCACAGCAAGCGCCAATGCGACTGTAACAGAAAACCCACTTCCTGCAGCGGCTATCAGCGGCTCGTTAACTTATTGCACCGGGGGCAATACCACCTTAACCGCCAGCGGCGGTGTAGGTTATTTATGGAGCAACGGCCAAACAACAGCTGCTGTTACCGTTACACAGGGCACTTATACCGTAACAGTAGCAGATGCAAATAGCTGCACAGCTACTACATCGGCTACGGTAACAGAGTCTACCAGTTTAACGATAAACATTACAGGTGCATTGAGCTACTGCCCGGGTTCTAACACAACCATAACCGCCACCGGCGGAGCCGGCTATGTATGGAGCGATGGCAGTAATACTGCCGCCATTACTGTTACACAGGGCACCTACTCGGTAACTGCCAGCGATGCCACTGGTTGTACAGGCACGGCAACTGCCACTGTAACAGAATCTCCAGCACCGGTAGTAAACATTACCGGTAACTTAACTTATTGCCCGGGCGGCAACACTACACTTACAGCCAATGGCGCTGCGGGCTATGTATGGAACGACCCAACCAACAGCACTACAGCAGGTGTTACGGTTACCCAGGGTACTTACACAGTAACCGGCACCGATGGTACCGGCTGCACGGCAACTGCCACGGCGGCTGTAACACAAAATGCAGCCCCTGCAGTAACTGTTAGCGGCTTATTAACTTATTGCACAGGGGGCAACACCACCCTAACAGCCAGCGGGGGCGTTGGTTATTTGTGGAGCGGTGGTGAAACAACAGCTTCAGTTACTGTTACACAGGGCACTTACAGCGTTACAGCTACCGATGCTACCGGTTGCACCGGCAGCACTACAGTTAATGTTACAGAATCGTCTACACTGGCGGTAATCATTACCGGCACCTTAACTTATTGCCCGGGGGCAAGCACTACCATAACGGCCACGGGTGGCACTAGCTATACCTGGAACACCGGCGCTACCACCGATGCTATAATCGCCACAGCGGGTATTTACACCGTTACAGCTACCGATGCCAGTTGTTCGGGTACAGCTTCGGCCAATGTAACCCAAACGGTAGTAGCACCGCTGGCACTGGCAGATGTTACAGCCTGCGATGATTCTACCGCAGTAGTTAATGCAGGAGGCGGTTTTGTAAGCTACTTATGGAGCACCGGTGAAACTACCGCTACTATAAGCACCCTGGTAGGCGGTGTATATTCTGTAACCGTAGAAGATGCCAATGGTTGTAGCCCAAGCGGTTCGGCTAATGTCACTTTCGAATCATGCGTGGTAGAGAAGTTCAGTATGTTTATACCTAACGCTTTTTCGCCTAACGGAGATGGCAACAACGAGAAATTTCAATGCTTTGGTAGCGGTGTAGTATTTGCCGATATTAAAGTGTTTAACCGCTGGGGAGAAAAAGTATTTGACACTAACAATATGTTTGACGGCTGGGATGGCACTAACAAAGGCGAGCAATGCAAGCCGGGTGTATTTACCTATAGTATAAACGTAATAAGCGCCGATGGCAAATCGAATAAGTACAAAGGAACGATTACATTGATACGATAATTTGCTTTACAGATTTACAAAAGCCCCTGTTCAGAAAATTGACAGGGGCTTTTTGTTTCCGGTACATAATGCTGGATATTACTACCGTGTTATCTGCACCCACGGCGCATGTAGCTTTCCTTGTTTCAGATATAATTTAACCGTGTCGCCCGCGCTGATATCATCATACAATTCAGCATTAACCAAATACTCGTCTTGCTTTCCTACAGGCCCCCATGGCCCTATCTTCAGATAATACGAATTATTTGCTATGGTGCTGCTGTGGGTTTTGCTCAATACTTTAACGTGATATTTTTGCGGTACTGAATGGTCGTAATAGCAATTATAAAACACACAAACGCCATAACCATAACCAATTGCCACTACAGTTGTAACCGCAACCATTATAAAACCCACTTTATTTTTGGTATTTGCAGCTTTTCGGTTTGAGTAAAGTAACGCAACAAAGCAGGCTGCAAAAATGCAGGCTGGTGTCCAGATATTGTTGTATGCAATCAATTCGAAATCGGCAAGCATGCGTAGGATGAGGCCCATTTGCGCAATTATCAACGCGCCAACTAAATTAGGATAGGCTTGTGTAGCTGTATCATCTAACTTTATAAGGCCCCGGTAGTAGTAATAGGGCAGTAAAGAAATAAGCGGAAAAAAAAGACAAGCAAGGCAAACAAACTGATAAGGAATAGGGTATGCAAAAGCTAAACCTGAGCGCCCGAGCCTATAACCGCATAATTAAAGTAAGCCGCACCATAGCCGACCTGGCCGGTAGCCCTGATATTAAAACAGAGCACCTGGCCGAAGCTATACAGTTTAGAAGTTTAGATAGGGA
>DATGWP010000122.1:0-29472 GCA_035299425.1 Chitinophagales bacterium | reverse complement strand
ATCCGGCACTTTATCAAACGGCCTTTGGCTCGAAAGAAGTTACCCTGCAACGCACCTACAGGGCACTGGCCCAGTACCTGCGCAGCATAACCAGTTTTAAGGCCCCTCTCGATTCGCTGTACCCCGTGGCCAGCGCATTGATGAAAAGCGAACACATAAGCCAACCGGAAACCATGCGCCGCCTGTTTGGCTTTTCGGCCAAAACCATTCAAACACTGGATTTGTGCGAAAAGTGCCACAGCAATATTACGTATGGCAATAATGCCATGCGCAACAATGGCCTGGATGAAACCAACGAAGCAGACAAAGGCATGGGAGGGGTATCGGCTGTTAAAACTGAGGAAGGTTTATTTAAAGCACCCTCTTTCAGAAATTTAATTTTTACCGGCCCTTATATGCACGATGGCCGGTTTGCCAGCCTGGAAGAAGTGCTGGAACATTATAACAGTGGTATAAAGGCTAACCCTAACCTGGACCCTGTGCTGAAAGATAGCAATGGCCAACCCCTGAGACTGAACCTTTCGCAGAAAGATAAAGAAGAGATATTGTATTTTTTGAGAACACTGATGACCGACAAACAACTTAGCTATAATTAAAAAAACACCTTCAATGCTCACAAGGAAGAGGCTATCATTTTTTGCATGTATGTTTTTGCTGGGCAGCTGCATTGCCCAGGCACCCAAAGCAAAACCGGTGACTGATGATAAAGACCCGGTGCTGGCAAAGCTGTATGCCGCCGATGGGCCTTATAGCCGGTTTAATGCAGCCAACGAACTTGTAAACCTGCGTACAGAATCTTCCAAGCATTTTAAAAACGGCGATAGCACATCTACCACTGTGCTTACTGCGGGGCCCTGCCATTATAAGGAAGGGGGCGTATGGAAAACATCGGCCAATACAGTTGCCACCACGGGCAGTACCCAGTACCCTTATGCCAACACTCATAACCTGGTAAAAACATTTTATGGCAATTTGCAGCAAGGCATAAAATTTAAATGGCCGGCAGGTACCGAGGCATCTGGTTTTACACCTGCAGATATTTATGCAGCCGATGAAAAAGGGGTGAAGATTGCCGGTTTGTTTCAAACCCAGGCAGCTGCTCCTTTAGCTAATGAGAACAAGGTGGTTTACCAGCAAATAACCCCATCGGTTAATTATACTATAGAGCAACTAACCGGACAGATACAAACTACGTATACCATAACAAATAATATTTTTCAAAACGCGCCAGCAAACACAGAGGACGTTGTATTTGCCGAGAAGATAAACCTGCCTGCGGGCTGCACTGTAAGTAAGGTGAAGGATGAGCGCAATGATAAACAGGTTATAAAGATATTGCAGGGCGATAAACTTCTGTTTACCTACAGCGATGTTTACTATTTTGACGATAGTACGGGCAAAATGAAACCGGTGCATGAAGCCGCCGCATTTGATTATACGATGCAAGGGCAGGTGCTGCAGATAAACATACATGTGCCTTACCGTTGGTTAACTAATCCGACTACAAGATACCCGGTAACCATAGACCCATCAATAAACGTTACTCCTAATAATTCTACTTACTGGACAGGCACAAATGTGAACACTGGCGGGGCCGATAATATTATTGTAGCTGGTTTTTACGATTGTTCGGGTTGTACCGATGAAGATTACCATGGGTACGTTAAATTCAATACCTCGGCTCTACCCGACTATGCCTGTGTTACGGCCACCGAACTATACATGTATCAAAACGCATGGGTAGATGGCGGCGGCGATAATGGTTGCCAGTTTGATGTGGGCTGGGCAAACGTAGAGCCTGTAAGTGCAGCCTGGACTACTATTTACAATGCAGTAAACGGGCTGGCCGAAAGGTATGTGCGGTGGGATGTGTGGGGTACGCCGGGAGCCTGTGGCGGGTGCAGCGGAGGCTACGATTACCCCGAGAGCCCTGCCGGATGGAAAGGGTTTAACTTAAGCGGCAACAGCGCTATCCGTTCAAGAATAAAATCTACCACCACCCAGGATTACATTACTATAGGGCTTGATATGACCTACCATGCATCGGACTGCTACTGGTGCTGGGGCGATGAAAGTAACTGGTTGCGCTGGGATGGTTATTCGTCGGCTTCGCGCCCTTACCTGGCTATTACGTACGATAATGCTGCGGCAGCTACTACCTGGACGGGGGCTATAAACACCGATTGGTTCAATAACGGCAACTGGACCAACTGTGTGCCGGCATCTAATACAGATGTAACCATACCTAATACTACCAATAAACCATACATAGGCAGCGGCAATACCGGCTATTGCAATACTATTAGTATTGCATCGGATAGCGGTGCCCGGTTAGACCTTGCCGGCAACCTGCAGATAACGCAGTAATTTAGTACGCAAACAGATAACAGCCACCCGTGAAACGTCCACAAGTTTTAGTAATACTTTGCATGGTATTAGCGCTGGGCGGTATACTCTCTTTTGTCGTAAATTCTACCCACCCCTACCCTTTTACTTACAACGAAAAGCTTGGGCAACCCAATTTGCCTTTCAATAACCCTTTAACTATAGAAGGAGTGCAGTTGGGCCGGTTGTTGTTTTACGACCCGTTGCTATCGGGCAACAACAAGCAAAGCTGTGGCAGCTGCCATATACAGCAGTTCTCTTTTACCGATGGCAATGTGCGGGCAGTAGGTGCCCTGGGCGATACGGTAGAAAAAAACACCATGAGCCTCGTTAACATGGCATGGAACCATCAATTCTTTTGGGATGGCCGCGCCCGCACGCTGGAAGATGTGATACACCAGCCCATAACCGATAAACGCGAAATGGGGCAGGATACTGCCGAACTTATCCGTGAGTTGAATGCCCACCCCCACTATCCCGCTGTTTTTGCAAGGGCTTTTCCTACCCAGCCTGTAAGTATGGCTACAGTTAGCAGGGCCGTTGCCCAGTTTGTACGCACCATCACCAGCCGGGGTGTTACAGTGCCCGATAGCCTGATGCCTGAATTATATAATGGCTTGCCAGATACTGCAAAGCTTACGGCTGTACTGCATACAGATGAAACCCTGAGGGGTTCCTTCTTCCGGTTTGCGCAGATGTGCGGCCACTGCCACAGCGGTGTAAACTACGGCGGGGTGGCCATGGCCGATAACCTGATAGATTCGGGCAAGGCATTTAAAGCACCTTCTCTTATTAATGTGAGCCTCACCGCCCCTTACATGCACGATGGGCGTTTTAAAACTATTGAACAGGTATTGAACCACTACAACGGGCATATTTCTCAATTCAATACCGTTAACCCTAAATTGGTGCAAAAACCGATAGAAAACCTGATAAAAGAGAGCGATAAGCAGAATTTTGCCAAAGTGCTACAGCTTTTTACAGATACTAGCGTGCTAACAAATAAGGACTTAAGTAATCCATTTACACAGCCAGGCTTTAGCTGGTCTGATTATTACTAAGGAGCCTCTGCCCAGAAAACGCAATACCGGTTTTTGGGTAAATTATATCCAGCAGATATAAAATGACGGATAAATGAAATATCCATAAATAATAATGCATAGTTTTGAAGTAAGCACAATTGCAAAAAAGGTGTATTGCACTGGCTTATGATGCTTTTTTGTTTCATCAGAAACTATATTACTATTATGAAGAAAATATTCCTTTCCTTCTTTGTGTTTTGCGCTTCAATCGTGTGTGGTCAGACTTACCAGATACCTAATGCCACGCAGCAGCCGGCGTGGGTGTTCCCCATTTGGTTTGAAGATGCCAACGGTAAAAAGGATACCTTATATTATGGATACGACCCTACAGCGGATAGTACCTTGTGCTGCCATGGCTCTTTTGAGTATAGAAAAGAGGATACTAATTTTGGAGAAGCGTGGGACAGCACTTTTATTGTGGACAGCACATTTATTTTTTTCGATAACAAGAACCTCGTTTCCAATTTTAATATCACCAGGGTGCAGGTTAATAGCGAAGAACTTTGGTTTTGGTTATACTTTAACCGAGCCAGAACGCCCTTTAAGCTAAAGTGGGATGCACATTTACTTTACAGCGATACTTTACCTTATCCTTCTACACTGGGTACCCCTGTAGCCCAAGGTCAGTTATCCTTTCCGGAACTTTGGTATCGAGAGCCACCTAATGGATGGAGCGGACCAGACATGTCGCTATTGATTACAGATGCTCCGTTAACCAATTCAATGACAGTATCCGATTCGGCAGTTTTTTATGGCCAACAGCAAGACACCTCTTATTATGATGGCTACTTTACTATAAGAATTGATAAGTACACTGGAATATTTGCTTTAAGTATAAATGCAACTGAAAAAAATACTGAAAATTGGCAGGTTTACCCCAACCCATTTACCAGCCACATAGAAATTAGTAGTGACAAAAGCAGGGACCTGGAGTTAAAGCTTTTTGATACATATGGTAAGTTAATTGAAACAATACCGTTACAAGGCATCACGCAGACATTAAATACTGAAAACCTGCCCAGGGGCATATACTATGTAAGCGATAAGCAGGGTAATGCCAAACGATTGATAAAACTTTAATGGCTGTAATCCAAAGAGGAAGACTAGGTTTTAAATAACCGTTTATCCTGGCCGGGGTTTAGCTGGTCTGATTATCAGTAGAGTAATCTCTAAAAATTAACAATCGCAACGATTCGGGGGAAAACAGAGAAAAAGTCTATTGTAATTTTTTCACAATTGGCCTTTGTAACTGACTATATATTAAAATAGGTTCATTATCAGTATTTTAAGAAGGATTATGCGTGTAAACACTTATTAGCTATAGCGCCATAGCAAATAGTTAGCCAACTATTTGGAAACCTGCCCCTGAAAGCTATCTTTGCACTCCGTTTTGCAAAACCGGTTCCAAAATATCAATAATTGAAGACTCATTTCACCAGTGTTTAGTTTCTTTTTTCAAGAATCAAAACACCTGTGATTGTTATTGTATTTAGGAGATTAGTTAACTAGTTCAACACATTTAATTCGCCATGGCTGAAACAATCAAGAAACAAGCTGAAAGAATCAACTTCGGGAAAATCAAACTTCCTGATGAGCAACCGGATTTATTAGATATTCAGTTAGAGACCTTCAAAGAATTTATCCAGTTAGAAACTACCCCCGAAAACCGTAAGCACGAAGGCCTGCACACTGTTTTCAGAGAGAATTTTCCTATCAGCGATACCCGCAACATCTTCGTATTGGAATTCATCGATTATTTCGTTGACCCTCCAAGATATTCTATAGAAGAGTGTATTGAAAGAGGTTTAACTTACTGCGTTCCGTTGAAGGCTAAGTTGAAACTTTCTTGTAACGACCCTGAGCACATCGATTTCAAAACTATCGTTCAGGACGTGTTCCTTGGCAACATACCTTACATGACTCCGAAAGGAACATTTATTGTAAACGGTGCTGAGCGTGTTATTGTATCGCAGCTTCACCGTAGCCCGGGTGTATTCTTCGGCCAGTCGTTCCACCCGAACGGCACCAAGATTTACAGCGCCCGTGTAATTCCTTTCAAGGGAGCGTGGATGGAGTTTGCTACCGACATCAACAATGTAATGTATGCCTACATTGACCGTAAAAAGAAATTCCCTGTAACCATGTTGCTTCGCGCAGTAGGTTACGATTCAGATAAAGATATCCTTACATTGTTCAACCTTGCCGATGAAATAGAAGTAAGCAAGAAGAATGTAGCCAAAGCAGTAGGCCGCAGATTAGCCGCACGGGTGCTTAAAACCTGGATGGAAGATTTTGTGGATGAGGATACCGGTGAAGTTGTATCTATCGAGCGTAATGAAGTATTGCTTGAGCGCGATACCATTATAGACGATGATAACTTTGCATTGATTGTAGACTCTGGTACCAAGAGTATCTTTGCGCACAAGGATAACGTAGGAGCTGATTACTCAATCATCTTCAACACCCTTAATAAGGATACATCGAACTCAGAAATCGAGGCCCTTAACCACATCTATAAACAACTACGTGGTAGCGAACCACCTGATGAAGAAACTGCCCGTGGCATTATCGAGAAGTTGTTCTTCTCTGATAAGCGTTACGACTTGGGCGAAGTAGGCCGTTATAAAATCAATAAAAAGCTTGAGCTGGATATTGATATGGATACAAAGGTATTAACGAAGACCGATATCATCGCCATCGTTAAGTACTTAGTAAACCTTTCTAACCAAAAGGCTGAAATTGATGATATCGATCACTTGAGCAATCGTCGTGTTCGTACTGTAGGCGAGCAGCTTTACACCCAGTTTGGTGTAGGTCTTGCCCGTATGGCCCGTACTATCCGCGAGCGTATGAACGTGCGTGATAATGAGGTGTTCACCCCGGTAGATTTGATCAACGCAAGAACTCTTTCTTCGGTAATCAACTCTTTCTTCGGTACATCGCAGTTGTCTCAGTTCCTTGACCAGACTAACCCGCTTGCCGAAATCACCAACAAGCGCCGTGTATCGGCGTTAGGACCTGGTGGTCTTTCGAGAGAGCGTGCCGGTTTTGAGGTTCGTGACGTTCACTACTCTCACTATGGCCGTCTTTGTACTATCGAAACTCCGGAAGGACCGAACATCGGTCTTATCTCTACCCTTTGCGTTCACGCTAAGGTGAATAAAATGGGCTTCATCGAGACTCCTTACCGCAAGGTAGATAAGAGCCGTGTGAACCTGAAAGGTAAAGTTGAGTTCCTGAGCGCCGAAGAAGAAGATTTGGTAAAGATAGCCCAGAGCAATGTGGGTCTTGATGATAAAGGAAACTTTACTACCGATAAGGTGAAGTCACGTTTCCAGGGCGATTTCCCAATTCTTGCTCCTGAAGAGGTGCAATACATGGACGTAGCTCCTAACCAGATTGTGGGTGTATCTGCTTCCCTGATTCCTTTCCTTGAGCATGATGATGCTAACCGTGCCTTGATGGGTTCGAACATGCAACGTCAGGCTGTGCCATTGTTGAAGCCACAAGCTCCGATAGTAGGTACTGGTCTGGAAGCTAAGGTAGCTGTTGATTCGCGTAACCTTATCAATGCCGAAAAAGACGGTGTGATAGAGTATGTAGATGCTAACCAGATTACTGTAAAGTACGACCGCACAGAAGAAGAAAGATTAGTTTCTTTCAAAGATGATAAAGTAACATACAACCTGCCTAAGTTCCTTAAAACCAACCAGAGCACCTGTATCAACCTTAAGCCAATCGTAAAGAAAGGCCAGAAGGTTAAGAAGGGAGAAATACTTTGCGAAGGTTTTGCAACACAAGGTGGTGAGTTGGCACTGGGTGCTAACCTTAAAGTGGCATTCATGCCATGGAAGGGATATAACTTTGAGGATGCCATCGTTATATCTGAGCGCGTAGTTCGCGATGATGTTTTCACTTCAATCCACGTAGAGGAATTTGAAATGGAAGTGCGCGATACCAAGCTGGGTGAAGAAGAGTTGACACCGGATATACCTAACGTAAGCGAAGAAGCTACGAAGGACCTGGACGACAACGGTATCATCCGTGTAGGTGCACGTGTTAAGGAAGGCGATATTCTTATTGGTAAAATTACCCCTAAGGGCGAAAGCGACCCAACACCGGAAGAAAAACTACTTCGCGCTATCTTCGGCGATAAAGCCGGTGACGTGAAGGATGCTTCTATGAAGGTTCCACCTTCGGTAGAAGGTACCGTTATCAGCAAGCGTTTATTCGGCCGCGCCAAGAAGGATAAGACTTCGAAGGTGAAGGAGAAGACATTGCTTGAGAAACTTGATAAGGACTTCGATAAGAAGTTTGCCGATATCAAAACTACCCTTGTAGATAAATTGATGAGTGTATTAGCCGGTAAAGTTACTACAGGTATCCAGACTATCTACCGTGAAGAGTTGGTAAGCAAAGGCACCAAGTTCAGCGCCAAGTTATTGCACGATTTAGATTATGCAGTAGTTGACGGTAACAACTGGACCAAGGACGAAGATTCGAACATGCTGGTTAAGATGATGTTGCACAACTACAACATGCGTGTAAACGAAGAGACCGGTAAATACAAGCGCGAGAAATTCAACATCAGCATTGGTGATGAGTTGCCAAGTGGTGTATTGAAACTGGCTAAGGTTTACATTGCCAAGAAACGTAAGCTGAAGGTAGGTGATAAAATGGCGGGCCGCCACGGTAACAAGGGTATTGTTGCACGTATCGTTCGTACAGAAGATATGCCTTTCCTTGAGGATGGAACAACTGTAGATATTGTATTGAACCCACTAGGTGTACCTAGCCGTATGAACCTTGGTCAGATTTACGAAACCGTGCTTGCATGGGCTGGTCAGAAACTGGGCGTTAAGTTCGGCACTCCGATTTTCGACGGTGCTTCGCTTACGGAGATAGCTAACTACATTAAGGAAGCCGGTTTACCAGAGTTTGGATCTACCCACTTGTATGATGGCGAAACAGGCGAGCGTTTCCACCAGGAAACTACCGTAGGTATCATCTACATGCTGAAACTGATACACATGGTTGATGATAAGATGCACGCGCGTTCTATCGGGCCTTACTCTCTTATCACACAGCAGCCATTGGGCGGTAAAGCACAGTTTGGTGGTCAGCGTTTTGGAGAAATGGAGGTTTGGGCTATCGAGGCATACGGTGCGTCGAATATCCTTCAGGAATTGCTTACAGTTAAGTCGGATGATATCATCGGCCGTGCTAAAACTTACGAAGCAATTGTTAAGGGCGATAACCTGCCAGAGGCTGGTATACCAGAGTCGTTCAACGTGTTAATGCACGAGTTGAGAGGCTTAGCGCTTGACCTTAAGTTTGATTAATTAAACCCCTAAATCTCCGCCGTGGCGGAGATTTAAAGGCAGAATACAAAAGCCCTTCGGATATCCGGAGGGCTTTTTTGTTTTTAGGCCGCTGGCACATGGTTTGCCTTTTAGCTGTAAACTATATACTATATGATACAGCAAATAGCAGTGGCTAGCCCCAATACAGCCGTATTCCGCATAACCGGAGAGGTTACAAAAGAAAATTACGATAATCTTGTTTTCCCGGTAGTAGATAAAATGAGTAAAAGCTACCCCGAGGTAAACCTTGTACTAATAGTAGCTACCGAGCTTAAAAATTTCACTATTGGCGCCTGGATGAAAGATGCGCTATTAGGAATAAAGCACCTTACAAAATGGGGCCGTGTGGCTATGGTTAACGATACTGAATTTGTAAAAGCATCAACCGTAGTGCTGGATAAAATTACACCTGCCGAGTTTAAGCAGTTTGCTTCCAGTGCCGAACAGGAAGCTATAGCCTGGGCAAGCGGCTCGTAATGTTTTATTGTGATCCGGTTGTGCGTTTATTTTCGTAACTTAGACACATGCCAGACCGGATACACACATACCTTAAAACTCCGCTGGGCTCGTTAGAAATATCGGGCACCAATACTTTTGTTACGGCTGTACTATTTGTAGAAGAAGAAATAGCACCAACAGCGCCTGCACCTGAAGTATTGTTAGAGTGCAAAAAGGAGCTGGAAGAATATTTTGCAGGCACCCGCACTGAGTTTACAGTAAAGCTAAAGCCCGAAGGCACGCTGTTTCAAAAGAAGGTTTGGAATGAATTGAAAAAAATAGAATTTGGCAGTACCTGCTCATACAACGCCATTGCCCAAAAACTTAAGAACCCCGATGCCGTGCGCGCCGTGGGCCTTGCCAATGGCAAGAACCCCATAGCTATTATACTGCCCTGCCATCGCGTAATTGGTGCCGATGGCAAGCTTACAGGCTATGCGGGTGGTTTGTGGCGCAAGCAGTGGCTGCTGGAGCACGAGGGCAACATCTCGGGCAATAAACCTACCTTGTTTTAATTATACATCCAGCCTGTACACCGGGCTAATATTTGTATTAGGCTCTATGCTTATAATTTGTTTTAAGATTCCATTTTTTAAAGAATAAACACAACCATGTATGTGCGGTTGATTATCGCTTTTCCACGCCCCCTGCACTATCTCTGTTTTTATCAGGTTCATTACCTGTTCTTTTACATTTAACTCGGTAAGCAGGTCTGCTCTCTCTGTATCCGGCAAAGCATCTATTTCGGCCTGGTGCAGGCGGTATACATCTTTAATATTGCGCAGCCAGTTGTTGAGAACACCAAAATTTTTGCTTGTCAGGGCTGCATTAACACCTCCACAGCCATAGTGGCCGCATACTATAATGTGTTTTACCTTCAACACCTCTACCGAATATTTAAGCACGCTCAGCAGGTTCACATCGCCGTTAACTACCAGGTTGGCTACATTGCGGTGTACAAATATTTCGCCGGGGCGTGTACCGGTTATCTCATTAGCTGGCACGCGGCTGTCGCTGCAGCCTATCCATAAAAATTCAGGCGTCTGAAGATTCTCCAGTCTCTTAAAAAATTCCGGGTCGGTATTTACCTGTGCGGCTGCCCATTTCTTATTATCTTCCAGTAGGGTTTCAAATCTTTTCATGGTCTGCAAAGTTTTTGTATTAGGGGATTATGTTGGGGATATAGTTCACTTAATATGCTTGCCTTAGCCAGTTCAAAATCGGCAAAATCGAAACCAGGCGCTACAGTACAGCCTACAAAACAAAACGAATGCTGCTGTGCCGGTTGCGATGCAAACCAGCACCCGGCCTTTACCACTGCCTGAAAAACCTCACCGTTATCGGGATTGTTTCCCAATTTTATTACTTCAAGCTCACCGTGTTCGTCTATTACATAAACATGTAAGGGGCCACCTGCATAAAAATGCCACATTTCATCGCTTTTAATGCGGTGAAAACCTGAAAACTGCTCGCCCTCTAACAGAAAATAAATACCGGTGCAGAAACTCCGGCCATCGCTAAACCTATTGGGCAAATGCTCTTTTAAAATAATCTCATCGCTGCGGTAGGTTTCTTTAAACCAGCCGCCTTCCGGATGCAACTGCATCCGGTATCTATCTACAAAATATTGCGCATTGTGGCCCATTATGCTAAATAGAAACGCCTCCGCACTTTTGATACGGAGGCGTTTTATTAAAACGTTTATTTCATTAACGTGACAGTTCCGGTAAAGTCTTTTTCAGACAATACATAATCCTGCATGTAATTCACTTTTATCTGGTACACGTAAGTGTCAA
Source organism: Chitinophagales bacterium (assembly GCA_035299425.1). Taxonomy (GTDB): domain Bacteria; phylum Bacteroidota; class Bacteroidia; order Chitinophagales; family LD1; genus Bog-950. The sequence continues at coordinate 18,348 of DATGWP010000122.1, read as the reverse complement.
ACGGCGCCAGTCTGCCATCTACGGTGCCATCCCATCCATCATTACCTACATTCATTTTGTTAGCCTGTGATGGATTGTAATAAATCCGCTGCCCCCATCTGTTAAACACAGATACTTCAACATTGGTAGCACCCAAAATATCAAACTCAAAGCGGTCGTTCAGTCCATCTCCGTTAGGTGTAAATGCAGAAGGGATAAAGGCAGAAAGCTCGTTGTCTACATATACGGTCACAGTATCCGATGCATAGCACGAGTCAGCATTCATTACCAGTACTGTAAATACGGTAGTAGTACGTGGCGCTACCTTAGGGTTGCTGCAATTTAAAGGGTCTCCGCAACCTGAATAATCGAATATTGAACTACCAATTGAATCAGGGCTCCAGAAGTAATTGAGAATGGTAGTGTCAGATGTAGCCGTTGCAATCAACTGCGTTTGCATACCGGTAAGAATTACCTGCTCGGTTACGTTCAGGTCTACACTAATATCCGAAGGTGAAGACACGCTGAAGCTGGCCGAACCCTGGCAACCGTTTACGTCGGTTACCAATAATAAGTATTGGCCCGGCAACAGGTTAGTGAAAGTATCGTTGGACTGCGCTACACCATTCAGCATATAATTATAAGGAGCAAAGCCTCCGGTTACAAATGCTGTAACCTGCCCGCTGGCTGTATTAAAGCACTTAGCACCCTGTGCATTAGCGCTTACAGTAATGGCGGCAGGATTGTTAAGCACAGCCGATGAAGTAACCGTACAGTTGGCTGCATCGGTAATAGTAAGAGTATACGTACCGGCTACTAATGTGCCTATGGCAACTGTTGTTTTGCTGTTGCTCCATGCATAATTGTATGGCTGCACGCCACCGCTGGTAATCGCTGTTATTGACCCGGTGTTCCCTCCGTTGCATATAGGATCGAGGGCGGCCAGGCTGGATATAATCTGCGGCCCCTCTCCTACCGTAAATGTTGCCGTTTTCTGACAAACATTTCCATCCGTTACCGTTATAGTATAGGTGCCGGCAACTACACCAATCAAATCTTCGGTAGTTGCACTATTCGACCAGTTAAATGAATACGAAGGAGTGCCTCCGGTAGTGGTAACATCTATATCTGCATCAGCAGCACCATAGCAAAGGGCATCTACCAATGTGGCGGCAATATTTATCTCGCTTGGCTGGGTCACATCCACGCTATCATAAATAAAACAACCGTTACTATCCGTTAACTGTATAATGTAATGACCTGCTTCTACACCCAGCAACAGTGAATCTGTTGCGAAGTTATTCCACAGGTAATAGTATGGTGTAGTACCGCCGGTAGGTAATACAGCCAATGTGCCGGTGGCTTCACCATAGCATCGCACATCAGTTTTAGCAATACCTATACCCAATGGAAGTGGTTCTTTAATAATATAAAGCGATACTGCCTCGCAACCATTAATATCCGTCACGGTAACATAATAATCGCCGCCAGGCACATTGAATATATCTTCGGTAGATTGCAGGGTCGACCACTTATATGTATAAGGTAAAGTACCTGCGTAAGCTGTTATATCTACAAAACCGTCTGCTAAACCATTGCAGCTTACATTCTTAACCACACCCGATGTAAATATCTGGCCCGGCTCTACAATAGTAGCAGAATCTACATGGTTACAGTTACGAGAATCGGTAATGGTAACAATGTATGTACCCGCACCCACGTTTACTAAGTCCTCGGTTACAGCACCATTGCTCCACAAGAAATTGTATACCGGTGTACCACCCGACACTAATAAATCTATACGTCCGCTGGTATCGCCGTTACATAGCGGGTTCTTGGTAATAAAGTTAGCATTGATAGCCGAAGGGTTAACAATAGTTACAGAGGCCGTAGCTGTACAGTTTTGCGCATCGGTAACTGTAACTACATATTGTCCACCCGGCAAGCTGCTTACATCCTGGGTTGCAGCACTATTGCTCCACAGGTAAGTATAGTTAGGGGTTCCGCCGGTTACTGATAAATCGATTGCACCATCGTTGGCATTAAAGCAACTGATATTGGTAACTACAGTAGTAAGCACTATTGGTTGTGGTTCGGCAATAAATACCGAATCTTTTATTTCACAACCCTTGGCATCTGTTACTATTACATAGAACAATCCACCGGTTAAGCCCGAAACATCTTCCGTACCCTGAAAAGTAGACCACAAGAAATTATACGGAGTAGTGCCACCGCTTACAGTTAAATTTGCTGCTCCATTGCTGGCTCCATTGCAGGTTACATCTGTACCAACAATAGAAGATGTCATACCATTAGGCTGGCTTAGAGTAAATACAGCAGTTATTGTGCATCCGTTAGCATCGGTTACCGTTACGGTATAAGTACCGGCTACTAACCCAAAAATATCTTCGGTAGTAGCTGAATTACTCCAAAGGTAAGTATAAGGGAAAGTACCTCCTTGTACGGTTATATCAATAGCGCCGTTTGTGCCATTGGCACAGGCTATGCTATCTACCGATGAGTTCAGCACCATGCCTGCCACTTCTGTAATTGTTACCGATACAGTGGCAGTGCAATTATTCGCATCCTTCACAGTTACCGCATATACACCTGCTGTTAATCCTGTCAAATCCTGTGTAATAGCAGAGTTGCTCCAGGTATAATCGTAGGGGCTTTGGCCGCCGGTTACAGTTATATCTATAGCACCGGTAGCACCGCCGCTGCATAGCACATCAGTTTTTGCCACAGTTATTGCTATTGCTGCAGGCTCTGTTACCACAGTGCTGTTTACAATGCTGCATCCGTTGGCATCATATATCACTACAGTATATGTTCCTCCGCTCACACCGGTAAGGTCCTGGCCCGTGGCACCGTTATTCCACACATAATTGTATGGAGTAGTTCCCCCATTAACTTCCAGGTCTACATTTCCGCTGGCAGCACCGGCGCAAAGCACCTGTGTGGCCGAAATAGTAGATGTAAGCTGGGTAGGTTCGCTTACTGTTTGGCTTATCGTTTCGTTACATCCGTTAGCATCGGTAACAGTTACCGAATAAGTGCCCGGTAATATATTGTAAATATCCTCAGTAGTTGCTGCGTTGCTCCATGCAAAGCTGTAAGGCGGTACGCCGCCGTTAACAGTTATGTCTATGGCACCCGATGAATCGTTGTAGCAAAGCAAATCCTGGTAGCTGGCTATATTGATAAACAAAGGAAGTGGTTGCGATAGTGTAGCCCCCACCGATGTGGTACAACCCTTACTATCGGTAATAGCCACATTATAGGTACCGGCTACCAGACCCGTTATATCTTCTGTAACAGCACCATTGCTCCACAGAAAACTATAAGCCGGGTTTCCACCGGTTACTGTTATATATATACCGCCCGAGCTGGCACCATTACAACCTATAGTCATTACAGAATCAAGTTGCGCCGTCAGCTGTGCTGGTTGGGTAATAGTTACATTTACAAAATCGGTACAACCCTTAGAGTCACGCAGGGTAATCACATAGTTGCCCGATGCTAAACCGGTAAAGGTAGATGAAGGCACAAACTGAACACCATTGATAGAATAAGAATAAGGAGGTACACCGCCGGTAAGTTCCACCGTTACAGTTCCATCCACTCCACCGAAGCATGACACAGGTGTTTGTGATACAAGGCTTGCATATACGGCATATGCGGTATCAAGAAACACAGAAGATGTGCTGGTGCAACCGTTATCATCGGTAACCAACACAGTATAGGTGCCTGAAGCCAAACCGCTGAACACGTTGCTGGACTGCGATGGCCCACCGTTAAGCGAATAGATATAAGGCACCACGCCGCCGGTTGTATTAACCGTAATACTTCCGTCAAAAACATTATCGCAGCTGGCATTTTGTGGTGTAGTGGTATGATTCAGCACAGCCGGCTCGCTTACTACCTCCGGATTGCCGGTATAAGAATTTACACAGGCAGAGTCATCTGTAATAAACACAAAATAGCTACCGGCAATCAATCCGGCAAAAGAGCCCGACGATTGATAAGTGGCACCACCATCTATAGAGAATTGCACAGGCCCGTTGCTTGAAATACCTGTAACCGAAATTGTACCTGTATTGCCGCCATTGCACAACACGTCGGTATGGGTTACCTGCGTAATCTGAGGTAGATCTAAAACCAACACGGTGCTTGTGTTACTGGTAGAAGAGCAAACACTAGAGGTTACTATGCGGTGATAATACACGGTAACACTGGTAGCCGGTGGGTCGTAGCTTATTCCATTAGCGCCTATAACAGGGGTCCAGGTTATTCCGTTGGTGCTAATCTCCCACGAATAAGTATAACTACCTGTGCCACCGGTAGGTGTAGAGCCATTGATAATGGCCGGATCGCCAGAATCGCAAAAACGCTGGTAGCTATCTATTGTATTGTCATTAATAACAGGTACTACTGTAATAGTAACTACATTGCTATTGCTGCTACATACCGATGAGGTAACCTCGCGGTAGAAATATGTAGTTACCGTTACGTTGCCCGGATCGTAGTTTTGGTTGATAGCACCACCAATAGGGCTAAAGGTAATATTATCGGTACTTGAATACCACAGGTAAGTATAAACCCCGGTTCCACCGCTTGGGGTAGAGCCTATCAGCAAGGCCGGATCGTCACTGCCACAGAAGGATTGGTCGGCCGAAACAGAGTTAGCAGTAATAGCGGGCACTATGGTTATAGTAACCATATTGCTTGTAAGTGAGCAGCTGCCGCTGTATGCTATACGGTGAAAATAAGTAGTAGATGTTATTACACCCGGCGAATAATCTATAGCGGTAGCACCACCAATATTTGTCCAGTTAAAACCATCGGGAGATGACTGCCATTGGTAGGTAAAAGAACCATTACCACCGGTAGGTACCGGCCCTGTTAATGTAGCCGGCGTGCCCGATACGCAAAAAGTCTGGTCGCTGCCAATAGTATTAACTGTAATAGGAGGAGTAATTGTAATCGTTACTATATTACTTACACTGGTACAAGGCAATGAATTTACATTGCGGCGGTACAGTGTGGTTACCGCTACAGTGCCCGGCGAATAGTTTGCCGAAATTGCACCGCCTATTGTAGTCCACGTGCCACCACCGTTGATGCTTTCCTCCCAGGTGTAGGTATAGCTGCCATTGCCACCTGCTGGTATAGTGCCTACTATGGTAGCAGCTGTAAAAGAGCCGCAAGAGGCCTGGTCGGCACTAATTGTATTGTTGCTTATAGCAGGGTGCACCGTAACAGTTACTATGTTACTGTTATCCGAGCATACACCCGAATAAACACCCCTTCTGTATAATGTAGTTTGCGTAATTACAGGTGGGTTATAGTTAGCCGCAAGCCCACCGGTTGCCGACCATGTAACCCCACCATCAGTACTCTGTTGCCACTGATAAGTAAAGCTACCATCGCCACCGGCAAGTGTACCTGTACCTACCAGGTTGGCAGGGTTGCCGCTTACGCAAAATACCTGGTCGGCCGATATGGTATTACCTGTTATTACAGGCTGTATGGTTACAGTAATAACGTTACTGGTAGAGGGTGGACATACTCCACCGCTTACGGTACGCCTGAAATAAGTAGTTTGTGTTAAGGTGTTAGGCGCATAGTTCTGCCCGTTGGCTCCACCTATATCTGTATAAGGGCCGCCTATAGATGTAGCCGATTGCCACTGATAAAAATAATTACCTGCTCCACCGGTTGGCACCGAGCCTGTAAGCGAAATAGGAATACCCGCACCGCATAAAGTCTGGTCGCCGGCAATAGTATTATTGCCAATCGAAGGTTCTATTACATACGTAAGCACGTTCGATGCATTATCGCATCCGCCTGCAAATACTACTCTTCTTACCAATAAAGTTTGGGTAGTATTAGCCGGGTCAAACTGGTAAGGCAGCACTGCCGACGATACGTTGCCCCAGTTGGTCCACGAGCCGCCGCCATCGGTGCTGGTTTCCCATTGGTAGCTCCAGGTAGGCAGCGATACGTTAGGCGTGTTGCCGGTTACAATACCCGGGTTGCCACTGTTGCAAAAAGGGCCCACTGGTGCCGATGGGGTAATGTTATTGTTTACTATCGGGTTAGATGATGCAAATACGTTAATGTCCTTAAAGCAAAGCCCGTCTATACCCCCGTTGCGGCAATATACGCGGTAGGTAGTATTAGCTAAAGGAGAAACCGAAATAGATGTACCTACACCCACAAATGTGCCGGTAGATGTGTACCAGCTATAAGTACCTCCCTGCACAGTACCACCGGTGGCAGTAAGCGTAATAGACCCACCAGCGCATACGCTGGTACTGGGCGAGGCCACTATACCAAACGGAATTGGCGATGACCAGTTAACACCTATACGGGCGCCAAAATTACTTCCCCCACCTATAGTAGGAGGGTTGCCACCGTGGTTATTGGTAAATACATCCGATGTAAAAATGTTTTGGTTAGGGGGCGAAAAACGATAATTAAAGGTGTTGGTCAACACATCATCGTAGCAGTAGTCGTCATCATCAAATGTAATACAGGTAGGAAAACCCGTGCTGCAACCGCTGGCGCCGCCACAATCATCGCCGGTATAGGTACCGCGTATTCTTAAATACTGCGGTGTAGCTGCCGAAAAAGTAGTACCTACGGTACCATACGTATGGTCAAATAAATTAACCATGGGGTGGGCTGCAGCATCATCATCGCCACCTTCAAAAATGGTGCGCCAGCCTATATAGTTGCTGCCCGTAAGGTACAGAAAACCATAGTCGCTGCGGTAGCCTTGCCCGTCCAGGTCGGCATTGTCGGCTGCATACCATTGCAGGGCCACCTCATCGGCCTGAAAAGGGTCCTCAAATTCCTGCAGCCAGCTATCGTGTACATAAGGCCGTATACGCATACAACCATCGTTAAATACCTGGGCATTTATTGTTCCGCCTGTCAATAGCATTAACAACGCTACTACAGAAACTCTTGAAAAACGGGTTAAAATCTTTATCATGATAAAAGATATTTCAGTGTGATATTTTTTATAAACTATTTACCTGGGTGGCTTTCCAATACTTCTTTAGGGGTATTCTTGGTCCACTCTATTTTTTGTTTCACATCGGCGCGGAACTTTTCGGGGCTAAACCATTCCGGAAATTCGTATTGGTTTCCGTATAATTTGTTGAAGGTTTCAGGCTCATATATAAAGTACCAAACACGGATACTTAACTCGTAGCTTAATTCACCGTTAATCGTGTTTGAATATGCCTCGCGGTAAGGCTTGGTTTCGCGCATAGGCGCCGATAAAAAGGCAGGTATAACCACTGGTTTGTGGTAGCCGGTATAAGACGGGTTAAGCGCTGTAAGCTCGGGTGCGTTAAACAGGTGTTCATACTCCAGCGGGTACAGCTTCATCCAATAGTTCAGCATCTGCTCATACTCTTTCGAGTCTTTCTTTACATCGCCGGTAAGGTTTGGTTTGGGAAAATGTGCCGCCAACTCCTGCAGGCGGGCATCGCTTATTTTGCTGTTGGTTACCCACTCCCACACACTGCTCTCAAACATAGCAGGCTTGGTGCCATCGCTCAACCCAAGGTAGTAAGCCGATGGGTTGCCGCGCTGTACCTCTTCCAGTTTCCAGAAAGCGGCCTCTTCGGCGCTATAGGCAGCCTTCCATTTGGTCACCGCGCCTATAAAAGCAGCATCATCCTTGTAATTGTCTATTACCGGAAAGTGCGGGCAGGTTTCATAAATTTTGCCGAAACTAAGTTGGCAGGTTTGCATAAGCGAGCGCCACGTTTGCATGGTAGCATCTTGTGCAAATGACTGAATACTGCTAAGCATAAATACCACCAGCAGCATGCGCATACATTTTTGAGCCATAAAATTTTATTTGTCAGGATTAAAGACTGCCTTTGAGAATAGTGTGTCGCTTAAGTTCCTCAAAAACAGGGACTCAAATATAACTTAACAGGGCAAAAAAAGAAGTAAATGGCAAATTATATCCTTGTTAGATAAATATGTCGCTAACAACAAGACCTATAAATTCCTTAGCATGTGTATACTGCACGAATAATGGCCCGAGTTACCCAGGGCGGCCGGCAGCAGGCTAAAACCCAGTTTTTCATATATCCGCACCGCAGCCTTTAATTCGGGCATGGTTTCCAGGTACACCCTTTGGTAGCCGCTTTGGCGTGCAAAATCAAAACAGGCCTCTATCAGCGCACGCCCCAGGCCTTTGCCACGGGCAGCGGGCAGCAAATACATTTTAACTAATTCGCAGGTATCTGTTGGCAAGCCGGCAGTGGGAAACACACCTGCCCCGCCATACACCACTCCATCTATCAAGCCAATAAAGTAACGGCTGCCGGGCGCCTTAAAGCAATCGCTCATGTGGTTCAGGCTTTCATCGTAATAAGCCGTGCCGGGGCGGTTGATGCCGTGCTCTTCAAACACCGCCTTTATTATATGGCAGATAGTTGAATTGTCTTCCGGCCTTATTTCGCGCACTTCAATTTGCATGTGCAATAGTAGCTGTTTTATGCCAGCCGCGGGGTCCTGCGTAGCTAAACCCCGGCTCTAGAAACCCCGCGCGAACCCATATAGGAGTATTTATTAGGTTTTTAAAATGGTATGTCTGGAAACAAAAATCTTGTCATTATAACAACATAAAGAATATAATCCATTGGGTAAATTTTTTAGAGTTAAATAGATTTGGTTTAGATTGTTTGTATAAAACGTATTAACTAATTCCCCTGTAGAGTTGAAAATTTGAATTTCTTCTACTTCCCTGGATTCATATTGAATAATTAAAAAATCAGTAAATGGGTTGGGATATACAGATACATGTTGTTTCTTATCTTTTTTTATATCAGTGTATGTATAATTATCGCAAAAAATAGAATCAGTTGATACACACACATCATCAATATAATAATACGCATTGCACTGATTCCCTTGCATCTGAACATAGGTCGTTAGTGAGTCTGCAAAAAAATTTCCGATATTGATAAATGAGTAAGTGGAATCTGATATAAAACTACCTTTTATAACAGCCCAATTTGTGGTATCGCTAATAACATTTGTAGCATATACGTGAGAACGATTAGAGATTGGAGCAGGTTCGTTCTCCGTAAACCCCTGAGTTGAGAACAAAACACCTAAGTTATTTATGGCGCATAGTAATCCGTTATACCTAAAGGAAAGTGAAACTTTAAAGCTGATAAAATATTTAGTACCAACTTCTAATGTAGATATAAGAGATGTTCCTAAGTATTCCCTTATATCTCCGGTGCCATATTTGCCAGCAAATCCAGCATAAGCATTGCCAGAAGAAGGGGGTTGATAACCCCAATAATTATGAGGTACGGAAACGCTGGTAAAATTTCCTGATTCCGAGCAAGTATTAAAATAATCAGGCGATAATCTGGCAGAGGTCCAATCAACAGTATTATAAACTTGCCCTAAGTTATCAGGACACTCTACAGTATCCTCAAAACTCGGATTAGGCACTAAGTTTTGCGCACCGCAGAACAGTGTAAACAGGCAGGCGGCAAATAGAGTAAACAGCTTTTTCATTTAGCCTTAAATATTTATAGCATCTAAACTATTACTTGTTAGCAAAACCAAAAAACAACATCAAAACATATTGAATAAATAAAAAATATGTACTCTGCTGTTTAATTTGGGTTGACACGTAAAGCAATTTTGGGTTGACACCTAAAAATATAATACTTTCATTTTCAACCCCTTAAATTGGTTTTGGGTTGACACATTTCGCGCTTGAAGATAAAATCGTGTAATGAAAACAAAAAAGGCGCTCCGATAAAACCGGAGCGCCCTTGTATTGGCTGTTAAAGTCTTCCCTTCGGGGAAGATTTAGAGGGGCTTACTTGCCTATACTCGCCTTGATAATATTCAAAGCAGCACCGGCTTTAAACCACTCTACCTGTTGCTCGTTGTAAGTATGTGCTACTTCAAACGATTCGGTAGTGCCATCTTTGTGCGTTAACTGTATAGTTAAGTTCTTGCCAGGTGTAAACGTGGTAAGGCCTAAAATATCAATTACATCATCTTCCTGAATTTTGTTGTAGTCATCCTTGTTTACAAAGGTAAGGCCAAGCATACCTTGTTTCTTCAGGTTGGTTTCGTGAATACGTGCAAACGATTTTACTAATACTGCACGCACACCTAAGAAACGAGGCTCCATAGCTGCATGCTCGCGGCTGCTGCCTTCGCCATAGTTCTCATCACCTACTACTATCGAACCTACACCGGCTGCTTTGTATGCACGCTGTACGGCTGGTACTTCGCCATACTCACCGGTCAATTGATTTTTAACCGAGTTTGTTTTTTCGTTGTAGAAGTTAAGCGCACCAATCAACATGTTGTTGCTGATGTTATCCAGGTGGCCACGGTATTTTAACCATGGGCCCGCCATAGATATGTGGTCGGTAGTACACTTGCCCTTAGCTTTAATAAGCAGTTTCAGACCTTTCAGGTCTGTTCCTTCCCACGGAGCGAATGGCGCTAACAGTTGTAAGCGGTCAGATGTTGGGGATACTTTCACTTCTACTTTGCTACCATCTTCAAACGGGGCTACAAAGCCAGCATCTTCTACTGCAAAACCTCTTGTTGGTAGCTCGTCACCAGTTGGTGCATCCAGCTTTACCTGTTGGCCTGCTTCGTTAGTTAAAGTATCGGTAAGAGGGTTGAAAGTTAAGTCACCGGCTATAGCCAAAGCAGTAGTTAATTCGGGTGAAGCAACAAATGCTAATGTATTTGGGTTACCATCCTGGCGCTTGGCAAAGTTACGGTTGAAAGAGTGAACGATGGTGTTGCGCTCTTGCTTATCGGCACCGTGGCGGGCCCACATACCTATACAAGGGCCACAAGCGTTAGCATAAACCGTAGCACCTATTTTATTGAAGGTATCGATAAAGCCATCGCGCTCGATGGTAAAGCGGATTTGTTCGCTACCCGGTGTAATGCTGAATTCTGCTTTCGATTTCAGATTCTTCTCAGCTACTTGTTTAGCAAGAGATACGGCGCGGCTGATATCTTCGTATGATGAGTTAGTGCAAGAACCAATCAGACCAACACTAACCTTGGTAGGCCAGTTGTTAGCAGCAGCAGCTTCTTTCATTTTAGAAATTGGCGTAGCCAAATCCGGTGTGAAAGGCCCGTTGATGTGCGGCTCCAATTCAGTCAGGTTAATTTCAATTACCTGGTCGAAATATTTTTCAGGGTTGGCGTAAACTTCTGGGTCACCGGTAAGGTGTTCCTTCACGGCATCGGCAGCAGCTGCTACATCGGCACGGTCGGTTGCCTTAAGGTAGCGGCTCATGCTTTCATCGTAACCGAAGGTAGAAGTAGTAGCACCAATTTCTGCACCCATGTTGCAGATGGTACCTTTACCGGTGCAGCTCATAGCTACAGCGCCTTCGCCAAAGTATTCAACTATAGCACCGGTACCACCTTTTACAGTTAATATACCAGCCACTTTCAATATTACATCTTTAGGTGCTGTCCAGCCGTTTAGTTTACCGGTCAGCTTCACTCCGATTAGTTTAGGTTGTTTTAGTTCCCATGCCAGGCCGGCCATTACATCGCATGCATCGGCACCACCTACACCTATTGCTACCATACCCAAACCACCGGCATTCACCGTGTGGCTATCGGTACCTATCATCATACCGCCCGGAAAAGCGTAGTTCTCCAACACTATCTGGTGAATGATACCAGCACCCGGTTTCCAGAAACCAATACCGTATTTGTTAGATACCGAAGCAAGGAAATCGTAAACCTCCTTATTGCCCGAAGTAGCAGCTGCCAAGTCAGTTTTGCTGCCATCTTTGGCAGTAATTAAGTGATCGCAGTGTACGGTTGAAGGCACAGCCACTTGCGGACGGCCAGCCTGCATAAACTGCAACAAAGCCATTTGGGCCGTTGCATCCTGCATAGCCACGCGGTCTGGTGCAAAATCTACATAGCTATTGCCACGCTGAAAATCTTCCAGTTTCTGGCTGCTGTGCAGGTGCGAGTAAAGTATTTTTTCGGTAAGGGTAAGAGGGCGGTTTAACACTTTGCGTGCTGCCTCTATTTTAGAAGGCAACTCGGCGTATACCTTCTTAATCATTTCAATATCAAAAGCCATGTTCTAAATTTTTGGTTTGATTTACGATTCCAATTTGCGGCGCAAATGTAAGAGTATTTAGGATACCCTAAAGCGATTAGCGAATTTTCGCTGAATTTAGATTCAGTCTATTTTAGATTGAATCTAATAACCACGGGCTTGTAGATATGCACTGCTGTAGCACTTCCGGTATTTTCATTATCAGTTTGTAGTGGTAACCCCGCTCTTACGCAGCACATGGTTTACCACCATGCGCACATCGCCGCCATCGTATCTTTCACCAAAATTGGCCAGCACAGCACTCACGGTTTTTTCTTCGTTCCGGTGCAGGAAATCCTCGATAGGTTGTATGATATCTGCCGGCAGCACATCTTTAATTTCTACATCGCCGCTAAGCACCCAGCGCGCCATGTGCCCCTTAATAGTAGATAAGGCCAGGCCGCGCACCTCGGCAATCTCTTTAAGCGAAATGCCTTTGCGGTGCAGGTCGAGCGTATCCTGGTAGGTGCCGCCCTTCTCCTTTTTGCCCGATGTCACCGAACTGGTAACCTGTGTGAGTTTATCGCGGGTGTATTTTATCTCACCTACGTAAAGTTTCTCATCTAAAAACTGCGCAAAGTATAGCTGGTTAATTTTGTTCCACCATACATTTTGCATTTGCTGCACATGGTGCACATATTTTTTCACCTTGCTTTTATAAGCCAGTTCCTGTATGTGTGCGTGCATTGGTTTGATAAGCGTCTCAAAAATATTTTCGGTAAAATACTCTATAGCTTTCTGGCAGCGTTCCTTCACAGGGCCTACATCTTCGCTATGCTCAAACGCCGCAATCAACTGGTTAAGCTGGTTGCCAAACTTGCGCGACGTACCATTGATAGTATCCAGGCTTTGAAAAATATGCTCGTATAGTTTTACAGCAGCATCTTTGCCCGGTATTTCTTTGTCCAGCAGCATGGCTTTCCACTCATCCATACCATCGGCCAGCTTATTAAACGTAAACAGGCGCTTAAGCAGATAGTTAGCGTATTGTGTTTTTGCTTCGCCCAGCATCTGGTGTAGTTCGCCACTGCTGTGGTGCGAGTCGCTAAACTCTACTATGCGCATATCGCCATGCAGCGACTTGGGCGTAATCATGCTGTGCAGCACAATACCATCCAGCGTGCGGCAGCGCGATAAGGCCACATATACCTGGCCCGCAGCAAACGATGCACCGGCATCTATAATTACATTATCAAACGTAAGACCCTGGCTTTTGTGAATGGTAATAGCCCATGCCAACCGCAGCGGGTACTGGCTGAATGTGCCGTTTACATCCTTGTTTATTTTCTCGGTGCCGGCCTCTACGGTGTAGTTAATGTTCTCCCATGTTTCGCGGTGCAATACATAGTCCTGCTTATTATCATTAAAGGTCACGGTAATGTCGTCACCATCTATGGTTTTTACAACGGCCAGCTTACCATTGTAATACTTACCCTCTTCGCTGTCGTTGCGAATAAACATTACCTGCGCACCTTCTTTCAGTTGCAGCACTCTATCACAGGGAAACATGTTCTCCGGAAAATCGCCCTCTACTTCAGCCTCGAACATATACGTGCGGCCTATCAGTTTGCGCAACTCATTTTCGTTTACACTATTAGCCTTATTGTTGTGCGTTGCTAAAAGTACATACCCTTCTTCGGTGGGTTTAAAATCGGGTTTATACCTTTCCTGCAGCTTTTCAAAATCATACTCATCCATCTGCTGGTGGCGCACGTTATTAAGCAACGACACAAAGTTACGGTCGCTCTGGCGGTAGATAGTCTTTAGCTCAATTTCGGCGGCCTCTATTTGCTGCCACACCAGTGAGTTGAAAAAGTAAGGCCCCTGGTAATACTTACTTAATATCTTCCACTCATCATCTTTTATCACAGGTGGCAACTGGTGCATATCGCCTATCAGCATTACCTGCACATCGCCAAATGGCTGCGAGTTGCGGCGCACGGTGCGCAGCACAAAATCTATAGCATCTATAATATCGGCCCGCACCATACTCACCTCGTCTATTATAAGCATATCCAGCTCCTGTAATACCTTCAGCTTATCCTTGCGGTATTTCATGTGTTCATCTACCAGACGGCGGCGGTTGGTGGCCAGGTTAAGCTCTACAAAATCATTACTGGGCACAAAAGCCATAAGCGGCAAGCCAAACATAGAGTGTATGGTAACCCCGCCTGCATTAATAGCCGCTACACCGGTAGGCGCTACTACCACAAAGTTTTTAGAGGTGCGCTGCGCTATCTGTCTGAGTAGGGTTGTTTTACCCGTGCCCGCTTTACCAGTAAGAAAAAAGTGGCGGTGCGTATAAAGCGCAAACTGTTCTGCCAGCTCAAATTCGGGATTCGTCATTGGTGCGAATGTATTTCAGTTTTTGATACCAAATCAAAAGAATAAGTTTGCACCGCAGTGAATTTAACAGAGAACATAAAGCTGGCGTTACGGGCCATACAATCCAACATTCTGCGTACAATACTTACGCTGTCTATTATCATGTTTGGTATCACAGCGCTAATAGGTATACTAACCGCTACTGAGGGTATTAAAACCAAAATGCTAAGCAGCTTTAGCGAGATGGGTGCTACTACCTTTTCGGTAACCAATGAAGGAGCGGTAAAAAATACGGGCGGTAGCAGAAGGCGCCGTAAATCAGAGAACCCACCTATTACCATACAGCAGGTCAATGCATTTAAGAAGAACTATAAATACCCGGCCACGGTAGCCATATCTAACATGGCCAATGATATTGCCATAATTAAAAACGAATCGAAGAAGACCAACCCGAATGTGAAGGTGGTGGGCATAGATGATAACTACCTGAAGGTAAGCGGGCAGAATATAGCCGAGGGTCGTAACTTTAGTAAAACTGAAATTGAAAGCGGCAGCGATGTGATATTGCTGGGGCGCGATGTAGTGGCTAAGATATTTAACCCGTATGATACGGTAGTAGGGCGCCTGGTAAGCATAGGCAGCAAGAAGTTTAAAGTAACCGGTATACTAGCCAGCAAGGGCGCCAGCCAGATAGCTACCGACAACCAGGTTATGATACCGGTTCAAAATGCACGGTGGAGTTTCCCGGACAACTCAACATCGTACCTGCTGAATGTGATGGTGGGTAGCGCCGAAGAACTGGATATGGCAATAGACGAAGCAACCGGCGTGCTGCGCGGTGTGCGCAACCTGCGCGTAAACGATATGAATGACTTTGACATAGCCAAAAGCGAACGCCTGGCCGACCAGATACTTGACCAGATGTCGTATATTAAAATTGCTACGATTGTGATAGGCATACTTACCCTGATAGGTGCAGGTATTGGCTTAATGAATATCATGCTGGTGAGTGTAAACGAGCGCACCCGCGAGATTGGTATAAGCAAAGCACTGGGAGCTAATAAGCAGACTATACGCATACAGTTTTTGACAGAGGCTATTGTTATCTGCCAGATAGGCGGCATATTGGGCATCATACTCGGTATTGGTATAGGCAACCTGGTGGGTGTATTTCTTAAAACCGGCTTTATTTTTCCGTACTTGTGGGTTATTGGCGGCTGGGTGTTTACATTTATAGTAGGCCTGGCAGCGGGTATATATCCGGCTATTAAAGCCTCGGAAATGGACCCGGTAGAGGCCTTGCGCACAGAGTAAAATAACTGAGCTATATCGGTGTACATTTTAGCTGTATTTTGAAAAGTGTACACCACCCCCTCTTTTAATCTGCTGGCAATGAACAAATTACAAAAAGTCCGTGTACACCCATTGATTGTTAAAAGTGTACACCGAGCAAAATGGGCTTCGAAAAAAGCCGGTAATGTCATTACCTGTTTTAGGTAATTTTTGCAACCTTAAAATGATTATGGCACCTCCAATCAGGCAGCATGTGCAAGCAGTTTTACTGTTTGAATAACAGCCAGCGATATAAGCAAAACACCTATTACGCGATTAAGCAGATTTTTATTCAGCTTTAAACGCTCTATCAGTTTTTTACCGGCTTCGGCATACATGTATAACACCGCGATGGTGCCCAGCGAGCACGCTATGCTAAACAGCGCAATTGAAACAGCCTCTTGCTTTAACCAGTTATCCTGCATTACATATACGCCCCACACCATCCAGAAGGGAACCTGAAGAGGATTAAAGATGGCTACCAGTATACCCCGCTTCACTCCCGTTGGCTTAGCCGATTCTGCCGGGGTATTATCGGTATGTAATAAACTAAATAAGCCAAGTACTAAAAATATAGCTACAGCGGCCCAGTTGAGCACCACCAGCAATTGCTCCTGCTTCAATAGCAGCTGCATACCGTACAGGCAGGCAAAGCAATAGATAAACTCCATAATGGCCGCAAACAGTACAAACCACTGCCAGTGCCTGCGGTGGCTGCTTACACTTAACTGCACTACCGTAAGGTTAATATTGCCGGGGGGCAAATAACCTACAAAGCCAAGCGCAAAAGCCAAAAGGAAAAGCATGAAGTTTTATTATAGTGCTAACCAAACAAAAAATCCCGCAACAAGGCGGGATTTTTTTTGTTGGCAGTAACTACCATTTATTAATTTTTTACAAACCGTAGCGTAGCAGCAGATTTACCGGCACTGCTTACGTTTACTGTATATACACCGGTAGTAAGTTCAGAAACATCTAAGGTTGAAATAACAGAAGTAACTTTGCGGACCATTACCTTCCTGCCCATTACATCGTAAATTTTTAAATCCAGATCGCCATCGCTACCGGCTACGTTACACTGCACCATTAAATAATTACTTGCCGGATTTGGATAAGCGATTATACCCATTGTGGTTTGCAAATCTGTAACAGACGTGTTAACCGTAGTATCAGGCACTACCAGCGATGGATTTACGGCAACATTACCTTTGCTCGAAAAAGCCATATTAGGTGCAGAGCGCGATGGGTCGCAGTTTACATTCAGTAAAAAACCAAGCATATATTCCATTTGTACAGTATCCGGAGTCAAGTCAATCCAGCTGGTATCGTTAATGCTCATAGTAGAAAAACGTATACGCCAGTTGCCACCTACGTGCCGGCTGAAAATATATGTAGCATCATATACGATAGGTTCACTTTTAGTCCATACCAGCATAGGATATCCGGCACCGGTAGTAGTAGTAGAAAGCACATTGGGCCTAAAAAGTGAAGAGCCCAATTCATCGCCACAAATTGTTGTTGATTGCATAGAATAAGTGTTTACCACATTGCTGTTAAGCTCGCTAAAAGTTAGGGGCGAGGGGTCTACTACATAACCATCATTGGCAGCTGGTATGGTGGCCAGCAAAACGCCGGATGTGTTGGCCAGCGTTTGGTGATATACTTTATATGTGGCCATGTTATTAAACCAATCATCTTTTTGGTACAAAAGCGTGAGTGAATTATCATTACCGGTACTGTCATAAGTAGCATAACAAATACGTGGTGTGTTAGCCGGCCCTGCATTACTTGTAAGTATAGATTCATGGTCAACACAACCAGAGCTATCCCTTACGGTAACACTATAAAAAGTAGACCCTGGTTTTACGGTAAGGCTGCTATTTACAGAATCAACAGTCATAGTAAAAGTGAGAAAATCCATAGACTCCCAATACACTTTATAGCCTGCACCTGTTGGGTGCGCTACTGTAATTACAGCACTATCAAAATTACAATTGGTTACCGGTGTAGAAGAACTTAGCTGAATATCAAGATCGCACTGGTGAGCTGTGGTAGATGTATCAACTACCTGGCAACTAGTCTTAAGCTGCTGGATATTAACCGGCGTGCAGGCATCCGTAGCACCCACTACATTCAAAAAAAACTGAAACCCCAGTGTTTCCAGGCTTCCTGCCAGGGGGCCAAAGCTGGTAGAAGCCGTTCCATACATTTTTATCTGATAAGCGCCCTCTACATCAGTAGGGGTACCCGATATTTTGATACAGGCTTTGGTGCCACCGGCATAAGTAAGCGATGCGTTATCACACTGCCAGCAAAGGCCGCATGGTAAATTCGTAATAGAATCAATGCGTACATTCAAAACCGTAACGTTAAATCCGAATTGACTTACCGAATCGGGAAAAAGCACCTGCACTACCTCATCGTAGGGCACGGTATTTTTTACACAGGGGAATGAATTGTAATCGCTGATACCAGGCACTGTCATATTACCGGTAGTGCAAACATGACGACCCCGACAGGTGGGCCCCACCTGTCAGCGACGGGAGCGC
>DATGWP010000121.1:0-11206 GCA_035299425.1 Chitinophagales bacterium | reverse complement strand
TGGTGAACCGGACGATATTTAAGGGTATTAGTGCTCGATGAAGAAGTCATACCATAAGTAATCTGGTTAGCAGTATCGAAACCAGCTGGTGCATTGGCGCTGTTAAACGAATTTTGGAAAAGGCCAAAACCTGCATTTGGTTTAACAGTATCTCCATTCAGGTCAAACAGTGTAATAGCTTTATTCCAGTTAAGTGCTTTCGAGTTTATAAAGGTGTAACCAATCAGGAAGTTTAACTCTGTCTCTTTAACTATGGTTTGAATACCAAAGGCAGCGTCTACCCCCAAAATACGAGTAGTTCCCACGTTTTGCGAAGAGAAACCAGCGCCCGGGCTGCTAATAGTTGTATAAGAACCAAACGGACCGAACATGAATTCCATCATGTTTTGGTACTGATTCCAGAAACCAGCTACGTCAAAGTAACCGGTTGTAACAGCGCTTTTACCAAAACGGAAACCTTGTTTTAAACCAATTTCGGCACTGTAGCCGGTTTCTGGTTTCAGGTTCTTGTTAGGGAAAATTTCGATAGCACCTAAGCGGGTGGTAACAAATAACTCAGCAATTGATGGGTAGCGGAAGCCCTGGCCAAACGATGCGCGAACGTAAGTAGCTTCTGCTGCCTGATAGTTAAGTCCCAAACGGAATAGCGGGTAAGTAAGATCCTTTAAGCTGTTTTTGCCATCCACGTTAAAATACTCCCAACGGGCACCTAACGATACATTCAGACGGTTGAAAAATTTACCATCTACCTGGGCATAAACCGACGCGTTATATGCATCGTGGCGTTTATCTCCAAACAAGTATGGAATAGGGTAATAGCCTAATGAGTCAATTAACACCTGTCGAACAGAATCTGGTGTAACGTCGCTTGGATTATCCGGCGGGCGTACTTTGTCTATCCTGCCACCCACACCTGTTACAAAATTAAATTTCACTTTGTCAGATACTTCAAAAGCACGCTGGTAGCTAAAGTCAATAATATGGCGGTGGGCTATTGAGCCCTGTCCGGTGCTGTTTACGTTAGACGAGTTCAACCAGCGGTAGCGGAACGATAGTCTGTTACCTTCTTTATCCGAGTAGTTGATGAATGGGTCTATCAGGTAGCGGCCGTTATCGTATTGCGTAATAGTGTTTACAAGCGGTTTATATGCTTTGTAACCGGTGCTATCCCATAAGAAGAATGTTTTACCCCAGCTCCAGTAGCCCAACAGGTTTACACCTATGTTCAGGCCTTCAATCTTTTTAAAGCGGTAACGGATTTTAGCGTTTACCCTAAAGTCCTGGTTATCTGAAGAATCAAGGTAACCACGGTCGTTGTTATAAGCAGCACCCGTGGTAATATCAAACTGGCCGACCTTACGGCGGTCGGCAAAGTTAAAGCCGGCAAAATAACGCGGTTGGCCTACCCACCATTTCATGCTACGGGTTTTGGTAGGGCCTTCGTAAAAACCAGCATAGGTTTGTAGCTTAGTATAAGGCTCATCGGTGGGGTATGCCATACGGGCATTTATTACCCCGTTCAAGGCACCGCTACCATATATGGCAGAGGCTGCACCCTTTAATACTTCTATCTGCTCAATGTTTTCTACGGGTATCATGCTCCATTTGGCATCATCAGCATCAGCAGTTGTAATAAGCAAATCATCGTACAATACGGCCACACGCGAACCTGCACCATAGCTCCAGCCCGAACCACCACGAATGTTCACCTGTCCATCGGCGATAGTTACACCCGGTATTTTCTGCACCCCGTTCGATACATCCGTTACGTTCTGGTTGCTAAGCACGTTACCTTTCATCACCTCCAGCGATACTGTTTCCTCGCTTGCCTTTTTCTCATATTTACTACCTGTAACCACCACCACATCTATCATGTTTTGCTTTTCTTTCAGCGTTACGTTTAGTGTTTTGGTTTCACCGGCTACTATGGTTATCTTAAGCTTTTGGTCTTCTTTACCAATATACTTTATGGCTACATCGTAGGTGCCTGCAGGCAGGTCTTTAATCTCAAAGTTACCATCAAAATCAGTAACTGCAGCCTGGCCCTTGCTCGCATCTATTACCACATTGGCAGATATCAGCGGGTCGCCGTTTTCTTCAGAAATTTTTCCCGATAGTTTACCCGTTTGAGCGTACATGCTAAGCGATAGAATACTAAAGGCAAGAAGTAGCAGGTGTTTAGAAAACTTCATAAGTGCTTTTTGTTTAAGTTAAAATTGTTTAACGATACTAATGGTTTAGATGACGTACCGTAACTATTCCATACGGGTGATTAAGTTTCGAACAAAAATAGTTTTTTAAAGAAAACGACCAAGTAGGTAAATAAAACCGTAACAAAAAGGTAATAGATTGAAAATCAGCCTATCGGGCTTGTTGCCGCGATGCTTTATATTTAAGCGCAGCAGCCACCAAACCACCAAACAATGGATGCGGATTGTAAACAGTAGATTTTAGTTCCGGGTGAAACTGTACCCCAATAAAATAGCGGTGTGCTGGTATTTCAACAATTTCAACAAGCCCGTTATCAGGGTTTTTACCCGTAGCTATCATGCCGGCCTCTTCAAACTGCTGTAAGTATTTGCTGTTGAATTCGAAACGATGGCGGTGGCGCTCGCTGATGTGCTCGTTTTTATACAGGCCTACGGCTAATGAATTAGTCGTAAGGTCGCAGCGGTAAGCACCCAGTCGCATGGTGCCCCCTTTGTTTTTAACCTTCTTCTGCTCCTCCATCATATCTATTACAGGGAATGGGGTACCAGGCTCCATTTCGGTGCTATGCGCATGGGCCATGCCCAGCACATTGCGTGCAAACTCTATTACCGCGCATTGCATACCTAAGCAGATACCAAAGAATGGGATATTGTTTTCACGCACATATTTAATTGCAGTTATCTTTCCTTCTATACCGCGGTTACCAAAACCCGGTGCTACCAGCACACCATCCAGGTGGCCCAGTTTGCCGGCTACATTATCTTCATCTATATGTTCAGAGTGTATAGGCTCTACTATTACCTTGCACTCGTGCTCGGTGCCGGCATGTATAAACGATTCGTGAATCGACTTATAGGCATCCTGCAATTCTATATACTTACCTACTAATCCAATTCTTACTTCATACTTAGGGTTGCGCAGCTTATCTACAAAAGTGTTCCACTTAGATAGGTCGCTGCTTTTTTCGGCGCTTAACTGCAGCTTTCTTAGCACGGTTAAGTCGGCCTTTTCTGCCTGCATCTCTAGCGGAACTACGTATATACTATCTACATCCAGCGCTTGTAACACCGAGTCTTTATCTACGTTACAGAAAAGAGCCAGCTTGCGGCGCATATCATCCGTCAAAGGCATTTCAGTTCTGCATACCAGTATATCGGGGCGCACACCAATGGTTTGCAGCTCCTTTACGCTGTGTTGCGTTGGTTTGGTCTTTAATTCTTTCGCGCTTTTCAAAAAAGGAATAAGCGTTAAATGGCACACCAGGGTATCGTGTTCTTCCAGTTCCCAGCGTATCTGGCGCAGGGTTTCTATGTATGGCAGGGCCTCTATATCACCTACCGTTCCACCTATCTCTGTAATTACAATATCGTATTCGCCGGTTTGGCCCAATAGCAACATGCGGCGTTTAATTTCGTCAGTAATGTGAGGTATTACCTGAACAGTTTTGCCTAGGTATGCCCCTTCGCGCTCCTTATTAATTACTGTTTGATACACACGTCCGGTGGTTACGTTATTAGCCTGGCTGGTGGGTATATTCAAAAAACGCTCGTAGTGGCCCAAATCCAAATCAGTTTCGGCGCCATCTTCGGTTACATAGCATTCGCCGTGTTCATACGGATTTAGTGTTCCCGGGTCTACATTTATATAGGGGTCAAATTTCTGAATGGTTACCCGGTAACCACGTGCCTGCAAAAGTTTAGCGAGAGAGGCGGCAAAAATGCCTTTACCTAAACTGGAAGTTACCCCACCAGTTACAAAAATATACTTAGCCATTGATTAAAAGGGTTTCGCAAATTTATCCCGATTGCGGAAAGTTGCAAAGCAAAACCCAAAATTAACGACTAACACCCTGTTAGTAAAACACACTTGCAAAGGATAAACTTATGAAGTCTGCCGGATGAATATTACTAACGCATCAGTTTCCTTTCCTTGCTTTAAACTGTGGATGGTAAACGTAACAACATCAATTATTTATACCGGCAAATTGGTATACGCAATTTTACTCAGCCGGCACTCAATTTACAGGTTGTGGCCTGTAGACTGCCGGATGTTAAGCCAAACATACGGTTCGTTAGTTCGGTGAAAAAAAACGAAAACAAGTTGTCACATTAGCAGGCATAGGCACTAACGAGAGTGCTTCCCATGACACACCCAGATTGGCGCTTGTCAGTCTAACAGTAGAGAGATGATTTAAGTTTTTAGGAGTAACTCAGCTAATGTGCCCTGCATAATACAGGGTTGTAAATGTTTTGGCTGTATCTGTTGTTTCATAAAATAAATCAATCCCATATGCTCACGCCTATTAATATTCTGGCTATAGATAATCATCCTCTATTCGTGCAGGGAATGCTTAGCTGCCTCAGGCAGTGGAACGAAGTTGGAAAAGCCACCGGCTGTAATAGCTACGACGAAATGTTCGAGCACTTAAAAGAAGACCAGCCGCACCTTATTTTTCTCGAGCTGAACCTGAACACCAGTCATTACGATGGTTTCAGTATTTGCCGCGAAGTTACCTCACGGTACAAAAATGTGTTTGTAGCTATACTAAGCAGGTATAATGCACCTGAGCTAATTCGCGAGGCACGCGATTGTGGCGCCAGGGCTTTTATAGATAAGAACACCAGCCCCGAAAAGTTGTATGACTTTCTTCAGGATTTTTGGCAAGGCAAAATACTTCAGTACTATGTGCGGGTATCTAATGGGTATAGCCGCACGGGGGTATTGCAGGATGGATTTGAATTGCGGACCATCTTAACCCGCCGCGAGCGCGAGGTTATGTGCATGATAGTGGAAGGGTGCGACCATGATGAAATAGAGAACAAATTAAAAATATCCTATAGTACCTACAAAACACACCGTAATAATATTCTGAGAAAGCTGGCGGTAAAAAATGATGTGGAACTTACGCGGTTTGCAGTAAGTAATAATTTATGTACCACCGGTTATTCCTCAGCACCTAACAACAGCGCTGCGGTATGGGCTGGTCACAATCCTTTTGCTAAAACCACTTCTTTCTTACAAAGTAGTAACCCATAAGCCCAGATAGCAAAATGCAAACGCTAAACACGTATACAAATGCATAGGGGTGGCCTTCTCCCGGCAGTGCCACGTTCATGCCAAAAAAACTGGCAATCAACATAGGTACCGTAAGCAAGATGGTTACCGAAGTCAGACGTTTCATTATCTCGTTCAGGTTATTAGAGATGATAGAACCGAAAAAGTCCATGGTACCGTTAAGGATATCGGAATACATTTCACTCATAGAGAGCGCCTGTTGGTTTTCTATTATTATATCGCCCAGCAAATCGATTTTATCTTCATCTTTTATTTTCAAAAAGTTGGTGCGCTGAATTTTCAATAACAGCAAATCGTTAAAGCGCAGGTTGGTTACAAAGTAGATAAGGCTCTTTTGTATATTCAGCAACTTGGTAAGGTCATCATTGCTCGATGATTTATACAAGGCCTTTTCGTAAGCGTAGCGCTCGTTATTTATGTTCTTCAAAAACTGCTGAAACATGGTTACGTTACGCTCAAATATGGTAAGGATAGCCCCATCCACATCGGCCGGGTTAAAATTGCGCGGTGGTGTGTTAAGCAAAAACTCAATTACCTGGTTTTTGTAAGCGCTAACTGTAATCAGGTAATCGGCGGTGCGGATGATACCAATAGGGATGGTAATATAACTTGCCTCTATATCCGATATGCCGTCGTTAGGCAGCGGTGTTTTTAATACTATCAGGTCCACACCCTCTTCGCTCTCATAGCGCGAGCGCTCATCTATATCCAATGAGTCGGTAATGAAATCTATATCAATCGAAAGTTGTTCGCTTAGCTTTTGTGTTTCTTCTGTCCCGAACGGGCCATACAGATGTATCCAGCATCCCTTCTCGGGTCTGTCAAGCCTTTTCAGGCCACCATTCTCTTTTTTCAGATAAACTACCATCGTTCATTTAGCTGTATGTATTGGTAAAGCGCGGCAAAAGTAACCCGATATATGGAAGCAAAAAACCTTAGAAAGGAAAAATCGAAAATTATTGAAGACATTTAGTGTTGTCTGAGTTAAGTAATTGTTAGAATTATGCATACGAAAACAATGCTCATGAAAGTTTATAAGCTAAAAGAAGAGAGTATCCCCCTATACGTAAATAAAGTAAATGGCCTTGTAGGTAAGATAATAGCATTTGCGCTGATAATAGCTGTATTGGTAATGTTGCTGCCACTTATTATGACAAAAAATATGGAAATGTTATCAATATATGGCGCCTCAATGTTGTTTACCGGATTGGTTGTGGCCGGCATCTATCATAACAACAAAAAATTCTCAAAGCTGTGTGCCGAAAACTTAGAAGTGATAATCACTGCGGATTCTATCACCCGTAAAATTGATATGGAAAATGAAACCCGCATGAATTTCTTTCACAAATTCAGCTTTAACGGGGCTAAACATACTGCAGGATTTTATACCCAAATACCTTTCAATAACATTAAATCTATTGAAACGAAGAATGGGGACATATGGGTAAAGGCTAAAAATTTCAACATGCTGAATGGTCAGAACATGCTGGTAATATCACAATACCTGCATGATTTTGACGAGTTGGAAAAGCTGACGAACGAACTCAAAAAAACGTTGTAGTCTACGGTATTACTTCAACAGCGTTACCGTTCCCTTACGCACCTCTTCGCGGTGGCCATCGAGGAAAGTAAGTTTCAACTGCCAGGTATATACGGCCGGTTGCTGGGCTACACCTTTGTAGGTACCATCCCACGCAAACGTATGGTCTTGCGATTCGAAAACCTTTTCACCTATACGGTTAAAAATAGAAACCTCTAAAAATGCAATTGACTGTGGTGCGCCGAAATTAATACTGAAAACATCGTTGTTGCCATCGTTGTTGGGCGTAAATGCTGTGGGCACAAATAGTGAGTAATCAGGCTCTACTATTATAGTTACACTGCTGGTGGCAGTGCAGCCCGAGTCGTTGGCTACTTCAATGGTGTAAACTGTTTTTACATTGGGGGTAGCTATCGGTGCTGTGCAGTCTGTGCAGCTAAGCGTTGCAGCCGGGCTCCACACATTGGTCACATTGCCGGCCGTACCGGTAAGGGTATAGCCCAGTGTAATACTTTCGCCCAGCTTAATACTTGCATCGGGTATGGCTTGTATGGTAAAATCGAATAAGTAGGCAAGCGTAAATGCATCGCTCACGGTGCAGTTGTTCGCATCCGAAATGGTTACTGCATAATTGCCTGGGGCAGCATTCGCAACCTGGGAACCGCCAGTGTTAGTGCCACTCCATGTATAGGTATAAGGCCCGGTACCACCACTGGGGCTTAAAGTTATAGTTCCGTTATCGGGCAGGTTAGGGCAGAACGGATTTGTTTGGGTTGATGTATGGGTTAGTGCCGTTGGCTCATTTACTGTAGCCGATGTGGTAGCTGTACACTGGGCATTATCGGTTACGGTTACAGTATAGCTACCCGCCACAAGGCCCGATGGGTCTTCATTGGTGGCTGCAGGTATATTCCACAAATAGCTATAGGGCGATTGGCCACTTGTTACGGTCAGGTTTATGCTTCCATCGGCATTGCCAGTGCAGCTTGCATCGGTCACTACAGTGCTTAGGGCCATAGTGGGCACTACCGTTACCGTTTCGCTGGCGCTGGCGGTACAGGTGTTGGCATCGCTTACAGTTACAGTATACGCGGTTGTAGTAGCCGGCGAAACAGTGATTGCGGCATTAGTGCTGCCATCGCTCCAGCTATAAGTTAACCCTCCGCTTGCTGTCAGCGTGGTTGTCGCGCCATTGCAAATGGTAACACCACCGGGGCTTATAGTGGCCACCGGTAGGGCATTTACCGTAACTGTTGCACTGGCGGTTGCACTGCACCCATTCGCATCAGTTACCGTTACATCATAATTAGTATCTGCCACAGGCGATACTGTTATTACATCTGTATTAGCCGCATTGCTCCATACATAAAAACTACCCCCGGTAGCTGTAAGCTGGGTGCTGGTGCCGCTGCATATAGCTACTGTGGCGGGGTTAACCGATGGTGTGGGTAGCTGGTTTACAGTTACGCTTGCCGATGCAGTAGCCGAGCAGGTGTTGGCATCTGTTACGGTAACCGAGTAGTTAGCGGTAGCTGGTGGGGTTACTGTAATAGCCGCCGTGGTTTCTCCGCTGGCCCAGGCGTAGCCGGTGCCGCCACTGGCGGTTAAGGTGGTGCTGTTGCCTATACACACCGCAGTAGTTGCGGGATTAATAGCCGCCGGCGGCAATGGGTTTACGGTTACGGTAGCGCCGGCACTGGCCGAGCAGGTGTTGGCATCGGTTACCGTAACATCGTATGTTGTAGTGGTAGTTGGCGATACGCTGATAGCCGCTGTATTGCCGCCATTGCTCCAGCTGTAACCCGTGCCACCGCTCGCGGTTAGGGTAGTACTGCCACCAGCGCATATAGCTACCGCAGTTGGGTTAATGGCTGCCACCGGTAAAGGGTTTATAGTTACGGTAGCGCTGGCACTGGCTGTGCAGGTATTTGCGTCGGCACCGGTTACAGTATAGGTTGTAGTACTTGCCGGAGAAACAGTAATAGCGTTGGTTACGGCACTGGTGCTCCACAGGTACCCTGCTGCTCCGTTACCTGTAAGGGTGGCCGAGCCGCCGGGGCAAATAGCAATAGCCGCAGGAGAGATGCTAACCACTGGTGGCTGATTAACCAGCACATTTATTATAGATGAATCCTGGTAGCCGTTGTAAGCCGTTACCACCACACTGTACCGCGTGTTGGCTGTGGGGCTTACGGTAATAGAAGGGGTAGTTGCTCCGTTATTCCACATATAAGTGCCGCTGCCAACGGCTGTAAGCGTGGTGCTTTCGCCATTGCAAATTACGGTATCGCCATTGGTAGTTACCGATACACAACCGTTATTCATATCACCGGCTTCGCAGGGGCACAGGTCGTTTATATCCGCAATGCCGTCCTGGTCGCCATCGGCAACCGAGCTGGCCGCGCTATTGGCTACCAGCAGCAAACCATAAGGGTTAGAGCTGCCTCCGTTAGGAAAGTTGTATACCTGCACATCTATATAATTGGTGCCTGGTACCCAGGGGCCGCTCAACGAAAAGTTAAGTTGATTGCCCGCCTGAAAGCTACCCCCATTGATACCGGTGCTGGTACCGTTTACAAATACATCGGTAATGGTATTATCTACATAGCCCGATAGGTAAAGGGTATAACTACCGCTGGTAGCCACGCTGTTGCCATTACAGTCAAAGGGCAGGTCAAGTATTAGCCTGAAATATAAATACCCATCATTGGTGTTGTTGTTGCACGCACTGGCACCGGTTATCCAGTTGCCGTTGTTGGTAGGTGGCGGCAGGCTGGCAGGGTCTACCCAGCTACCGGGCGCGCAGTTGTTATTAATCAGGGCGGGGCTATAGGTTAAGCCCATTGGGTTTGGCGGGTTGGTGCTGTACCAGCCCGATACGGTCCATATAGGGTCGTTGGTACCGGGAGTGCCTTGCCCGGTGGATAGCGTGGCCGGGTTGGGAAAGCCCTGTGCCTGAACACGGCCCATGCACATTAATATAAAAACTGCCAGGGGTATAAAAAATCTCATAGTGTGTAGCTGTTACTTAACCCAGGTAAGACAACATTTGCCGCCCTATGGTTGTTAGCGGCTAATATAAAAGAAATACAGAATGGCCGCTGTGTGCAGTATCGCCCATGCTTTTTACTGCAAAGAAATTGTAACCGAAATTGGAAAGTGCGAAAACTGCATTTTTTTGAAAAGTTGTTACCCTCGCCATACTTTTTGAAATTATAATTTTACCCATGATAAGGAACACTATACATATAAAGTGCGGGCTAATGTATGGGCACTACATGCAATGCAAAGGGAGAGCAATACCAAGGAAATGTCAAGATTTACTTATTGTGGTTGGTTATAGTAGATGAACAGGGTGTGTTGAACTGTACTGGAGCCAAACTCTGCGGATTACTGATGGTGCAGCGTTGGGCTTGGATACAAACGGAAAAGCAGAAGGTGAATAAAATTTGAAGCAGGAGGGTAGCTATACCACTGAACTGTATTATAAAAGCTCCCTGGTTTAAACCAGGGAGCTTTTATAAATAAATATTATTACGATTACTTCCACGGGTCCATTACCACCTTTACGCAATCCTCTTCTTTGTTTTTGAAAATCTTGTAAGCGTGCTCTACCTGGGTAAGCGATAGGCGGTGTGTAATTATATCATCCAGCTTTACAACTCCCTCTACTACAAAGCGCAATAATTTATCTATATGCTTATGTGCCGGAGCCTGGCCGCCTTTTAATACTATGCCTTTATCAAAAAACTGACCTACCGGAAAATTATCGTAGGTGGTGGGGTAAACGCCCAATACCGATACCGTTCCATTGCGGCGTACGGCGCTCATGCAGGCTTCTAATACTTTAATGGAGCCTTTCTCAAGGTTCACAACTGTCTTTAATCTATCCAGCAAATTGCGGTCAGGTTCAAACCCTACTGCTTCTACACATAGATCGGCTCCACGTCCTTCAGTCATGGCGCGTATTTGCTCTATTACATCTTTGGCGTCTTTTTCCCACAAAATGGTTTCGCAGTTGGCCGTAGCTTTTGCCTTGGCAAGGCGGTAGGGCAATGTATCAATAATTATCACGCGCCCTGCGCCGCATAGCCAGGCGCTTTTGGCGGCCATAATGCCCACCGGGCCCGAGCCAAATATGGCTACTGTTTCACCGCCTTTTAATTGGCCCCAATCTATACCGGTATAACCGGTAGGGAAAATATCGGTGAGGAATAATACCTGCTCATCGCTCATGCTATCGGGTACTATGCGTGGGCCATAATCGGCATAGGGCACCCGAACATATTGCGCCTGCCCGCCATCTATGCCGCCATACAAATCGGTGTAGCCAAACAACGCACCGCCTTTTTCAGTTACCAATCCGCCTTCGGGGCCATA
>DATGWP010000120.1:0-12423 GCA_035299425.1 Chitinophagales bacterium | reverse complement strand
TATAGCTTAGCAAGCGCTTAATAGAGTTAATGCACTCCACCTCGTTGGCATACGTAAAATGGGTAACCCCACTTTTGCTGGCGTGCGCCTGCGCGCCGCCAAGTTCTTCGCTGGTTACATCCTCGTGCGTTACGGTTTTTACCACGTTAGGCCCGGTAACAAACATGTAAGATGTATGCTCTACCATCATTATAAAATCTGTAATAGCAGGTGAGTAAACGGCACCGCCGGCGCAGGGGCCTAAAATGGCAGAGATTTGCGGAATAACACCGCTGGCTACCGTATTGCGGTAGAATATATCGGCATAGCCTCCTAATGACACCACGCCTTCCTGAATACGGGCACCACCCGAATCGTTCAAGCCAATTACAGGTGCCCCGTTTTTCATGGCCAGGTCCATTATTTTGCAAATCTTCTCGGCATGCGTTTCAGATAGTGAGCCACCAAACACCGTAAAATCCTGCGAAAACACGTAGACAATGCGGCCATTTACCGTACCATAGCCTGTAACTACACCATCGCCCAGGTAAATCTCTTTATCTATACCAAAATCGCGGCCGCGGTGCTCTACCAGCATACCTATTTCTTCAAAACTGCCGGCATCCAGCAACAAATCTATCCGCTCGCGGGCGGTTAGCTTGCCCTTTTTGTGTTGGTCGTCAATACGTTTTTGCCCGCCGCCCAGCTCTGCCTGTGCCTGCTTGTTCTGTAAAGTTTCTATTTGCTTTTCCATTTCTGATTTTCGTTGCAATTGTAAGGGGAATGGCGGAATAATGGAATGTTGCAAGCCCAAAATTTTGGGGGCATTCTATTCCGTTACTTCGTCGTTTCCTTAAACCGTATTCCGTACTGCTCTAACTCTGCCAATATAGGATTATAAATTTCAGGATACTTAGGCATTAGCACCCCGCGTTTCGTTATCTCTCCGTTCAATATCATTTTGGTAACCATAGCCACTGGTAAACCTACAGTAGTTGCCATAGCGGTGCGCTCTGTATCTTTACCGATGCAAACTAATGAAGCTTCCAGTGTTTTCTTTCCCTTGCCGCTTTTATCGGTGTAGTCCAGTTCATGCACCATTACTACCATATCTTTATCATCGGGCCCCAGCGCCCAGCATTGTTCAAGTGTTTTTTGCAGCAAATCAGCGGGCACTATTTTTTTATCGGTATACGCGCTTAAAGCCGGAATTACCTTGCTGGCATATACCAACCTTTCAATTTGCTTATCGGCAATTATTTTTTTCGATTTCATCAATACAGCCACATCTTCTTTAAATTTAGCAGTCTCCAGCTCCGCCCGGTTAGTAAAGC
Source organism: Chitinophagales bacterium (assembly GCA_035299425.1). Classification (GTDB taxonomy): domain Bacteria; phylum Bacteroidota; class Bacteroidia; order Chitinophagales; family LD1; genus Bog-950. Next base: position 11,110 of record DATGWP010000120.1, on the reverse strand, counting down.
CCATTTTAATCAGGGCGTTCCATCCTTTGCAATAAGGCGGACGACGAAGCGTGCCGCGGTAAACCGTTTTAGCTCGCAGCAGACCATACTCCTTTATATATTTCAGCGAGTCGCGATTGGCGTAACTTTCAAAGTTGCCATACCCTTTTAGTTTTAGCTCGCTGGTAGTGCCAAAAAGTTGCTCGTATGTCAGCTTTACCTTATGCCCTTTTTCTAAATACTGTATGTGGCCATCGCCTTGGCCCGCCAGTATTACATTGCGCGGGTTCCAGGTAAATTTATAATGCCACGGGTTATCATCATTCTCCGGTGCAATCAAACCGCCACAGTGCGATTTGAAACCGGTAACTACTTTACCGTCTTTTTTCAACCGGTCAATCATCTGCATGGCGCTCATGTGGTCTATACCGGGGTCCAGGCCCATCTCGTTCATAAAAATGAGGTCCTTATCTTTTACAGCTTTGTCCATACCACGCATGGCATCTGATATATAAGAGGGGGTAACCAGGTTTTTACTTAGCGCAAGGCAATCTTCGGCCAGCGTTATATGCATAGCCGCCGGCAACATAGATATAACTATATCCGCCTTAGCTAATAATGCCCTGCGACCCTGTGCATCATTAAAATCGAAACCTATGGCATGGGTAGCGGCCCTGCCTTTGGTTTTTTGCAAAGCATGCTCCGCCGATACATCAGCTACAGTAACCTCCCACTGCTGTTCGGCAGCGTGCTCTACCAGATAATCAATAAGTACGATAGAGGATTTACCAGCCCCGAGTATTAGAATGTTGCGCATAAGCCATACAATAATAGAAAATGAATTTCTTTGCGCGCAAAAACAGCAAATTATGATTTGGAAAGTAACACCCAGCCAGGATTGGATGCAGCATTTGCCCCACGCTAAAAACATGGCCGATTACCTCGATATAAAGATAACCGAAGTAGGCGATGACTATATTACTGCAAGCATGCCAGTAGATGAGCGTACCATTCAGCCCTTTGGCCTACTACATGGTGGAGCCTCCTGCGTGCTGGCCGAAACGCTTGGAAGTATTGCCGGTACATTTTGCATTGATATTACCAAACAAATGGTGGTGGGTATAGAAATTAACGCCAACCATATACGCAGTGCCAAAATAGGAAGCACGGTTTACGGCACGGTAAAACCCATACATGTGGGCCTCAGCACGCAGGTGTGGGGCATAGAGATATTTAACGCCGATAAAAAACTTGTTTGTGTATCGCGCCTTACCTGCGCAGTAAAAACTATCGGATAACACTTTCTGCTATCGCCTGCATAATTGTTAAACCGGTTACCATTACTTGATACCGGTACATGCTTACATTAATTTAATGTTATCTTCATGCAGTAAACTATTGTAAGCTGCTGATGAATCTCTACCGTTTTTTTATATTTCCTATAATACTGGTGTTGCCGTTTTTAGTTCAATCTCAGGCAAGCCAAAATTTCACCGGCGGGGCAACCGGCCCCATACCCGACGACCAAACATGGAAAACCTTTGCGTTAAATATCCCCTCGCTGAATGCTTCGCCCATTAATACCAATTGGGGGCTAGAAAAAGTAACCCTTAACATTACCCATACCTGGGATGCCGACCTTGAGGTGAGGTTACAATCGCCGGATGGTACGGAAGTATTGCTTTTTTCGGGCGTAGGTGGCGATGGCGATAACTTTACCAATACAGGATTGAAAAACACTTACCCTACTTCTATCACACTTGGCACAGCACCTTTTAATGGAAGCTACAGGCCCATGGGCGATTTGGGGCTATTTAATAATGGACAAGCCGGTACGGGTATCTGGTATTTAAAAATACGCGATGGATACCCGCAAGACCAGGGCAATGTAAACTCATGGTCGATAAGGTTTGGCGATGAACCGGCCATCCCTTTCCCCCCGGTAAGCACCAACTTGCCCATCATTAAAATAAACACAAACGGCCAGGCCATTGGTGACGACCCTAAAATAGCCGCCGATTTTATGGTAGTAGATAATGGTGCGGGCCAATTAAACCATTCGAACGATACACAATATGCTTACCATGGTATTATAGGAATAGAGTTTCGTGGTTCATCATCGGGCGGTGCTCCTAAAAAATCATATGGGTTCGAAACCTGGGACTCTGCCTATAACAGTATTGATACTTCAATACTGGGTATGCCGGCCGAAAGCGACTGGATATTATCTGCCAGCTATTACGACAAAACCCTGATGCGAAATGTACTAAGCTACTACCTTGCCAACCAAACCGGTCATTACGCATCGCGCACCAGGTATTGCGAACTATTTGTAAACGGCGTGTATAGCGGTGTGTATATACTAATGGAAAAAATTAAACGCAACGAAGAGCGTGTAGATATTGCTAAACTAAACCCTGAAGATACCACGGGCGACCAGCTTACCGGTGGATATATAGTGAAGATTGATAAGTTTACGGGTAGCGGTGGCGATGGCTTTTACTCGGACTACCCACCCTCTAATTCTCCCACCGAATCTATTTTTTTTCAATACGAATATCCTAAACAGGAAGAGATACAGCAGCCACAAAAAGATTACATAAACAGATACATCGATAGTTTTGAGCATGCCTTATTTGGCGCTGACTTTCAGGATCCGGAGATAGGTTTTCGCCAATTTGTTTCAGAAAAATCGCTGATAGATTATCTATTTCTAAATGAGATGAGCAAGAACGTAGATGGCTACCGGCTAAGCACTTATTTATACAAAGACAAATACAGCAAAGGTGGCAAACTACGCGTAGGCCCTGCCTGGGATTATGATATAGCCTGGATGAACGCAGACTATTGCGATGCGCCGGTAGCTACTGGTTGGGCTTATAATGTGGGCTATGTATGTGCCGGAGCCGGCATGCCCGCCTGGTGGGAGCGCCTGAGACAGGACAGCCTGTTTAACCAACACTTGTATTGCCGCTGGAATTACCTGCGCAGCAATGTATTGAGTTTTGATTCGGTACTGGGCTATATAGATAGCACTGCCGCTTACCTGGAAGAAGGCCAGCAACGCAACTTTGAAACCTGGCCAATTTTAGGGCAACCCACCTGGCCCGAGCCTACTCCCCTGCCACAAACTTATGCCGAAGAAATTGCCCGCCTGAAGGATTGGGTAAATGTGCGTTTTACCTGGCTAGACCAACAGTTTAACGCATTAGCCCATAACCCCGTACCTGTAACCCTTGGCAACGACACTACTTTTTGCAGCGGCAGTGAGTTACGCCTGTATCCCGGCGATTTTGATAGTTACCTGTGGAACACCGGCGATAATGGTGGAGTAGTATATGCAGGAACAACCGGTACTTATACTGTAACGATATCAGATAATTTTCAATGCAGTGGCAGCGATGCTGTACATGTAGAGGTGCTACCTTCGCCGGTTGTAAACCTTGGTAACGATACTGCTTACTGCCAGGGTGGAGCCTTACAACTTGCAAGTGGCAGCGCCCAAAGCTATGTTTGGAATACCGGTGACACTACCAGTACAATTACCGTTAGTGCCGTTGGCACCTATTCGGTTACAGCTACCGGTAGTAACCAGTGTACTGCTACCGATGCCGCAAATGTATACGAGTTCTCTCCACCCGATGCAAGTGTGCAGGTTGTTTATAGTATAGATGCCGCCTATCAGTTTGAAACAGTGGATAGCGCAGGCAAAACATCCATCTGGTATTTTGGCAACGGCGACAGCAGCATAATAAACAATCCGTTTTATAACTACGAATTTGATTGGGGCTATAAATTGGTAACGCACATTGTAATCGATGTAAATGGCTGCACTGCAACCGACACGTTGACCATATTTGTTTACCCCATGGGCATTTCAGATATCAACAATGCAGACCTATCAATTTACCCTAACCCCGCCACAAGCACGCTTTACATTACTAGCACCCCACCTATCAAACAACTAAGGGTACTAGATATTGTAGGAAATAATTGCGCCATACAAACAAATAGAAACAGTAGCAATACCGCTATTGATATCTCTGGCCTTGCAGCAGGCGTATACTTGTTAGAGATACAAACCACTGAAAAAACACAACAGCGAAGGTTTATAAAACAGTAAAATTTCGTTTTTACCACGTGTATTTTTACATTCACGTAGAATGAAGAAAGTTTTACTGCTTTTCATTTTACTATCCACCATACTCAGCTATTCGCAACCAACTACCGGCACTATTACCGGAGTGGTTACAGGCGATAGCTTACCCCTTGAGTTTGCGGCCGTTGGTTTGCTAAAAACAAATTATACAGGTACCACCGATAGCCTTGGACGATTTAAAATTACCGGCGTGGCAGCGGGCAAATACCAGTTCAAAATATCGTATGTAGCGCATGAAAACTTTCAGCAGGAAATAGTTATAAAAGACAATACAGAGATACAAATAAGCGCAGCACTAATTCCTCTATCGGCCCGATTGAAAGAGATAGTCGTATCCGGTTCTTTAAAAGAAGTGAAGAAACTGGAAAGTGTTACACCGGTAGATGTATATACCACCAAATACCTGCAGCGTAACCCAGCCCCAACTGTGCACGAAACACTGGCAAACATGAACGGTATTTTTCCGGATGTAGACAATGGGGTATCTAACACCACCGATGTGCAGATAAACGGTCTGGAAGGAAACTTTACCATGTTTTTAATTGACGGTGTACCGGCCATGAACGGCCTGGCGGGTATCTACGCGCTTAACGCCCTGCCCATTGCAATGGTAGATAAAATTGAAGTGGTAAAGGGCAGCGCCTCTACACTTTATGGCTCAGAGGCTATAGCGGGCATTATCAACCTTAAAACCCGCAACCCGGCTAACGGGCCTAAATTTGTAATGAATGCCTTTCTGGATTCTAAACTTGCCGCTAACCTGGACCTAACAGGTGTAGCCCGTTTGAAAAAAGTAAATGCCTTATTTGCGGTAAGCGGTGCGGCCTCCAATTACCGCTGGGATATTGATGATGATAATTTCCGGGATTTGCCCCAAACCAACAGGGGAAGTTTTTACAATAAGTGGAGTTTTGTGCGGCCCGAAAACCGACTGGCAACCATTTATGGGCGCTACCTTTTTGAAGACCGCTTTGGCGGGCAAATGAATATGCCATCGGCCCAACGCGGTAGCGATTCATTATATGGCGAAGCTATAACCACCCACCAATGGCAGGCGGGTTTCCAATACCAGTTTGCAGTAAAAGATAAGCTGTTGCTAATAGCCGATTATAGCGAGCACCGGCAGGAGGCTTACTTTGGCCCAAAGCATTTAAATGCCCTGCAGCGCACCGCTTTTACGCAGTTAACCTGGAGCCGGCAGGTAGATAAATTTAACGAGTTGCTGATAGGCGGCAGCTACCGGTTAAATTATTATGCCGATAATACCGACCTATCGGTAGACAGTAACACCGGGGGTAGTAAATTTAACCATATAGCCGGCGTGTTTATTGAAGATGAAATATCTATTGCCGCTAACCATAAACTATTGCTGGGTACCCGCTTTGATTATAGCAGCCTGAACGGCCCGGTGTTTACACCCCGCCTGTATTACAAGTGGAACAGCAACGACCAGAACAATGTAATACGTTTCGGCTTTGGAACCGGCTACCGGGTACCTAACCTGATGAACGAAGGTTTTGCTGCTATGAACGGCTCGCGCCAAATTCTGGTAGAAGAAAAGCTGAAGCCCGAATATACCATCAACACCAATCTTAATTATACCCGCGTGCAGAACCTGAAAGCCGGTATCCTAAACATAGATGCCAGTGTGTTTTACACCTACTTTTTCAATATAGTAAACCCCGATTACGACGAAGAACCCGGTTTTATAACATACGCCAATAGCAAGGGCGGGGCAATGGCCAGTGGGTTTAGTATCTACTCAGATTTTACGTTCAGTTATCCGCTAAAACTAGGCGTGGGTTTCACATTTGTAAATGTGTTTGAACTGGAAAAAAATGACGATGGCGAAGTTGAAAAAGAAATGGCCCCGCACGTTGCGCCTTTTGTAGCCAACTTTTATTTAAGCTATACTTTCCCTGCCCCTCAGTTATCTATCGACTGGACAGGCAACCTGGTAAGTCCTATGCCGCTTACCACTGTACCCAATGATTACCGTGCATCACACTCGCCCTGGTTTACCATACAGAACATACAACTAACCAAGAAGTTTAATAAAGGTGTGGAACTATACCTTGGCATTAAGAACCTTTTCAACTTTGTGCAGAAGGAACCGATACTGCGGCCACAAGACCCGTTTAACCGCAATGTCGCAGTAAATAACCCTTTCAATTACCGGTTTGATACTACGTATGGTTTTACCAGCACCGAAGGTATTAAGGGATTTATTGGTGTGCGGTATACGCTGCAATGATTTACCCCAAAAACATTTGTTTGGAAAAATGGCCTCGGGCGTATACATTCGCGCCGATTTTAGAAACAAGCTTGACTAACCTTAAATTTAAACAATAGACCAACATGGCAGGAAGAATTACCTTAACTATGCTGAAGCCGGATGCAGTTGCAGATGGCCACACAGGCAAAATTATTGACCATATTATCAAGGCCGGATTTAAAATCCAGGCTATGAAACTTACCCGCTTATCTAAAGAGAAGGCAGAAGAGTTTTACGCTATACACAAAGAGCGTTCTTTCTTTGGTGAGCTTATCACCTTTATGACCGAAGGCCCTATAGTAGCTGCTATACTTGAAAAAGATAACGCTGTAGAAGATTTCCGTAAGCTGATAGGCGCTACTGACCCTAAGAAAGCAGAAGAAGGCACTATCCGCCGCCTGTATGCGCAAGGTATAGAGCGCAATGCTATGCACGGCAGCGATAGCGATGAGAATGCGCTTATAGAAGCTAATTTCCATTTTGCAGGGGTAGACAGATTTTAATTTTAATAGAATATACTGTTTAGAAACAGGCCGGCCGCTATGCGCGCCGGCCTGTTTTTTTTTGCCCAATTAGTTTTATGTCAATGCAGGTTTCTATTCCATGCCCCAATATGTGTCAACCCAAAACAAATAATTAACATTGATTATCAGATAGTTAAGAAAATCCGTGTCAACCCAAAATCTTACAACCTGTCAAGTTTCTTATTTTTTAAAATATGTTATTATATTTTAATATTTACAACTTACTGCCTTGTGTTCAGGCATATTCCTTTTATATAAAATAAACCTTACATTTAACTGAACCTAACGTTGAACCTGACGCACTATGAAACACATTTACCACCTGGTGATGGCTACGCTGCTGTGGGCATTTGCCATAACCGACAGCTATGCGCAGCCCTGCAATCCACAACTGGCCTACACCACACCCGTAAGTTCTATATGTATCGATAGTGGCTCTGCCTATTCACTGTGCCTGTATAATGCATCGCAGCCATCCAGCCCCTCCCCTAAGTGGCAGATAAACGGACCGGGTGTATCGTTCGGGCTGTTCACAGGCGATTCGGTTTGTGTAAACCTGTCAGCTTTTGGAGATTACAGCATAACCATGATGGGCGACTACGGTGCCAACTGTAAGGATACCGTAGTATTTACCAATGCCTTTACGCTGAAGCGCAATCCTTCGCCATGCTTTTATGCCGATGATACCATCAGTTGCCTCAGCCCCTTTACCGTTAACTTTACCAATTGCTCTACCTCACCGCCGGGCAGTACCTGCTATTGGACTTTTGGGTACAATACAAACCCTTCCACTACAACCACCTGTAGCCCACCGCCTATTACATTTTCAGGATTTGGATCGGGCACTGTATCGCTAACTATTGCCACGCCACAGGGCTGTACTAAATCGCTGGTAAAGCCCAATTATATCAGGATTGATACTATAATTCCTGATTTTTATGTGGACAATGCACAAGGCTGTGTACCGCTACAAACTACAGTTGTTCCAGTTTTTAGTACTAGCTCTACTATAGCTTCATACGATTGGTATATGGATGGAACGTTGTTAACCACAGGTCACGTTGGCGTACTAGGCTTGAATTTTACAAATGCCGGCAGTCACTCAATGCAGTTAACTGTTGTAACAGCCGATGGCTGTGTATCATCTACCTATAAAGACAGTGTAATTAATGTGGCTGCTAGGCCGTTTTGTTCCTTAACGGTAAACGACGATACCGTTTGCGCCGGTGCACCGGTAGTATTTAATTTAATTGGAGCTAACTGCCAGTACGATACCCTACGTGTGCATTATGGCGATGAGACCCCGCCCGGTACCATATCCATAAAAACTGCAGCCCCCTTCAATCATACTTACCTGCCGGGAGAATACGATGCCTGGGTGGTGCCTTCGCTTTATACCTGTGCAGGCGATACCCAGCGGGTACATATAGTGGTAAGGCCGCCTTCGGCCAATTTTACAAGCCAGACCTCTTGTCTTTCAGGCGATACTGTATCTTTTATAAACACCTCGGTAGGTGCCAACCGCTACCACTGGCAGTTTAACTGCGTGGCGGATACTTTTAATATTGCACAGCCCAAACTTTTGCTACCGCATTGCGATACCTGCCGCGTAAGCTTGACCGCTTATAACGATGCTAATGGCTGCAACGCTACCAGCGAGCGATTTATTACTACCGCCTGCGGGGGAGTCGAAGCAGATTTTGCATATACATTTAACCAGCCGTCCGTAGCCTGCGGTATTACGTCGGTTACTTTTACTAATACTACACCCGGTGCAGCAGCCGGGCAAACTATTTGGGATTGGAATGGAAATATTGCCGGTATTAACAGCAATCCGCAACAATGTAATGGTAATTTTTGTAGCCTGGGTCAAACAGCGCAACGCACATTGCACCCCGGGTATAATGAAATAGTTATGGTGTATATAGAACCGGGCGGCTGTAAAGATACTGTGATAAAGTATGTTACCGTCTGTAAGCTAAGTGCATACTTTACCTACGAGAGTGCCTGTTCTCCCGATTCATTTCATTTTAGATCTTTTACACCCGATCCAACTGGTCACGGCTGTGATTCTATAGTAAGTTATAATTGGTCGTTTTCTGGCAACGGTAGTGGAACTTCTGCTTTGCCTAATCCTGCGTTGCATCTTGGGCAGGGTAGCCATATTGTAAATTTTACAGCCACCAATGCTATGGGCTGTACTGCCAGCAGTACTCAAACAATATGGGCAGGAACCCCGGTATATGTAGATATAGTGGTTGATACAATTATTTGTCCTGGCTCCACTATATGTATAACCAACAATACTACCAGCGATAGTAGTATGATAGAAGCATGGTGGTTTCCTGGTAGCAATATTCCATCGTTCGATGGCCATATACCGCCTTGTATCACTTATAATGCAGAAGGCGATTACCAGATTAGATATCAGGTTGTGGCCGGGGGCTGCGACCAGACCAGGATATTTAACGTACACGTGCATTCCCCTGTCTTATCAGGTTATCTTACCGGTACTATTCCCGATTGTCCCAGTCAGCCTTTCGTTCTTTGTGGTACAAATACATCGCAGTGGGTGGACTCTGTAACTGATGTATTAATCTGGGATTTTGGCTATGGCGAAACCACAGAACCAAATCCTTGTAATTTTTATACGTTCCCGGGCTGCAATCCCGTTACCCTATCGGTAATTACCGATAATGGCTGCCGCGATACGGTTACTATCGATACCGTTTGTACCCTTGGGCCGCGCGTATTATCCTATACCGTAAGCCCCACCTCGGTTTGCCAGTGCGGAGATACGGTTACGTTTACTATAAGTACCGTGGAAGCTACGCAGGCAACATTTTTAACGGGCTGCAACCAGGGCTTCGAGATATTAAATATTGCGGCGGGTACCGAACAAAACCCAACCGTGCTGGTAATAAAAAGGGTTTATTGTATACAGGATAGTTGCCAGCCACAGATATTAGTAGGCAACGCTGCCGGCTGCCAAACCTTGCTTAACATGCCCTGGATATATGTGGATACACCCTCAGCTAATTTTGAAATTGGTGCCACCGGTGCCTGCGCAGGCGCACCGGCTTGCTTTGTAGATTCTACCCAACATACTTACGGTGGGTCATACACTAACAGTACCTGGCTATGGGACTTTGCCGACCCTTATGATAATACTCAAAGCACCACGCAGAGCCCTTGCCATATCTATACCCAGCCCGGTTTTTATCCGGTTACTCTTATAATAGAGCCCTACGGCCGCTGCAGCGATACCATTACTAAAACCGTAGAAGTAAGGCCAAAACCCACGGCCAGCTTTAGCTATGCGCAAACCGATAGCTGCGCAATGGCTACCTATTGCTTTACAGATTTAAGTACCCCTACCGGTAATGTGCCTATAAGCGCCTGGCAATGGTGCTATAGCGGCGGCAATTGCGAAAACACAACCACCGGCACCACCTGCCATAGTTTTGCGGCAGAGCTAACCTACCCGGTTACGCTTACTATTACCGATAACGAGGGTTGCAGTAATGAAACCACTATGAATATTGCGGTTAACGCCATTAACCATATTGATGCTATACCGGAGTTTAGCGTGGTTGACTCGTGCAACTTCAGTATAGTGTGCGCTACCGATTTAAGTATAGCCGAAAGGCCCATTACCAGCCGCACGTGGACGCTTGCCGGTGTGCAGAGTACGGCTGCCAGCCCTTGTTTTACCAGCCCCACAGCAGGCAACTACCCGCTAACCCTGTGGGTGGCCGATGCTACCGGCTGCTACAGCCAGGATACTATAATGGTAACTACTAACCCATATGAGCCCGATGCAGCTTTTACTTATGATGTAATAAACTACACGGTAAACTTTACCAACCAAAGCACTAACACCACCAGTCTGCAATGGTCTTTTGGCGATGGCATTACATCTGACAATACCGACCCCAGCCACACCTATAGCGGCCCCGGCACCTATACCGTAACCTTGCTGGCCGGCAGTGGCGGCTGCTACGATACCGCCAGCGCCACTATAGTGCTGGATACCGTACCGGTAAACATAGCCTACGATACTATATGCGGTATTGTATATATGGATGAGTTTGGCAACGGTACCTATGATGCAGGTACAGATGTGCCGCAGTCGGGAGCTACCGTTAGCGCCGGTACTTATACCACTACAAC
>DATGWP010000119.1:0-10243 GCA_035299425.1 Chitinophagales bacterium | reverse complement strand
ACAGCGCTGGTATTCGCCCCATATTTGCGGGTGTTTTTTAAACAGCAGCGAATCGCGAAAGGTACGGCAATCGAGCAATATTACCTGCACCCGTTTGCCGGCTTCGCCATACATATAAGAAGCATAAAGCCCTTCGCGTGTGCGGCGTTCGCTGTTGGCAGGCTCTTTAAAAAAATCGAGAAAAATTTTCTTCGACTCTTCTTTTTTAGGGTACTCTTTGCCGCCATCGTTTACCCCAAAATCGTGGTCGTCCCAGGTGGCTATTACCGGTGCCTGTTGCAATAATTTTTGGTAGGACAGGCGCGATGCCAGTGTATCGTATTTAGCCTGCAATACCTGCATATCTTCGGTGTCGCCATACACGTTATCGCCCAGAAAAACAAATAGCTGCGGATGCTCATCGGCTATTTTGTAAAAAACTTCCATGGGTTTGCGCTGGTCGTTGCAACTGCCAAAGGCAATTTTGGTAAGCGTTTGCGGGCTGGTAACCTGCGCATAGGTTACCAAACAAAAGAACGACAAAACAGAAAATAAAACTGATTTCATAATCTTATGTGGGTGATAGAATATGTATTACGGCAAATCTTCTTCTTCAACCTGTAGCCAGGTGGCCGGAAACTTAAGGTCTTTGTACCAAATTAATTTCCACTCGCCATCATTGTATTCCAGCGCGGTCATATTCTCTACCCAATCGCCGCTATTTAAATACATCACAGTACCGCGTTCGGTGGTTATGGGTTTAATACAGGGCATGTGGGTGTGGCCGTTCAATACAAAATCATAGCCTTCGTCAAGCGCAATTTCGGCAGCGGTAAGCTCATAGTTGCTCAGCATTTTTATACCTTTTTTGGTAGCCTTTTTTACTTGCTGCGAAAACGAAGTTTTTTCGCGGCCCATCATCTCCAGTATAAAATTCACCAGCTTGTTAATCAGTATAAGTATTTCGTAACCGGTAGTACCCAGCTTGGCCAGCCAGCGCGAACCCTGCATAGATACATCGAATATATCGCCATGAAAAAACCAGTGGCGCTTGCCATCCATGTTCAGCACCAGTTTATCTTCCAGCGTTAGGTTACCCAGCTTTAAGCCCGAGTAACGGCGAAACATTTCATCGTGGTTGCCGGTAAGCAAATGCACCTTTATACCCTGCGATATAAATTTAAAAACATGCTCTATTACCTTGCTGTGCGACTTGGGAAAGTAGTAACTCCTGAACTGCCATATATCTATAAAGTCGCCGTTAATAATCAGCGTTTCTGGCTCTATACTATTAAGATACCGGTTTAACTCCTTGGCCCTGCAACCGATAAAGCCCAGGTGCACATCGCTAATAACAGCCACCTTTACTTTTCGTTTTGCATCGTTCATAGGGTTGGCAAATTTCGCAGGGTTATGTTACCGTAAGGTTATTCTTTTATAAGCCCCAGGTTGGTTTGCGAGCTTGCCGAAACCTGGTTTATACGCGCCAACTCTCCATTAGGAAACTGCACCTTGAAGTCAGTCCAGCCCGGTGTGCCGGCACGTGGATCGGGCCGGTAATAATCGGTAGATATAATCTGCGCACCGCTTTCAAAGGAGTTGTTCATATCGGTATAGTCGCCTTCGCGGGCTTCGTCGGTACCTGAATCGGCACGGGTCCTTACTATATATCCCTGTTGAACGCGGGTTATAATTTCGGGTTTATCGTTGTTAGGCGAATTTAAAATAACAAAGGCTGCTTCGGGTGTACCAGGGTCAGAGTAAACAAACATAGCCCTGTTTTGCAGCGATGGGTGGCCTGCTTTATAAAGCGACTCGGCACCGCCCTGCATAATAAACACTACTTTGTTACGCGCCTGTGCCAGGGTAGGCCAGTTGCCCGCCAGTACGGCCGCCTCTAGTGTAGGATAGCTGCCGCGTACATCATCGGGTGTAACTACCTTATCCAACAGCTCACCAAATACTGATTTTATTTCTTCATCCATTTTATCGCAGGCTGAAGCATCAAACGGAATAGAGAGAGTCATGCCCGGTAGAGAAGGCAGCACATCGCCCACCGTTTCGTTCTTGGTTTCTACATTAATAAAAATAGGCAGGTGGTTAGGGTGGGCCACGCTCCAGTTATATACTGTTATAAGGGCCTGCTTAAATGTGTAGTAGTTTGTATTAAAATCAAAATCGGGTATGTGTATAATTTTAAAACCCGGTTCCCTTAGTATATCTACACGGCTATCGTTATCCAATCCTACCATGCTCATGCCCTGGCGGTAATAGAAATTGCCACCCTGCGGGTCGTTGTAAATATCCAGTTCGAGCCCGCGTACATTGTAGTCGTCAAACTGCTGCTCTATAGGCACATGCCAGTAGTCTATACCCCTTGGGTTGTATTGCTCGGGCAGTAAACCAAGCGCACTGGCATTGGTCATCCAGTTAAAAATACTATCGTTGGTTTTAAGGTGGTAGCTGTTATGGCTGGCAATAATCTGTACCTGGTTCATCTTTAAACTATCGGTAGGCCCATTGTCGAAAACTTCCGGCCCGTCCTTTCCTTTAGTTTCTTTTTTGCATGAAGCAACAAACAACAAACAGCAGGCAAACGCCATTACATAACTTTTCATTAACCTTAATTTTAGATGAAGTTAATGAAATGATAATGCGAAGCAAGGGCAGAAAAATAAATTAACTGATTAATGAAATGCAGCGGATAATTCGCTGAAATAACAGCCACCCCAAACCCCTAAAGAGGCTTTAACAGCCGCCTTTAATTTCAGCGTTTCCCTTATCTAACAGGGGTGGTCTTGCCCTTCTTACTTGTGGCAGTAGTTTTAGTTGCTACAGGCACCGGTTGTTTGCGCAGCCCCGTAAGCGTTCCAAATTCTTCACCGATACCAATTACCGAGCGGTAGTTGAGCGGAAACTCGAGGAACACGTGTAACATGCTAAGGAAGTACAGCGCAATAAGACCTGTTTTGTAATTGTAAGCATACAGGCCCACAGAGGCCACCCACAGGGCAATAGTTGTAATCAGCCATTTTTTAGGCACCTGGTGCCATTTAATAACCGATGTTTTAGAAAACCAGTTAAGGTAGTGATAGGTATAGGCAAAGGCAATAAAACGCATAATACCAAAACCAATGTTAGAGGCAAATACCGTTTCGCGGGTGGTAGTGCCGAGGTTGAAAATATGCACAAACGATTGGTTGACCATAGCAAAGCCACTCTCAACAAGCGTTTTTTGGGCGTAGTCGCTTATTTTATAAAACGTAAACTGCGGGTAGAAAATGAAAAAGCTAACCGCACAGGCAATAAAAACTACCAGCGAAATTACACCGGTGATGCTCCTGTTTTTTAGTGCGCCCAGTAAAATGAATAAACCGGTAAACACAAATACATGTATTAGCGTAGGCAGAAACACGGCAAACAAAAAGAAAAAGGATTGTGTGCTGGCTATAAGCCCTCCTAAAAAAGCGCCGATACCTATAAAGCCAATTTTCCAAAGCCAGTCTTTAAACATTACAAAGCCCAGCGCGCTTACAAAGGCGAGGTAAATCATAAAATTGGCTACTGTGGGGTGGTCGGTAAAAACAAAGTTGAGGATAAACAGCACTGCACACAACAGTATAAGCCACACATAATCAAACTTGCCATTGGCAAAATAATCGCGCTTATGCAGCCAGGTAATCTCGGTAAGGTAATGCAGGGGACCAAGCACCGCATACGAAAACAAAAACAGCTCGAAGGGAATTACAAACGCCGCTGCACACGATATAAGCATCAGTGCTATGTTGGCTAAGTCTATACGCGTTGTGTTCATTGTTCTTTCATGTCGGTTAGTCCACCGTATCTAGTCCACTTCGGCCACTACTACTACTATCCCAGTCCGGGTATTTTGGGCATGTTGCCCATCATTTCGCTTTGCATTACGCCATCGGCTTTGGTAAGGGCATCGTTAATAGCAGATTGTAGTTTTGCCTCCAGCTCCAGCTTATCATCCTGTTTCAAAATTTCAATGTTCTTTATTTTGCGGTTGCCCGATACGGTAACGCGCACATAATCATTCTCTGCATCCAGCTCAATGGTGTCTAACCGTTTTTTGGTTTCTTCCATTTTTTCCTGCAGTTCCTTCAGTTGTTTCATTTGATCGAAAAAGCCCATATCGAATTTTAGATTTTAGAATTATGATTTTGGATTGAAATACAAAAATAGAAGTTAACTCTTCATGTTGTCGAACTGCAATGGGTAACCATAATCGCCTTTGCGCAAAAAGGCAATTACCTGTTGCAGGTCGTCAATCTTCTTTCCGGTTACGCGTACAATATTGTCCATTTGTGCGGCCTGCACTTTAAGGCCGGCATCTTTAATGGCTTTTACAATTTTCTTCATCACATCTTTATCCAGCCCGTTCTTCAGCTTCACATCCTTTTTAATCATAGGGCCCGATGCATAGTGCTCTTTGCTTACATCAAAGCTGCGGGCGTCCAGCCCCTGTTTCATCCCACGGTTGATAATGATATCGAGCGCAGCGCCAAGGCGC
Source organism: Chitinophagales bacterium (assembly GCA_035299425.1). GTDB lineage: Bacteria > Bacteroidota > Bacteroidia > Chitinophagales > LD1 > Bog-950. Next base: position 5,730 of record DATGWP010000119.1, on the reverse strand, counting down.
ATTTCATTTTCGGTAGTTATTAAAAGCGTAAGGTCCTTTTTATTAAAATCAATTTCGGTTTTGCTGCCATGAAAATCGTAGCGGTTTACAATCTCCTTTTTGGCTACATTAATGGCATTCTCTACGGTCTGCGAATCTACCTTGCTTACTATATCAAAAGATGGCATACGGTATTATTTTATTGTTTTCTGTATTTGGTTATTGCCAACTGCGGCCTGCCAACTGCCGACTGGTTTATTTTATCTGCGATTTGAAAAATGAATTGCCCTGGTTATTTAACCGGTTTACATATTCTTTTCCGTCTTTTACAAAAACCACGTAGCCGGTGCTATCGCCCAGGTAATAATTGCCCGAAATATACTCGCGGCCGTTTATCAGCCACATTATGTTACCGCCCAGCGGTGCGTTGGTTTTAGGCGCGGTTTTATTCTCAAAAAAATTGCCGAACAACTGCACGTTTCTTCCATCCAGGCTCATGCTGCCACCTTTGCCCTGCATCATTACCATATCCATACTGGTGGTAGAGTCGCGCAGGGTGTAATACACTTTGGCCGGCAGGGGTTGCTGCGCAAAAAGGGACACAGAACCAAGGACCATGAGCATAGAAAATACAACAAAAGATTTCATAGTTTGAAAATAAGGTTTAGCCGTGCAATTTAAGAAACAAAAATGCAGCACCATTTAACACATGCCTATTTAAAGTTTTTTAATACTGGCCATAGCCTGCTTATGATGTGGCTTCTTTTAACCGCGGCGCCAGTGTGGCGTAGCGCTCATCCTGTTTATGGCGGGGCAATTTATCGTACCCGTTGTTCTGAATAAGCTGCACGGCCTCCACTATCATATCTACACCCATAGGGTGCAGGCGCTCGCGCCACAGGGCCGTAGCATCCCAGTCTTTATCTACAAAACACCAGCGCTGTGTTACCACTTCGCCGTGGTCCCAGCCATCATCCAATATATAAATAGAGCCGCCGGCTACAGGGTCTTTGCATTTAATAGTCCACTCTACCGATGCTATGCCGCGGTGGCGCGGCAGCAGCGAAGGGTGGTAGCCAATAGCACCATGCTTTGACTTTGCCAGCGCGGCATGGCTGATTTTAGAATGCAGGTAGGCCGCTACAATCAGGTCTACACCCTCGGGCATATATTCCTCGCCTATTGTTTTGGCATGCACTACCGATACATCGGTGCCGTGGGCCTTGGCGGCCACTGCCAACCGGTCGTCTTCGGCAGGGGCTATAACCTTGCAAACGTTCACTTCATTTTTCAATCTTTCAAACACCTGGTATCCAAAAAATTTACTGCCGGCTATGCATACATTTATCATGCACAATCCTACTCATTTTTAAAAGGCTTTCCAAAACTTTTATCTTGCGTGCTATGAAGCATTTCGCCTTTTGCATTATCTGCCTTCTTATTATCCCAAGCTTATCCGCCCAAACCATGACCGACGCACAAGCCGAAACCAAAGCCCGCGAATTGATAGCGCAAATGAGCCTGAAAGAGAAAGTGTACGAAATGCACGGGCATGGAGTGGTGCGCTTTGGCCTGTCTATACTTTTCAGCAAAAAGATAAAACCTGTAAAGGCGGGTGGCAATAAAAGGTTAGGCATTCCCTCCACTATCTTTCTCGATGGTCCAAGGGGCGTATCGCTTACCAAAGGCACCACGGCCTTTCCTGTAACCATGGCGCGCGGTGCCAGTTGGGATACAGAACTGGAAGAGCGAGTAGGGCAAGCTATGGCTAAAGAAATTCGCGCCCTGAAAGCAAACTACAGCGGCGCGGTGTGTATGAACCTGCTGCGCCACCCGGCCTGGGGCCGTGCACAGGAAACCTACGGCGAAGACCCGTTGCATGTAGGCATTATGGCATCGGCACTGGTAAAGGGCATACAAAGCCAGAATGTACAGGCATGCGCCAAACACTTTGCCGCCAACAGTATGGAGAACAACCGCTTTGGCGGAAGTATGAATATGAGCGAGCGCACCCTGCACGAAGTTTACCTGCCGCATTTTAAACGTGTGATACAAAGCGGTGCGGCTTCGGTAATGAGCGCCTACAACAAACTGAATGGTGTTTACTGCGGACACAGCAAGTATCTATTAACCGATATACTACGCAAAGATTGGGGATTTAAAGGCTACATAACCAGTGATTGGCAAAACGGATTGTATGATGCCAAAGCCGGGATAGAAGCCGGGATGAATATAGAGATGCCCGCACCGGCTAACTACAACCTGAAAAAAATAAAACAACTGATTAAAGACGGCGAAATAAAAGAGCAGCAGATTGATGACTTGATATTTCCTATTATAAGAACCAAACTACTTTTTGCATCAAAGAAAGATTTGCAGGAATACCCAAAGAGTTTAGCAGGCAGCAAGGAGCATACAGATTTAGCCAGAGAGGTGGCCCAAAAAAGCGCGGTGCTATTGAAGAACGATAGCAACCTGCTACCGCTGAAGAAAGATAACATCAAACGTATTGCGGTGATTGGTTCATTGGCTGATGTGAAAGAAACCGGCGACCATGGCAGCAGCCGGTGTTTCCCTAAGTATATTGTTACTCCGCTGGAGGCTATGCGCACTTGCATGAACCCTGCTCTTTGTTTTTGGCAACCTGAAGTATTAACTGCACCGGCCAATGATTTAGCAGCTATAAAAGCCGTTTGCGAAAAGGCTGATGTGGTATTGGTAGTTGCCGGCACTACTTACTTAGATGAAGGCGAATACATAGGCAACGGCACCATCCGCGACCGCAACAACCCAGACAAGAAAAACTTTATAACCCGCACCGGTATACTGGGCGTAGGCGGCGACAGAGAATACCTGCACTTGCACCAGCAGGATATTGACATCATCCATACGGCCAGCGCCGCCAACAAAAAAGTAATAGTAAGTTTAGTGGCGGGTAGCGCTATTACGGTGGAAGAATGGCACAATGAAGTTCCGGCCATCATCCAGACATTTTACAATGGTATGGAAGGCGGCAATGCACTAGCTGCCATTTTATTCGGCGATGTAAACCCATCAGGTAAGTTGCCGTTTACTGTGCCTAAGCTGGAAAGCGACTTACCACAGTTTAATTCATTTGAGGCCAATGCTGAGTACGGATACTATCATGGCTATACGCTGTTTGATAAGGAGCATAAGGAGCCTCGTTATCCATTTGGCTATGGATTAAGCTATACGCAGTTTACAATCTCTGATTTGAATGTAAGCATTGCTGATGTTGCTACAGAATTTCCCAGCCTGGAGAAAAAAACAAAGGAGCTTACAGAGTTTTATATAGTTACCGTTAAGGTTAAAAACACCGGCGACCGCAGCGGGGCAGAAGTGGTGCAGGTATATGTTAGTCCGCCAAAAGGCAAAGTTGATGTGCCCGAAAAACTGCTGCGTGCCTTTCAAAAGGTTTACCTGCAGCCGGGCGAAGAGAAAACGGTAGAGCTAACTATACCGGTTAAAGACTTGGCGTATTACGATGAAGCTACCAAAAGCTGGATAGTGGAGAAAGGAAAGTATGAAGTGCTGGTGGGGAATAGTTCAAGGGATGAGAGGATGTTGAAAGCGGTAGTGGTGGTAAAATAGAGAACTACTTTTGTAAGACCCCTTTGATAAAGACAAAAGAAGCCGATTTATATTGCTCCATGCCGTTTGCCTCATTTTCTTTTTCTACAGCTCTAATTTCTTCAAGATTTCTTTTTGATTTTAATATCCCAATCAAATCCTGTTTAGCATAATCGCTAAATATTAAATACGAACCTTGCTGAGTTGTAATATCAGAGATGCATATAAAGTCATGCTTCGTTTGGCGAAAGGCCGGCAATAGTTCTTTATAACCGACTACAAAAGGATTTTCCCTTCTAAGCTCTTCCTCTATTCTTCCTCTAATTTCATATGTACCTAAAAGATGGTCTTTCGCGCTGCCAGGTTTACCATCATTATCAAAAGACCAATAAATAACTTCACCTTCTAGTATAAATTGAGCAGCTTCTTTTACTAGAATATTAGTGGACTGATGTTCTTGCAGCAGACATATAAGGTTTTTAAAATCTTCTTCTATTGACATCTAGCTTCAGGTTACTAATTCATATAAATATAAGGTACCATCCCACTATTTCAAACTGTTAACGCCTGCTAAAATCTGAGCCGATATTTATCTGCCCTTGCAAATTCCAAAACCCTTTTTACTTTTGTGACTGATTAGTCAGTTTATTTAAAACAATAAAGAGGGCTTAATACCATGAAAATTTCAGAAAAGCAGAGTGAAAAGCGGAGAGCCATACTGGATGCCAGCCTGAAGCTGTTTTGCGAAAAATGTTTCCAGGATACATCTACCGCCAGCATATCGCAGGAGGCAAATGTAGGCACAGGAACATTGTTCTGTTATTTTGATAGTAAAGAAGAACTGGTAAACGAGCTATACCTGGAATGTAAAAGTGAGTTTGCCGAGTATATCGAAACCGGTGTATGGGAGCACCCCACCTTTAAGCTGCAATTGAAGCACATATTTGATAGAACAGTGCAGTGGTATATAGATAACCCGCGCAAAATCAAATTTATGCTGCAATACAGCAGCTCGGGCCTTATAACCAAAGTGACCAAAGAACGTGCGATGCTGCGCATGAACGCTGTGAACGATGTGGTGAAAAAGGCCATGGAAACGGGGGAAGCTACCGTGCAGTCGCTCGAAATGGTATGCTATGCTATCTCTGCTTATTTCCACCAGGTAGGTTTATACATATCTGAGAAGGATACCAAAAGCATTAAAAAGCTGCAGGACGAAGCATTTTCTCTTATCTGGAAAGGCCTCAACTAAAAAAATTTGTTTACGCAAAATTGACTGATTAATCAATCTTATCTAATTTAAACTAATACCTTAAGCAACTCCCCTACATGAAACGGCATTTACTCCTCTTCTTTATTTTTCTCCTTTCGCTGGCTAATGTGCTGCATGCACAGGTAGCCAACGATAGCCTGCTGGAAAGCGGCACGCTGGAGAACATCATTAAATACACGCTTGCCCACCAACCGGCTATACAAAAGTCGCTGCTGGATGAGCGTATTACCAAATCGCAAGTAAACACACGCCTGGCCGACTGGTACCCAAACATTGGCTACAACTACAGCTTTCAGCACAACTTTCAGTTGCAGTATGCTTCGTTTCAGGGCCAGGTAATACAACTGGGTAACCGCAACACAAGCATGCAGCAGTTTGCCTACACGCAAAATATACTTACCCCCGCACTGGTGTTTGCTGCTACCACAGCCAGCGATGTAAAGAAAGCATCTACACAGGTTACCACTATTAATAAGGTGCAGGTAGTAGCGCAGGTTAGCAAAGCCTTTTACGATGTGCTGCTTACACAGCAACAGATAAAGGTGAGCGAAGAAAACATCACCCGGCTGGAACGCAGTGTAAAAGATGCCCGCGCACAATACCAGAGCGGCATAGTAGATAAAACCGATTACCAGCGCGCCACCATACTTTTGAATAACGCATTAGCCCTTAAAAAAGGAAACGAGGAAGCAGTAAAAGCAAAAGTGGAATACCTGAAATCAGTAATGGGCTACCCGGTTAAACAAACGCTGGCACTGATATACGATACCGCGCAAATGGAAGGTGCTATCAATTACGAAGCCAGCGGCACAGTAGATTACAACAACCGCCCCGAATATCAGCTGCTTCAAACGCAACGTCAGTTACAGGCAGGTAATGTAAAGTAT
>DATGWP010000118.1:0-2060 GCA_035299425.1 Chitinophagales bacterium | reverse complement strand
TGGTCCGCGTGGAGTGTATGATGAGGCCAAGCGTTTTCAGGAGGCTATCACCATGGCTTACCATACCTTTCACGGGGTAGATACCAAGATAGTGCGCATATTTAATACCTACGGCCCGCGTATGCGCCTGAACGATGGCCGCGTGCTGCCGGCATTTATAGGCCAGGCTTTGCGTGGCGAAGATTTGACGGTATTTGGCGATGGTTCGCAAACGCGTTCTTTTTGCTACGTAGATGATTTGGTAGAGGGCATTTACCGTTTGCTGCTGAGCGATTATCACCAACCGGTTAACATCGGCAACCCGAGCGAGATAACTATTTCGCAGTTTGCCGAAGAGATAATTAAGCTTACCGGTACTAACCAGAAAGTTATTTATAAAGACCTGCCGGTAGATGACCCTAAGCAAAGGCAACCGGATATTACAAGGGCAAAAGAGATTTTAGACTGGGAACCCAAAGTTAGCCGCGAAGAAGGATTGAAAATTACTTACGATTATTTCCGTAGCCTGAGTAAAGAAGAATTATATAAATCTAAACACCGCTTTGCATAGCATGGCCGATAAAGAATATTTTGCCCACGAAACTGCAATAGTTGACGAAGGGTGTAAGATTGGTAAGGGTACTAAAATATGGCACTTCAGCCATATTATGAGCGACTGCGTTATTGGTGAGAACTGCAACTTTGGGCAGAATGTAGTAGTGAGCCCCGGTGTAGTACTGGGCAATAATGTAAAGGTGCAGAACAACGTGAGTATATACACCGGTGTGGTTTGTGAAGATGATGTGTTTCTTGGGCCAAGTTGTGTGTTTACCAATGTGGTTAACCCGCGGAGTGGTGTAAACCGCAGGGGGCAGTATAGCAAAACAACAGTAAAGCATGGTGCCAGCATTGGTGCCAATGCTACCATAGTATGTGGCCACGATATTGGCGAGTTTGCCTTTATAGGTGCCGGTGCGGTGGTTACCAAAAATATACCTGCGTATGCACTGGTAGTAGGCAATCCATCTAAGCAAATAGGCTGGATGAGTGAGTATGGCCACCGGTTGAATTTTGATAAAGATGGCATTGCAGTCTGCGAAGAGAGTAAAGAGAAATATGTGTTGAAGGACGGGGTGGTGAAGAAGATAGGAAAGGAATAATGGGATATTGATAGAATGGAAGCGGTTTAATCTACTATTCCATTCCTGCAGCATTCCAAAGAAATTATAATCAGCTAAAGCAAAAACAATCCAGGGAAATGGTAGAAGAGTTATTAAGCAAGAAAAAGAAATTAGCCGTAATCGGTTTGGGTTATGTGGGCTTGCCTATTGCACTTGAGTTTGCAAAGAAAATTTCGGTGATAGGTTTCGATATCAACCAAAAGCGGGTTGACCTGATGAAGAATAATATTGACCCCAGCAACGAGTTGGAGTCATCGGCGTTTGAAGGGACAGACATTCTGTTTACTGCTAACATCGAGGATTTAAAGCAGGCTAACTTCTTTATAGTAGCGGTGCCTACCCCGGTAGATAAGCACAATGTGCCGGACCTTAAGCCGGTATTGGCCGCTTCTACCACCATTGGCAAAGCGCTGAAGAAAGGCGACTATGTAGTTTTTGAATCAACTGTTTACCCTGGCTGCACCGAAGAGGACTGCCTGCCGGTAATGGAAAAAATATCGGGTTTAAGCCTGGCTAATGGTGATTTTAAGTTAGGCTACTCACCAGAGCGTATTAACCCCGGTGATAAAGAGCACACTATCACCAAGATTATGAAAGTAGTATCGGGTAGCGATGCAGAATCGCTTGATGTAATAGCCCGTACTTATGAAATTATAGTAACTGCAGGTACACACCGTGCATCCTCTATCAAAGTAGCAGAAGCTGCCAAGATTATTGAAAACACCCAGCGCGATTTGAATATTGCGCTTATGAATGAGCTATCGCGTATTTTCGACCTGATGGGTATAAACACCTATGAGGTGTTAGCTGCAGCCGGCACTAAATGGAACTTCCTGAAGTTTTTCCCCGGCCTGGTAGGCGGGCACTGCATTGGTGTAGACCCTTACTACCTTACCTACA
>DATGWP010000117.1:0-15294 GCA_035299425.1 Chitinophagales bacterium | reverse complement strand
ACTTGCCGATAATGACTCCGTGTGGACCATACTTACATCCAATGCATCGTGCCTGGCTACCAACACCGCCACATCATCTAATGTAGTAATGGATATTACCCCTACGGTGGTTCCATCGGTGGTGGTTTCGGCCAGCAACACTACTATATGCGCCGGCAACCAGGTAGATTTTACCGCCACGGCTACCAACGGCGGCGCATTACCGGTTTATCAGTGGTACAAAAATGGTGTGCTGCAAAGCGGCAACACCGGTTCATTCTCTGCTTCATCGCTGGCCGATAACGACTCAGTGTATGTTGTATTGCAAAGCAATGCCGTTTGTCCATTACCAGCCACGGCTACCAGCGATGCTATACCGGTTACTGTATTACCTGTGGCGCAGTATGCCTTCAGCCAAAGCATTTGCCACGATGAAAGCTACACCTTCGCTGGCGTGGCACTTACCACCAGCGGCAGCTATACCGATACCCTGCAGGCCGCCAACGGCTGCGACAGTATAATTACGCTGTCGCTTACTGTTAACCCCGCTATTGTTACACAACTAAGCCAGACCATCTGTAATGGCAAGGCCTTTAACTTCAACGGACAAACACTTACCGCCAGTGGAGTATATAACGATACCCTTGCTTCGGTTGCCGGTTGCGATAGCGTAGTAGTGCTTAGCCTGCAATTGCTGCAAACCTACACCGATAGTTCTTCGGCTGCCGTTTGCCAGGGCGAGGTTTACAATTTCTACGGACGTAACCTTACCACTTCGGGTGTTTACCGCGATACATTGTCAACCGTTAACGGCTGCGATAGCATACAGGTACTTAGCTTAACCGTTCATCCGCTACCGGTAGCAGTGGTAACCATTACCGGCAACGATACCCTGCGCACTTCGGGTTATGCCAAATACCAGTGGTTGCTCAACAATGTAAAGCTGAACGCCGATACCAATCAAATGCTGATTGCTACCGTAAATGGCAGCTACAGCGTATTGGTTACCGACTCATCGGGTTGTAGCGATACCTCAGCAGCTGTTAGTGTAACCGGTGTAGGCATTGCGGAAGCTACAGTGCTCAACCTCGTGGTTTACCCTAACCCTACCGAGGGCCGGGTAACTATACAGGCCGATAACACCGGAGACAACACCCTGCTCGAGCTCCGCGACGATTTGGGCCGACTGCTTTATACCCAACAGGTAACGGGCAACACCCTGCGCCACCAACTCGATATCTCTACTTACGCTACCGGCGTCTACCTGTTAACTGTAAAAAGCAACGGTCATGCCCTGGCAGTAAAACGGATATTTAAGCTTTAATTGTTTTTTTGAGTTAGTAATAAGGGGGCGCCACAAGCGCCCCCTTTGTTTTTGTAGTTTAACTTCAGCATCCATAATTCAGCTTAAGCTTTAATAGTTGTTGTCAACATTATATTCCAAAGGTCTCCCCTCTCATAAAGGAGAGGGGAGATGCCAGGGGCAGTGGGGTGAGGCAAAAAGGCACAAGCGCCCCCTTTGTTTTTATGGGCCGCTGTTGGCTGTTTGTATTTTCCCCTCTCCAGAGGGGTGTCCGGTGCTATGCACCGGACGGGGTGTGTGGCTGTTAAAACCCTCTCCTTCAGATAAGTCAGGCCCCTTTGGGGGTTGGGGGCCCCTATTGGGCGTTCAGCCAATTCCATTATTTTTAAGCCCTTAAATAAAAATTTAACCACACATGAAAAACCTTTACTTATCTGTATTCGCCCTGTTGCTTACCCTGGCAGCACAGGCACAATGCACCGTTGACCCCAGCGCGCAAACCACCCCCGGTGTTAACCCCACCGCCCCCAACTGCCCTTGTATCATAAGGGGCGTTCCTTACGACCAAACCCTGCAGGGCCAAATCCAGGCCTCTAAAGATACTGTCATATTCTTTCCCGCACATATCGATGTCGACTCTGTGCGTATCGACTCCATCCAGGGTCTGCCTGTCGGCATCACCTGGACAAAAACACCTAACGTACTACCCGGTGGTGGCAACGGCGCTGTGTGCTTTAGCGGCACTACCAACGCACCCGCAGGTCAGTACCCCCTTACCGCCTACGGCACTGTGTGGATGCACGTAACCATTTCACCTATTATGAACGATTCGGCACAAACCTACACCGGCAACCTTAACCAGTTCTCTCCGTTTGGCGATTACTATCTCGAGGTTACCAACCCCGGCGTACCTTGCCACGGCTCTACCGTAGGCTTTGGTGTTAACTTTGCAGCCGTACAGCCTGTGTGCAGCGGCGCCACAGTAACCCTGGCCCCGCAGGTTGCCAACGGTCAAACACCTTATACCTACGCATGGAGCAGCACCGGCAATGCCCTTAGCTGCAACAACTGCGCGGCACCTACCGCCACCATTACCCAAAACTCTACTTACACTGTTACCGTAACCGATAACACAAACGCTACCGCCACCGCCAGCGTAACCTACACCGTAACCACCGCCGTTACACCCGGTGTAACCATTGCAGGCGGCACCGGTGCATGCTCTGGCGATGCGCTGTCTTTTACCGCTACCGGTACCAACGGCGGCCCCAACGCTACCTACCAGTGGCTGGTTAACGGCGCTGCTGCAGGCACCGGCACCAACCTTACCTCTACCACACTGGCCCATGGCGATATAGTTAAGGCCGTGCTTACCAGCAGCCTGGGTTGCGTTACCGCAGCCACCGATACCAGCAATGCCATCACCGTAGCCTACACCAACGCTATTATTGGCCAGCCTGCTACCGTAACCACACCTGCCGGCACCAACGCCCAGTTTACCGTAGTAGCCAGCAATGTAAACAGCACCTACCAGTGGGAGCTTAACACCGGCACCGGCTTTGCAGGCCTGTCTAACGCAGGGCCATACTCCGGTGTGTTCACCTCTACGCTTACCGTGTCTAACGTTAACAGCAACTTCAATAACTACACCTTCCGTTGTGTGGTTACCGCTTCAGGCTGCCAGGATACCACCAACACCGCTGCCCTGCTTGTAGGCCCCAATGGCATTGGCGAAACTGTAATCAGCAAAATTGCCGTTTACCCTAACCCTGCCAAAAACGATATCAGCTTCTCTATCGAAGAAGAAGTTACCGCCATCGAAATTTACCAGCTGCAAGGCGCCTTTGTAAAAAAGGTAACCCCTGCTGCCCAAAACGGCGCTATCCGTATCGACATCAGCGACCTGTCATCAGGTATGTATTTTGTGCAGGTTAAAGCCGGCAAAACCTACCGCGGGGCTTTTGTGAAGGAGTAATTGATTCCGATTTCAGATAAATGAAAATGGCGCTCTGTAAGGAGCGCCATTTTTTTTGTGCCCGGTGGCAAGTTATAGCCCGAAACAGCCTCCCCCACCTAGCCTCCCCCGAGGGGAGGAACAACAGCCAACAGCCCCGGCCCGAGGAACGAGGGCCGGTTAAAATATAATGTCATGGCGAGGAATCTATCCATAAAAAATAAACAAGTCTGAATCCGCGGCCATCTTCCGCTTTGTGATTAGGCTGTTAAGTTCCCCGCCTATTTTAGGCGGGGTGCCCAAGGGGCGGGGCGGTAATTAAACAAACTGTATTTGTTCCGTTGATGCATTTAGCAGGGGGAGGGTAGGGGCTGAGTAAGCCGTATAGTGCGTACAGGTTTTTTTTGCGAAGTGGAAAATGTGTCAACCCAAAATGAAGTTAAAGGGCTGAGGATCAGAGAACTATTTTTTTTGGTGTCAACCCAAAAATCAGGATGGTGTCAAGTTATTTTTATATATATTGTATATTAATAATATAATTATAGCCACCTGCCACTGTTAAACTAAAACAGTATTCAACAAGGCGTGTCAATCTAGTGTAAATAAATATAATGCGACTACTACGCAGTTGATTTGCGCAGTATGTTTTTTCTTTGCAGAAAATTTGAAGCACATGGACAAGAGATTTGCGCCCAGCCTGAAGGGCCTTAAAGTAAGCAGGTTAACCTACGCCATTTATAAAGCTGTGATAAACGAGAGCGGGGCCGAGCAGCTGAAGTTTGCCAATAGCGTAATGGATGATGGGCAGCGAAGCCAGATAACAGAGATAATAAGTAATCAGTTGGCGGTAATAGAGGCCGCAGAAAAGGAACTGCGAAGAAAACTGGCTTACCTGGTTAACCTTACCTCGAAGGAAAGCCGATACGACGCCAACCAGAAGCTGGTAAAAGATTCGATGCGCAACTTATTTAAGCAACTGGGGCGGATGCCGAGCCAGCTGGAGGTGGCCCGCGATACAGGGCTAAGCCGTCAAACGGTAAATAAGCATATAAACGACCAGTTAGAAAACCCGGAAGAAACGATACAGCAATACCGCTATATGGGCAAAGAAGTATTGGATAATGTATTACAAAATGTGCTGGAGAGGAACAATATGCACGCTGCACGCATTTACCTGGAGCGGGTAGCCAGGATGGAGCAGGCACCCGTAGCTATGTTTTTGAAAATAGGGAACGAGGTGGTAACGCAGGATATGCTGAATAAATTAACGGAAGAGGAAAAGAAGCAATTGCTGGCGCAGATAAAAAAGGGAGATACCTATACAGAGGCCGAAGAAGTAGAAGATATAGACCACGAAAGCCACGAAAAGAAAGTACCGCACTACTGTCTGCCGGGGTCGAAGGAGCCGCTGCTGGCAGATTGTATAGAAAAGCCGAAGGTAGATATAACACTGTTTGATTGAGGTTACCTATACCGGTGATTGAAATCACCGGCAGTTGTGATAAGCGGAATTTTGTTGTTTGATGCGGACTAAAGTCGGGAGAAATACAGACAGGCCATTTATCTGCTTATGTGGTGATTGAAATCACCGGCAGTTGTGATAAGCGGAATTTTATTGTTTGATGCGGACTAAAGTCCGCAGAAATGCAGACAGGCCATTTGACTGCTACCGGTGATTGAAATTACCGGCAATTATGATAAGCGGAATACTCTATTTAATGATGGACTAAAGTCCATACCCACCCTAAGCAAAAGGCCGCCCGGCCTCTATTTTTAAAATTACAAACTACTATTATGAAAAACTCGATTGAGAACTGGAAAATTATATGCCACGAAGCTTTGTATGATGCATCTGTATTATACAAGCGTTACAATCATCTGCAAAACCACCTTGTGGTTTCGCGGATGCGCCTGAAAGAAAACAAGTATTTGATAGCCTCGGTGTATGTGGTGCCCTTTGACAAAGTTGCGGATGCCTATACCAAAGTGGTACAGGTGGATGTGGCCATAGATTACATACCTACGGCAGAAACCATAGTGCCATTTTGCCTGGGCGTGGAACTGGATATAACCTATGAGCAAGCGATGCTTAAAGCCGGTGAATTACTTAATATGCCTATGCAAACAGGCCCCGGCAGTTATGTAGAGTTAGATATATCGAACATGGGATTGTTTGTATTTCCGCCGCTTAAGCAATATACCGAAAAAGAGATTTGCGAATTATTGACCGGAGAGTGTAGGGGCTTGCCGGAGCCTGGTGGGGTGAGTTGTTAGGCAAATGACTACACTGGCATTACAAATGCCAGACCACATACATCCTCCTCGGCCAGGCTCAAGGCTTTGCTACAGACTAGGACGAGTTGGATATCATTTAATCTCTATAATTTCTCCATGTACGTTGCATGTAATGTAAATACGTTCATTTTTGCCATTCTCACCATAAAAATATTCATTGAAAGGGTCTATGGAAAACTTTTGGCTGTCAACCGCACCTTTATATGGATAGACCTTAAGTCCGCTACTTGCAAAGGCGGGCAAACTTATTATCACCGAGTCAATAGTTAAGGTGTCTGATAGCAGAAAGTATGAGTTTATTTCTCCCGGCTCTTTGGGAATACCTTTGGCAACAAGTTCAGTGAGACTTATTTTCACGAGATTAGGCATATTATCCGGCAGATCTCGTTTGCAATTTCTTACTTGCGTAACGATGGTAATTACAATTGCTGCCACAAGACCCATTATAGCCTTCGCGCCCATAGACTGTACGGCGCGGTTACCTATATTTTTAAACATTTATTTTCTCGCCTTGGTGTTATAGCTTCCGCTAATATAAACAGGGAAGCGTCATCAACAACTCGCTGTTTCGAGTTGGAACAGCGGGAAGAACGGCAATTATTGACCGGAGAGTGCAAGGGGGGGCCGGAGCCTGGTGGGGTGAGTTGTTAGGCAAATGACTACACTGGCATTACAAATGCCAGACCACTTACATCCTCGTCGGCCAGGCTCAAGACTTTGCTACAGACGAGGACGAGTTGAGATTCAAACTAGTAATTTTCTGCATATAAACTGTATATTTTTGGTGGCAAAGCGGTTATTTATAATTATTTTAAGCCCCAAAAAATAATTATGCTTGAGAAAAACATGGATGAATACAAGCAAATACGTGTGGAGATGGAGTCTGTGCGTGCATGCTTGCGACAGTATATAAGTTATTCCTTGGGTGGAGCAGGTATTATATATCTATCGGTTAATAATTATGTCCCCATGAACAAGGCAGCCGATAGAATTGATCTCGCGTTAGTTTATATGTTTTCAGCGGCCTTGATATCAGCATTCTTTCATTTATCCCTATATAAGTTTAATTCTTTGAATAGATATTCAGGTTATTGCAAGCTTATAAGCCTAGAAACATCTATAGAAGAAACAGTGCAGACAGAAGGCAAGGAAGGAATAGAAGGATCTTATCCTGTGAAAAAAGGCGATAAGGAGTCTTGGCCAAAATATTTTGTTTTTTGGGAAGTATGTGTTGCAAAGTTATATAATGCATTCTATCCGAACGAAATTACAAATAAGCACTATAACAGCCTTCAGTTTAAATTTGAGGGAACAAAAGGGTTTGACAAAATTGCTAAGCTAAAGGAGATGTTTGAACAATATAAGCTTGAAAGGCCCACGTCTGACGATGGCGCGCTCAAAAGCGGATTGAAATTACTCACTCCGCGCTTTATTAATTTTATAAAACATGAACCCGTAAAAAGTTGGAAGTACCCGCTCTATACTGCTGGAATATTCTATATCATTATTCTTTTTTTCTTCTGCCTAGCGGTATTAAGTTTATTACAGTCAAGAAAAAATATCGAATTTTCTTTGAACTTTAATAGCGCCATCACTGCTAAATTTTTTGTATTGTTTACACTCACGCTCATAGTTATCTGGATTTTGTTTAGATCTCTCTATGAAATCCATAGTCTCATGCGCGGTAGTAAAACGGCGAGCGCCTATTGTTGGAAGTTTATTATTTTTCGGATAAAGGTTCTTAATAGCATAGGTGTAATGCCTACGTATTACTTTACGGATCGAGAATTGAATCATTAGCAAAGGCCCACATAGAACGCTCTCATCATTTCTTATGTAACTTTGTATAATATAACTTTCAGTATGGTGAAACAATATCTACTGCCCCCTCAAACGCGCATTCATTACGTGCATAATGGAGTAATATTTACGGGCAAAAAACTTGCAGCAATAAGCCATCAGTTTCCTGATCCTTCTGCTGCTATACAATTAGTCGCATATTGGGAGCAAAAAACTGAATACGGAAAATATACGCACATATATTTTCACAGCGATATACGATTTCCCGTTGAATGCACGCCGAATTCACCGGACCCCACTTTAAAATACCCAGTTTACAGATAGCAAATTCCATAATTAAATTATTTGGCTCAATTTTCGTATTTACATTAATAAGTTACATTTGTTAAAATTTCCCTTGCGCATGAAAGAGGATGAATTCACTTTACATATTGGCGGTGAGGCTACAAAAGCACATACAATTCCTGTTGATATGTTGGGTGAAATTGGAAAGAGTTTGCAGGACCTGTTACAAAAAATTGCGCTTTTTGACCTCCCAACAACTGAAACTATAGATCCTGCAAACTTCAAGCTTGAACTATCTAAATTTGGGAAAGGGAGTGCTATTCCCACTTTTGTCTTTACACAAAATGTGAATCAATCGCCCTTAGCAGGTATAACTGAACAACGAAAGGCATTACATGAAAAGTTTAATGCACTTATGGAAGTTGCTTCAGATGGTAATTATCTACTGCTAAGAGACATGTATAAAGAACCAATAAGGCGGAATGAGATTGTTAGTTCTGTATATTCCTTTGTAGATAGTTTCAGAAACGCGCCGGTGGAAATATTGGATGCTCGTAATAAACCAAAATATAGAATTAAGAAATTTAAAAAGACTGTGCGGGATGCGATGCTCACACAAATTAAGGAGAATATATCTGCTGACAAGGAGAAGTCTGTACAAGTAGCTAAAGTAAGGATTGTTAGAGAGAAAGGGAAAAGCAAAATTCTTCGTCACGATATTGTGGAAATATTTGGTTCAAAGGTAAGAGCAGACTACTGCACTGATACTATTGTTCACGGTGAAACCGTTTATGAATTAAAATTCAACTTATCGTGCGCAATAGAAGACACAGACGGTGTTACAAAAATCGAAAACGACATGCTAGGGATAATGGGACATGGTCTAACTATCGAAGAAGCTGAAAAATCTTTTTCAGAAGAATTTGATTATGTATACAAGCGATATAACCAACTACCAGATAAAAAACTTTCAGATGATGTAAAGAAGATAAAAACTTTAATTAATATTTTAGTTAAAAATGTAAGCCACTAAGACATGTCACCACTGGACGCTAAGAAAACTCTGAAGAACCTGAAAAGTAAAGGTTTTGTTTTGGCAAAACATAAAAGTGACGACCATATTTGGATTGAATTTTGGCATAAGGGCAAATTAACAAGAGTAAAAACCAAAATAAGCCACAGCTCTAAAGAATTAAATGATTACCTTATAAAATGTATGTCTAACCAAACTTATCTTAGCAAATCTGAGTTTGTGGATTTAGCAACTTGTCCATTATCACATGAAGCATATATTGCGATTCTTAAGACTAAAAAGATAATTGAATAATCAATAGTTATTTGATCGATACAACTATTGAGCCTTAGATTCAGGCTTCCTTCTGCAGTATTATTTTATCTCATTAAAGCTCATTACAAGTTATGTCAATTATAGAAGAATTCAATGAAATGGATATTGACTTAAAAAATAACATTCTTTGTTTAGCCCTTGTGTATCCATTCTGGCATTTAATAGTAATCAAGTTCTCTTCTAACTTTTCTAATAATCCAGTTCACTATGAACTTCCATTTCTACTTTCCTTTTGTTTAACAATGACATCCTTTATGCTTTACTTAATAAACACAGTATTTTGGGAACACGCAATAAAGCGATCATCAGACCATATTGATAAAAGCAGACAAGTGCTGCTTGCTACTTACTCTGTTTTTCATAATATTTTTGTCATATCAATAGTTTCATTATTAGCATATTTAAAAGGGTGGTCCTTTTTGGCAATTGTAAGTATTACATACATATGGGCAGTGTGCTGTGCAATAACTGCAATTATTGCTTATATTATACGATTAGTAAAGTATGGACCTAACACTGATGATGGAAAGCTTTCTCCTTAATCAGATACCGGCTTGCCGGTCCACTTCCGAGGCAAGCTTAGGACAGACAGACTGCCTAGAATAGCTCGCCGGATGAAACATCTGATCGGATACGTCCGGGGAATTTAACAGCCGTAGCAATTAGGACGTTGGGGTACACAAGAGACTGTGGAGTTGTATTCGGCTGCTTCGGGTTAACGATAGAAGTGGAAAGCTTTTTTGCCGGACCACCCCGGTGGCGCCGCCCCTAACCCCCTAAAGGGAACTGCCCCAGCCCGGCCCCGCTGGCTTAAAGCACCGGCAAAAAACTTGGAGCGATAGCGTGACCCGAGGCCGCTAAGGCGAGGGTAACCCCAGGCCTCTGCTACGTATTGGCAATCGTTTTATTCAACAGCGTTTCTGGGGAATTTTAGCCCGCAATGGGGTATATATATGCGTTTAAACAGGCTTAATGCGGTTTAAAAGCGTGTGGCATTAAATTGGTGTTAGGTGTAGCATTCAATCACTATATAAAACTTAAAGACAATGAAAAAGAAAATCAGCAGTGTAGCTAAGGCGCGCACAAGAACTACCCCTTCTAAAACTTCGTTTGGCCAAAAGGCCCTGGCATTTGGAAGAGATCACAAGAAAGAGATATTTATGGTGGCGGGCCTGGCCGTAGTGGGTAGCCTTTTTGGTTACCGTAAGGTGCTGGTGCCGTTGGTAGCGCCGGTAGTAACACCTTTGGTAAACAGCGCTACAAGTGCTATTGCCGCAAGGTTTGCATAGTGGGGCAAACATCCTGATTTTGAAGGATTAAGAGGCGATTGTGCAGCACAATTGACACTTAAATAACAAAAATATACGCGGGGCAACCGGTGATTTGGTAAAATGAAAATCCTTATCACCTTTGCCCCGCTTAATATTAAGTGAAGGGCTAAAACAGAGCTTATGAGCAAGGATAAAAATGTGATTAAGAACGTAGAGAAGCGCGAGGCGGGGGTGCTGGCAATGATGGAGCCGATGGAGCATGAGCAGGTGATGTATTTTAATGATAAAGAGACCGGCCTGAAGGGTATAATAGCCGTGCACAATACGGTGCTTGGCCCCAGCCTGGGCGGCTGCCGGATATGGAAGTACGAGAATGAGAGCGATGCGCTGTGGGATGTATTGCGTCTGAGCCGGGGTATGACTTTTAAGTCGGCAATAAGCGGTATAAACCTGGGGGGAGGTAAGGCCGTAATTATTGGCGACCCTAAAGCCAAACAGACGGAGGCCTTTTGGCGCAGGTTCGGGCAGTTTGTAGACAGCCTGAACGGCAAGTATATAACCGCCGAAGATGTGGGCACGAGCACCGATGTGATGAGCATAGTAATGCAGGAGACCAAGCACGTAACGGGCAAGCCGATTTCGGCAGGCGGCAGCGGCGACCCATCGCCATTTACGGCGTATGGTGTGTTTCTGGGCCTGAAGGCCAGTGTAAAGGAGGCTTTTGGCAGCGATAGCCTGGAGGGTAAGAAGGTAGCGGTGCAGGGTGTGGGCCATGTGGGTTATACGCTGGTGCAGCACCTGACCAAGGCGGGCGCTAAGGTATATGCCACCGACCTGCACACCAGCCATACCGATGCGGTGGCTAAGGATTTTGGTGCTACTATAATAGATGCGAAGGATATTTACGACCTGGATGTGGATGTGTATTCGCCATGCGCGCTGGGCGCCACGGTTAATTCAGATACCATTCCGCGCCTGAAATGCCAGGTGATAGCCGGTGCAGCCAATAACCAGCTGGCCGACGAAAACCTGCATGGCCGCATGCTGATGGACAGGGGCATAGTGTATGCTCCGGACTTTTTGATAAACGCGGGCGGGGTGATAAACTGCTACCGCGAGGTGCACAACCTGAGCGAAACAGAAACAAATGCGATAACAGAGAAGATATATGACCATACATTGGATATATTTGCAAAGTCGAAAGCCGAAAACATACCACCGCAGGAGGCAGCTATTAAAATAGCGGTGGAGCGTATAGAGGCAGAGAAGGCGAAAAAGAATAAATAACCCATAACAATACTTGTAGCAAAACGTATCGTTCTTTTAAAATTTAATGCATGCTAGGAAGACGGAATTTGAGAATTAAGGTGATGCAGGAGTTGTACTCGTGGGAGATAGACCGCGATATACCGGTGCACAAGCTGCAGGGCCACCTGGCGGGGCAGATTGTAAAATCGAATACCCTGTACCTAACCAACCTGCTATACCTGGTAGAGGTGTGCAATTACAGCATGGTGGACAAGGCGAAGCGCCTGGCCAAGTATATACAAACCGAAGAGGATACCAACGCCCGCACTACCATAGCGGCCAACAGCGTGATACAAACGCTGCAGCAAGACCCGCTATTTGTAAATGCAGTGAAGAAGGAGGGCATACGCAATTATATATCGGACGATATAGTAAAAGACCTTTTTGTAGAACTTACGGGCAAACAGAAATATAAGGAGTACTCGGCCCTTGAAAAGCCCACCCTGGAGCAAGACAGGGAGATTATCAACTTTGTGCTGAAGAAGCTGTTTGATACCAATAAGGACCTGGAGCACCACCTGGAAGAGATATTTATCAATTACGACGACGACAACGCCCTGTTGCTGCACGTACTAAGCAAGTACATTGATGCATTTGACCCGGCTAAGGACAATAACTTTTTCCCCGCCACTAAGGACTGGGAGGAGGAGAAGAAGTTTGCCGAATTGCTGCTAACCCGCACTATAAATGAGAATGCCGAGCTGGTGGCCATGATAGAGCCTAAGCTGAAGAACTGGGATATGGACCGCGTGGCCCTGCTGGACCTGATACTGATGAAGATGGCTGTGTGCGAGCTGAAGTATTTCCCAAACATACCGGTGAAGGTTTCGATTAACGAGTATATCGATATATCGAAGTTTTACAGCACGCCTAAAAGCAAGGATTTTGTGAACGGGGTGTTGGATAAGGTGAAGAACGAAATGCTGGATAAGGGGGAGATAAAGAAGTTTGGACGGGGGTTGATGGAGTAGGTAGCCAAAATACAAGATCCTTCACCTCGCAAAGCCTCGGTTCAGGATGACAAAATTACAGAACACCGCGCGGCGAAGGAGGAGAGCTTAACAGCCGAAAGGCGGCTTAAGTTAATGGAATGAGAATAAGCCATGTGTGAAATTTTGTTTTAACTGTTTCGTCTTAAATTAAACTATAGCGCAAAAATTTATATTTGGCCCCGCTGAAATAAATATCCTTATGAAAAATATTTTTCTGATTGCCCTGTCTGTTATCCTTGTAGTTGGTGTAATGAGTTGCCGCAAAAAGGGTGTAATGCCTGAGTCGGTAAAACTGGATGCAGAACTGCTGAAGGATACTACCACCATTAGCTTTGTAGATTCTACTACGTTTCACTTCGATACTATTATGCAGGATGATAAGGTAGAGCATACTTTCCACCTGGTTAATACCGGCGATAAGAACCTGCTTATTTCGCGTGCGTTTGGCTCGTGCGGTTGCACGGTGCCTGAATACCCTAAAGACCCTGTAAAGCCAGGCGATACAGCCTCGATACACGTGACCTTTAACAGCGCCGGCAAAAAAGGCGAGCAGCACAAGAACGTAACGATAGTATGCAATACAGAGGTACGTAACGAAATGGTTTACCTGGCTGGTTTTGTAAAAACAAAAGACGACGAGAAGTAGTTTTAATACATAAACAATAAACAAAGTATAAGATGGATAGCATTGGGTTTTTATTTTTAGGAGGTATGCTGCTGGTAATGTGGCTATTGATTATCCGTCCGCAAGCGCAGGCAGCCAAGAAGGCTAAACTGTTTCAGGATGGTATAGAGAAGGGCGCCAAGGTGGTAACCAGCGGTGGCATACACGGCCGTATAGTAAGGGTGGATGATACTTATGTGTTGCTGGAGATAGATACCAATACTAAAATTAAGATTGAGAAGTCGGGCCTATCGATGGAGCTAACCGCTGCCGCTTATGGTGAACCGGAGAAGAAGAGCGAGACCGCTGAGGTGAAGTCTTAACAAGAGGCGAAAAATATTTTTTACTATAAACGGCACTAAGAATAATATAACTTAGTGCCGTTTCGTTTTATAGTTAACCCTTATAACTATGAAACGAAGAAAACCTAGCACACACAAAGTGATTAAAGTTGGTATTACAGGCGGTATAGGCAGCGGTAAAACTACCGTGTGCAGAATATTTGAAGAGCTGGGCGTGCCCGTATATTACGCCGACGACCGCGCCAAATACCTGATGCACCACGAGCATCATTTAATAGATGAGATAAAGAAGAACTTTGGCGAAGATGTGTATGAGGAAGGTAAACTAAACCGCAAGCTGCTGGCCGAGCGCGTGTTTAATGATGCGGCTAAGCTGGCCCTGCTTAACTCGCTGGTGCACCCGGCGGTGTTTAGGGATACTGAGCGGTGGGTAGAGGAGCAGCGGGAGAAGAAGGTGCCTTATGTGCTGAAAGAGGCCGCGCTGCTGATAGAAACGGGTTCATATAAAGCACTGGATAAGTTGATAGTGGTAACTGCGCCAATTAATGTGCGGGTGCTGCGTGTAAGCGAGCGCGATAGTGCCAATACCGAAGAGATAATGGCGCGAATGCGCAATCAGCTGCCGGAGGAGGAAAAAGTGAAGCTGGCCGACTTTGTTATCAGCAACGATAGCGACCTGGCGCACCTGCGGGCAGAGGTATTTAAGATACACGAACTATTGCTGAACACCGAAAATACACTGGTTGAAAAATAGTTTACACTGAATGCGCGGCTCAGGTTACATTTGGGCCAATGAATAAACCGTTACGTATTGGAATATTAGGAGGCGGGCAGCTGGGCAGAATGCTGTTGCAAACAGCTGCCAACTACCATGTAGAGACCTTTGTGCTGGAGAGTGGCAAAAACCCACCGGCATCTTCGCTTTGCCATTATTTTGTAGAAGGAGATATAAAGGATTACGATACCGTTTACAAATTTGGTAAGCTGGTAGATGTGCTGACTATTGAAATAGAGAATGTAAACCTGCAGGCGCTATTTAAACTTGAAGAGGAAGGATTGAAGGTTTACCCCAGGCCGGCTGCACTGAAAATTATAAAGGATAAAGGCCTGCAGAAACAGTTTTACCGCAATCACCAGATACCTACCTCAGATTTTTACCTTATCAATCATAAGTATGAGTTGAATAGCCATTTTGGTTTTTTACCTATGGCACAAAAGCTACGCGAAGGAGGCTATGATGGAAAAGGAGTGGAGATACTAAAAGATGAAACCGACTTTGCGAAGGCGTTTGATGCGCCTTGTGTGATAGAGAAACTGGTATCTATTGATAAAGAGATATCGGTAATAGTGGCTAAAAACCAGAATGGCGAAGTGGCAGTATATCCACCGGTGGAGATGGTTTTTGACCCGCGGTATAACCTGGTAGATTACCTGCTGAGCCCTGCGGAACTTACCGCTGAGCAAACCGAACTGGCACAGTCTATAGCCGTTAAGGTGATGCATGCGCTGGATAGCCCCGGCATATTTGCCGTAGAGATGTTCCTGGATAAAGAGGGTGCCATACTGGTAAATGAAACCGCGCCGCGCGCGCACAACAGCGGCCACCAGAGTATAGAGGGTAATTATGCCTCTCAATACGAAATGCAGATGCGTGTGCTGCAAAACCTGCCGCTGGGCAATACGGAGGCTATAAAGCCATCGCTGATGCTGAACCTGGTGGGAGAACCTAAGTATTCGGGGCCGGTAACTTATGCCGGTTTGGAAGATGTGATGAAGATGAAGGGTGTTTACAT
>DATGWP010000116.1:0-8564 GCA_035299425.1 Chitinophagales bacterium | reverse complement strand
TGACCCTACCGAAGCCGATATTTTTCCCAACGCAACCCACCTACCACACCTGGTAGTGGACTCTGCCTACGACCAAACCATACAGGCGCGCATACCGCTTGAAATAACGATTGATTTTTTAGGATTTGTACAGGTTGATATACGTGTTGACTCTATCCGTCTCGACTCTATCGAAGGTCTGCCATCGGGTATTACATGGGTTAAGAACCCGGATGTATTGTATGGCGGCGAGGCTGGCTGCCTGCAGTTTACCGGCACTACTACCGATGCACCCGGCGAATATGAGCTAAACCCTATCGGGCAAATATGGGCCCACTTATCCGCCCCTATTGTAGGGCTGGATGTGGACACTACTTCGTATGGCAGCATAGACCGCATACCGCCTTTCCGCAATTTCTTTTTAGTGGTAGAGCCTACCCGCGAAGCACTAACCTTAACCAGTGAAGCACAGAACCTGTGTTTTGATGAAGTAGGTACCGGTGTGGTAGAGATATTTGCAGCTGGTGGTTCGCCGGTAGAGCCTTATACTTACAACTGGAGCAACGGTAGCCAATCGTACCTGCTTACCGATATAGAGGCCGGCACGTATGATGTAACCGTAACATCAGGTACCGAAACAGCTACTGCCAGCGTAGTGGTTAACCAGCAGCAAACACCTATTACCTTAGTAGCTACCAGCAATGGCGGCTCTACCGGTGGCAATGGAGAAGCTTACGTAGTAGCATCGGGTGGTATGCCACCATACACTTACCAGTGGAACAACGGTGCCGGTACCGATGATACCGCTACCGGCCTTGACCCCGGCACTTACCGTGTAACCGTGCGTGATGCTTACGGCTGTACCCAGCAAGAGGAAGTAGAGATACAAGACCTTACCTCGGGTATTGGCAGTATGCTTAACGGCAGCACTACTATCAGCGTGTTTCCTAACCCGGCCAACAACCTGCTAAACCTGGTAATAGATGCACAGCAGCAGGTTAACGCTAAAGTAGAGGTTATAGATCTGACCGGCCGCATACTTTACACCGCACCGGTGAGCGCCGCAGGGCACTATACATATACTATCAATACAGCTAATTTCAGCGCTGGTGTTTACACCTTGCAGCTAGGCGCCGATAACCAAAGCGCCCGCCAGAAATTTATAGTAGCGCATTAATAGTGTTTAATTTATACCTAACAAAAATGCCGCAGAGTTTCTGCGGCATTTTTGTTAGGTATATCCTTGTACGACAAAAACGAACTGGTATTAATCCAATGTATATCTTAAACCAACATACCCTTTGGCACCTTGTATAGGCGCGTAGTTATAGCTAGGGTCGAAGGTATAGCCGTTAGGATTATCCTCATTAACCCGCTTATTAAACGGATCGTTTGCTCTAAGAATAGGGTCTTTAGGAATGAAGTTGAGAAAGTTTTTTACACCCGCGAATAGCTCAATACCTTTAGAAAACTTCTTGGTAAACTGGAGGTTCATGATGCAATACCAGGGGGATTGCGACGGGCGGAAATCGTTAGGCACTACCGGTAGATACATAGGGCTGTTTATCTTTCCGGTATAATCAATAGTGAAACCGATTTTATTGAAGGTATAGCTGGCTGTATAGGTAGCCGAGAATTTAGGGGCATGCATTTGTGGTGTCTTTATACCTTTCTCTACCTGGTAAACCTGCATATAGGTAGCACCCAAAAGAATCTTTAACCCATTGGTAAAGTTGAGGTCGATATTGCCCGACGCACCCGCGCTTACTGCATAGCCGCGCAGGTTATCGTAAATAATCTGTTGGGCATTAGTAGTGTAGTCCGCTACAATCTTGTTAGTGAAATATGTATAAAACCCGCTTACATCTATGCCCACAAAACCAGCCTTATGCTGAATGGTAGTGGTGTAATTAATGTTGCCGTTCCAGCTTTGCTCCGGCTTTAGTTTTTCAGCAACTATCACCTTACGCGCACCGGTAAGGGCGGCGTGGTCTTCGGTAAATAAATTAACCACCCTAAATCCGTTACCTCCGCTTAAGCGGATAGTATGGTTGCGGTGCGGAGTAATTTTAAATGACAAGCGAGGTGAAAAAATACTCTTATGCTCGTTGTGGTATTCGTAACGCATACCGGCCAGTACCGTAAACTGCTCTACCGGTTTGTATTCGGTTTGCACAAAGACACCGGGCAGAAAGGTAAGAGCAGGCCGCGTAGCAGTCTGTGTTTTATTGGCGGTAGCATAGGTATTGTCATCATAGTGTATAAAGCGGAAAGGAATACCTGCTAACAAAGAAATCTTTTTCCAGTTTTTGTTCCAGCGTAGCTGAGCAAATACTACGTGCTGAGTAGCCAGGTATTTTATAGTGCCGTAATAGCTATCCTGGTAATGAAAGTTGTAACTGTAATCAAAGAAGGTGCTTTCTTTACCGGTAGGCAATTGGTAAACACCAATCAACTCTACACGTTGGGTATAAATACTTTCGCCATAAATAGAATCGGTGCCGCGAAATTTTTTAGTCCATTGCATCTCACCGCCCCACCGGTCTTCATAAATGTAACGGGCGGCGAGGCTGGCAAGGCGACCGCTTTTACGGGTAAAGTTCCACTTATTGAAAAGCGAAAGCCGGTTCTGCAGGGTTACATCGGTAAAGTTATCGTTGTTTACATCCCACTTAAAAAGGAAGTTGAAATAGTTGATACCTAATAAGGTTTGCGCTTTCTTCATTTTGAAGGCGGCAGCTATATCTGTATTGAACTCACCGGCGCTGCTGGCTGTTTGTTCTATCTTTAATCGTGGTGAGCTTTCGGGTGAAGCGGTTATAATATTAACCAAACCAGCCACTGCCTCGCTGCCATACAAGGTAGATGATGGGCCCTTAACTACTTCAATGCGCTTAACCAGGCTCTGAGGTATACCCATTAAGCCATACACGGTAGATAAGGATGATACTACCGGCATACCATCAATTAATATCATGGTGTAGGGGCCTTCCATACCATTGATGTGTATATCGCCGGTGTTGCACACGTTGCAGTTTAGCTGGGGCTGCACACCGTTAATCATATTCATAGCCTCGAAAATATTGGGCGATGGATTTTTGCGGAACAACTTAGCCGAGTAAACCTCCACCGGTATCGGAGATTCTGTTTTAGAAGTCTCCTGCATGGTTCCGCTTACTACCACTTCGCTCAGGCTATTTTCGGATGTATTCAAGGCCACGGTATAAGATATTTTCCCTTTAACCAGTTTAACCGTATCTGTTTTAAAGCCGATGGCAGAAACCACAATGGCAGCAGGCGAATCGATAGTCAACGAAAAATTGCCGTAATCATCTGTAACCGTACCGGTAGTTGTGCCAAGTACCTGCACATTGGCAAACGAAATACCCTCGCCGCCACTAGCGCTTTTTACACTTCCCTTTATAGCTGTGCCCTGAGCAAACAGGCCCGCTACCAGCATAAACGAGAAGAAAAGAGAGAGTATTTTTCGAATCACCGCGAATTAATTTTAGACAAATCTAAAATTATATTTTGAGATTGCAAAATGTATATGAATGAACCCACCCAGCAGGTGGTAACCGCCGACAGAAAAACCTGAATAAACTACCAGGAATTGATTACCAATATACAGTGCACTCTGCTTTGTAACCGCTTTGTAATCCCTCTGTAACTCTATTGTAAAACCTTGTTTAAAGGCATACTAAGGCCTTGTGTAGCCGTTATGTTCGCACCCGAAATTTTAAAACCAACATAAATTATTCTACCATGAGAAAGTTGTTTACAATGATTATTGCGATTGCCTCGTTGCAATCTACCTATGCTGTAGTGGTTACAGATACTGTGTCCACCGGCCCACAATACGCCAACCAGGTTTGGTATAGCTTACCTAATGATGAGCAAGGCTTATCGCTTAAAGATAACTGGGATTTAGCTTTTGAGATAAGCGGTTATACTTCGGCCATTTTTGCCAACACACAAAAAGGCATTTTGGTTTATCAAAGCCCATATCCGGTATCGCAGTGGGCGGTAGTAGATACTTTGGGTATTGATGGCGCAGCACCTCTGAGCAATTCGGAGAGCAACTGGGAAGAAGGTGCATTAAATACCAACCCGGATAACGACCTTGACCTTGGCTGGGGCGATTATGACATGAACACCCATTCGGTAACAGGCGACAGTGTTTACATCATTAAGCTGGCCAGCGGTGCGTGGAAGAAATTTAAAATGAATTCGTTGGCGAGTAGCGTTTACTCATTTACGTGGGCCGATCTGGATGGACAGAACGAACAAACCGGCACGGTAACCAAATCTGGCTTTACCGGAAAAAACTTCGGATACTTCTCTCTGGAGAACAATACTTCTGTTGACCGTGAGCCGGTGAGCGCAGACTGGGACATCACCTTTACAAAATACATGACGGTGATACTGGCACCAGAGCCTACACCTTATGGAGTTACAGGTGTGGTATTAAACAAGGGCGTAAGTGCTATCAAGGCGAGCGGAGTAAATGTAACCACCGTAGACTATAACAACTATACTTTTAAGAGTGAGATAAACACCATAGGCTGGGAGTGGAAAACATTTGCCGGTACATGGACTGTAGAAGACTCGCTGGCATTTTTTGTAAAACGTACAAACGGCGACATTTGGAAAGTAATATTCACCGGTTTTGGTGGCAGCTCTACAGGCAACTATATTTTCAGCAAAGAACTGGTTTACGAAGCATCTACCGGTATAAATGATATCGACGGTGTTAGCGCGCTGACAGTATACCCTAACCCCGCCCACAACCAGGTTAGTGTTGTATACAATTATGACAAGGCAGATTTAAAGAACACGGGCCTTACTATTTATGATATGAGCGGCCGCCTTGTACTACAGCAAAGCTTTAACATGGTAAACGGATTCAACCAGCATATAGTGGATGTATCACAGCTTAACGCGGGCATTTACATGGTGTCTATACCTGGTAGCAGCAAGACGGAGAAGTTGATAATTCAATAATTAGATAAAGAGCATGGCACAGGCGGAAGACTGTGCCATGCTCTTTAATAAGTTAAGTATCATAAGTCTTTTCATATGTCAGCAAACAACAAAGGGGTTATAGCAAGAATCATGTTGCTTTGCACTGCGCTATTGTTGTGTAATGCGGCAATAGCGCAATTTGTTTTGAGAATAACCGATGCTAATAGCGTGGCAGTAGAAGATGCATTTATAAGCGTAAAAAACACCAGCTTACAAAAGGAGTGTATTGCATTTACCGATGAGAAGGGGATAGCTAAACTGCCCTTTGGCGGCAAATGCCAGGTTCAGGTAAAAAAACTTGGCTACAAAACTTTACTAACAGAAACTGAAATAGGAACGTCTACTATTGCTCACTTAGAGCAGGATAACCATGACCTGAAAGACGTGGTAGTTACAGGTCAGGCATCGGCTACTACAGCACAGCAATCAATTAATACTATTAAAGTAATAGACCGCAAAAAGATAGACGAGATGGGCGCAGTTAGTCTGCGCGATGCGCTGACTAACCAATTAAATGTAAGGCTATCGCAGGATAATGTGCTGGGGGCTTCGGCCAGCATACAAGGTGTAGGTGGACAGGGTATTAAAATACTGATAGATGGGGTACCGGTAATAGGCCGTATGGATGGTAATGTAGACCTGAGCCAGATAAACCTTTCGAACATTGAACGTATAGAGCTGATAGAAGGCCCTATGAGTGTGATATATGGCAGCGATGCGCTGGGTGGGGTGATTAACCTGATAAGCAAACGCAAAGTAAAAGAAGATATAAGCGGCAGCCTGAATGGTTACTATGAAAGTAATGGCACGTATAATGCTGATGCAAGATTTTCATTTAAATGGAAAGAGATTTCATTCACCACATCGGGTGGGCGCAATTTTTTTGACGGTTACTCGCCGGGGTTTGACCCAATGAAACGCGTGATGCAGTGGAAACCGCGCACACAATACTTTAACGACAATACGTTTTCCTTTAAAATAAAACAGAGCAAACATGCTGTGTTCGGCAATTATTTTCAGGAGAAAATAACTAACAGAGGCGCACCATCGGTTAACCCGTATAGTGCATATGGTTTTGATGAATACTATTATACCCGCCGGTGGGGAGTGGGTGAGCAAAGTGACCTTTACCTAAAAGGCAACAACCATCTGCAGTTCATTAATTCGTTTTCATATTACCGGCGCATAAAAAACACTATGCGCAAGGACCTTACGACGGGTAACAGCGAATTTACACCGGCCTCTTCTGATGATGACACAAGCACATTCCATTTATATCTTTTCCGTGGTACGTGGACTAACACGGCGCTGAAAAAATTCCAGTTTCAGGCAGGCTACGATTTCAATTTAGAGACAGCTATCGGTCAGCGTTTAGAAAACAACTTTCAAAACATACAGGACTACGCGCTGTTTACTACTATTCAGTATTCCCCTGTAGAAAGAGTATCGTTAAAGGCTGGTGTGCGCGGAGCCTATAACACACGCTACGGCACACCGGTAATACCCAGCTTCAATATAAAAGCAGACATAAGCAAAGTGATATCGCTGCGCGCATCGTACGCACAGGGCTTCCGTGCACCATCGCTTAAAGAGCTGGGGATGCTTTTTGTAGATGTAAACCATAACATACAAGGTAATAATCAGCTAAGGGCTGAGCGTTCGCACAATGCCCAGGTAGAAATTGTATACCAACCGAAGGTAAAGGACTTTACGTTCTCGCTGAGGCCTCTATTCTTCTTCAATCATATTTATAACATGATATCGCTGGCACTGGTTGATCCGGCCGCACAGCTATATACGTATGTTAACATAGATAAATTTCAAAGCACCGGTGCTAACGTAAATGCTGCAGTGACCCATAAATATTTTGACTTTACAGCCGGCATGAGTTACACCGGCCGCTATAATTCGCTTAGCGTAACTATGGATGTGCCACACTTTGGCTGGTCGCCGGAATTTAGCTCATCGTTATCGGTAAATATTCCCAAGGCATATTTAAGCATTGCTGCCTTCTACAAATTTAATGGCGCTATACCGGGCTATACCATAGGCGAAAACAACATTGTTTACCAAACGGCCATACAAAGCTATTCTATGTTGGATGCCAGTGTAACCGCCCGAATATGGAAGGAACGGTTTGTAATTAGCGTAGGAGCAAAAAACCTGTTGAATGTAAAAAGCATTAACTACAACACTGTTGGCGGTGGAGCCCATTCATCCGGTAACAGCAGCATGAGCATCGGTATGGGCATTACTGCTTTTACATCGCTGAAGATAAATCTGGCAAATAACTTTAAACGCAATGATGGCGCTACCGCAAAATAAACTATGGAACTGGCTGGTAGTTGTTGTATTAGCGCTTTCGCTACTCGGCCTGCTGATGCTTACATCCTGCGAAAAGGAAGAACCGTTATGGAAACTGCCACCACCGGGTGCGGAAGAAACCGACCAGGTAGGCATGGGTGAGACTTATGAAACCACCGTGTTTTACAAATTCAGCACTAAAACACAAATTGAACGCAATTTAAATACCTGGCACCTGCAATTTGAATCGGCACCTACCGGCTGGCACATACGCATGAATGGTGGCCGTGCTATGCAGATATGGAATACCGGTTCAACCAATTTTGCCCAGGTAATTGCTGCCGACGATGACTCGAATTGGGATTGGGATATATCGGATGGCAACGATGATTCAACTGCCATAGGCCAGTGGTTTACCGATAACCTTACCCGCCAATCGAAATTAGAGGTTTATGTAATTGACATGGGACTAGCTGCCAGCCCCAAATACAAAAAGATGCAGATACTGGGTGTGAGCGATACCGCCTACATTATAAAATATGCCAACCTGGATAATACCGCGGAGCAAACACTACTGGTACGAAAAAACACAGCCATCAACAGCACATATCTGGATATGGTAACCGGGAAGACTGTTGCTTATGAACCGGCACCCCAGGACTATGACATAGTGTTTACCCGCTACCGGTATATTTTTTACGAAGAGGCCGGGGTTACACCTTACCTGGTAAACGGCGCATTGCTAAATCCTGTTAACACACTGGGTTTAAAATCGGATAGCACAAACTTTGAAAAGGTTGATTACGAGATGATAAAGGATAGGCCGCTAACTGCCGCCGAAGATATTATAGGATACGACTGGAAGTATTATGATTTTGACCTCAGTCTTTATACTATTGTGCCGCATCTGTTTATAGTAAAAGATGCCGGCGGCAATTTATGGAAACTACAGTTTTACGATTTTTATAACGATGCCGGAACCAAAGGCTACCCTAAATTCAAATTTCAACGTTTATGATTAACAGAAAAATAACCACCGCCTTATTACTTACTGCCTTTTCTTTTACCGCATTTGCGCAGGCCGATGAGAAAAAACACCTAACCAATATAAAGCAGTTGACCTTTGGTGGCGATAACGCAGAAGCGTACTTCAGTTTCGATAGTAAAAACCTTAGCTGCCAGATAACTAACCCTAAATGGGGCCTGGCCTGCGACCAGATATTTGATATTGACATAGCCAAAGCAGCAGGAGATAC
>DATGWP010000115.1:0-9364 GCA_035299425.1 Chitinophagales bacterium | reverse complement strand
GCCCAAAATCGAACACCTCCCCTATTTTGCCACATATATTTTACTTGCCATGCTATCATTCTGGTTGCAAGCGGCGAGGTGGAAATATTTTTTCAGTGATGCCGACAGAACAAAGATCGAAACATTTTTTCCCTCGGTTATGGCCGGGCACTTTTTCAACACTATATTACCTATGCGGGTTGGTGAAATTATAAAGCCATACCACTTATCTTCAAAATACCAGATTCCCTTTAAGCCGGTGGTAACCACCTGCATAGCCGACAAACTAATAGATATTGCGGCAATAGGGGCCATAGCCTTTATTATATTTTACCAAACTATTTTAAATACTATAAGCATAGGCTTTCAGGCAACTACATTACTATATGTTTTAATAGCAATTGTTACCGCTGGCATTATTTACTACTTTTTAAAATACGCTTACACTAAGGACACCGCAGACTTAAAAAGATATTTAGAACGGAGTGTAATAGAATACAAAAATGCCCTGAGGATATTAGAAAACATAAAAGATTTTCAGAAAATTACAGGCATTGTGCTTTTAACAGTGCTATTATGGATACTGGTAGTTGCCGGAAATTTCACATTGCTATATGCCACCGGATTGCCCGAAAAATTAATAACCATAGATACTGCTGTTTACATTACAGTATGCACCACCTTTGCCTACGCTATACCATCTGCCCCTGCTAGTTTAGGCACCTATAACTATGCGGTAGTACTAGCCCTGGAACAGGCACTACTAAAAAATAATATTGCCGCAAATCCAGAAATGCAAAATACTATTGTACTAGCTTCAGGAATTTTCTATTTGGTTAGTATACTTCCGGATTTTATTGCAGGCCTTTTTCTTGTAATGGCCGAAAGGAAATTTGTGCTGGCGGTTTTGCGGGGAAACTGGAGGGGTAGCTTTCCAGGCAGAAATTCCACTTAGCACAATAATAGTTTCTACTTATTCATTAAATTAGCACCTAAAGATTTGAAGAATTATGCTTTCGCATGTGAACCCAGAAGAGGCTAGTATTACAAAAGGGATAACCCGGCCGGATTATCAAATACTTAAAGACATTTCAAAAAACGAACACTTAATACGGAAAGGATATATTGTTTTAGACATGCTTGACGAAAAAGAGGTGCTTTTTTTTAAAACTCTTTACCATAAATGGCATCCCACCTCTCCCACCGAGTTTTACAAATCTTACTTTAGCGATAATCTGGACTATAAAAAGGAAGTAGAAGATGCCATCATCAAATATTGCTATCCCAAAATAGAGAACTACTTTGTAGATTTTGAAGCCTTTGGGGCAATGTTTGTAGTAAAACCACAAGGCGATGCCGGCCATATCCCCCCGCACCAGGATTGGAGTTTTGTAGACGAAACCAAGCACTGGAGTTTAAATATGTGGTTGCCAATTCAAGATGTTAGCGAACGGAATGGTTCTATGCGCTTTTTGTGTGGTAGCCAGTTTTTTTTAGAAACCATAAGAGGAGCCGAAACACCACAGCTTTACGACCATCTGGAGCAGGATATAGAAATGCACCTGGAAGATGTTCCACTAAAAGCCGGGCAAGCAGTATTTTTCTATCATGGGGTTGTGCACTGTTCGCACTATAATGAAAAAGCGCAGGAAAGAATTTGCCTGGGCCTATCAGTTTTGCAAAAAAATGCACCTGTATACTTTCACTACTTAAAACCTGGAGAAGAGCGTGCAGATAAATACTGCGTAAATACCTCTTTTTTTATCCATCATTCGCGCAACTACAATCAGATGCCACCCGATGCTTTGTACATGGGAAAAGACGAAAGGCCTTTTAAAAAACTCACACGCCAGGAATTATACGAAAACATGGCAGCGCTTAAAACCTATGCGCAATGAGTTTTTTGATAGAGTGTACAGGGCTAAGCAAAAGTTACAAACTGAAAGGGAATGGCAGCAATGCTCCACTGCTTAAAGCACTGGATGATGTTTCTTTTAGCATAGAAGAAGGAGACCGCTTAGGCCTTATTGGGCTAAATGGCTCCGGCAAATCTACTTTGCTTAAAATTATATCGGGCATAATAAAGCCAAGCAGCGGCAAGGTAAAGCTATACAAGCGTGTGCAAAATTTATCGGGATTTGATTCTATGCTTCACCCTGACATGACCGGTAGACAAAATATCTGGTTTCAACTTAAGGTGATGCATTTTAACCATGCGGCCTTTAGTGCGGCCATAGATGAGATAATAGCTTTCTCCGAATTGGATACATTTATTGATCAGCCTGTAAAACATTACAGCTCGGGCATGATGTTACGATTATCGTTATCCATGCTTAAGGTTACAAAGCCGGAAATACTTTTACTGGATGAAGTATTCAGCGCCGGGGATATGGTGTTTGGCAAAAAGGTAGACCAGTTAATGGCAGAGTATTTTAATTCAGTATCCGGTATAATAATGGCCAGCCACCAGCTATCGGAGATTAGCATGTACTGCAACAAGTGCATGGTGCTGAACAAAGGTAAAATTGAGTTTTGGGGAAGTGTTAACGATGCATTAAATCAATACATAGAAAAGAACAAACAAGTAGCCCAGAATGAGCTTGAAAATGAAGATTTAAGATTTGACAACATCCGGCTTTTATCTCACTCCGATTTTTTTCTTTATTCTCAGCCTATTGAATTTGAGTTTGAATTCACTAAAAAAACAGACCGAAAATCGGATATTGTTATATACATTAACAATGACTTTGGAAATGTAATGACCGACTGCCCTTTGTATAATCCCCAACTGAATTACAATTATGACCAGCCAGGAAAATATAAAGTAAAAGTTGGCATACCCGCGCACCTGCTTAACAAAGGGAGATACTACACAAAAATTATTTTTGGAGATGGCATTAATGATGTTATGCTACTTAGCGACATTCTTTCTTTTAGCGTAAGGCCCAATGAATGGGAAGCGGATAAACTATGGAACATCAATCCATCGCATCCTATCAGGGCACGACTGACATGGGATATAAGCTCACTAGTATGCTGATTAATACACTAAGCAAAACTTACTATTATTTCAGGCAATTGCTGTTTCATTTTGTACGGTATAGAATTCACCTTTCGCTCATTTTTGCGTTTCTGCTTTACTACAATAACTTAACCAGTGGGGTCGCAATCAATGTATTTCTCATACTTTCATTCTCACTCTGGCACTTCAGCCTATTCCTGTTCGACCGGGTATATGATCGAAAAATGGATAGCCTGGCGCAGCCAGATGAATTTATACCCGACTATCAGGCCAAAGCACTATACCTGCTGGTAACATTATGTTTAGCAAGTTCATTCGCTTTGTATGTAATCTCGTTTAAGCCCGTTATGTATTGGCTTTTGCTTCTACCAATTACCTTTCTATATACAGTTCCTTTATATAAAAACATACGGGCCAAAAATATTTTCCTTGTTAAGAACCTTTATTCTGCGCTTCTGATTTATGGCCTACCGCTGGTAATGCATAGTATAATGCTAACCAATGGCGACATTAAAAGCATTAATATTTCATCTATCTCCTCGCTTATCATATACGTTCTGATAGGGGAAATTTTTTGGGATATAAGAGATTCCAGCGTAGATAAGGCTCATAATATCCATACGTTACCCAATGTAATTGGGCTATGGCCTACCAAGTTAATTATGGCCGCTCTTATTGTGGCCGATATGTATAAATCGGATTTCCATGTACCCGAAAGTGGAATAATTTACCTTGTATTGCTAACTTTTACAAACGAAAAAACAGATAGGCTTGTTTTTCATTTACCTCCGCTAATCGCGCTTTTAAGATTTTGCTTATGATACGCAATGAACTATTCACCTTTATAACTACGAATCAGATACAAAATTTGCCGGAAAATGCAATGTCTGATTTGCTAAACGAACAGATAACCGGCATTCTAATTCAGGATTTTTTAAATCCAACTGAAATTGCTTCTCTCTTAAACGGCTTCAGAAAACTACCGCTTTCAGAAAAAACGGTGATTAATGAGGGTTTTGTATCCTATCCTTTAAGTTTTGCCCAGTTTACACAAATGAAAGCAGCGGGCACAGTTACTATAGATGGATATATTGAAATAGCCCAAAAACTTAAAGAGCGACAAACTGATTTGTTTGGGTTGAACATCACCGAACGGTTATGCCTGTTTTTGCAAATGTTTAAAGAGTTTCAACATGTTAGCCCAATCATTCACCCCGAAACAGCCCAGGCCTTGGTGCCTTTTAACATACGAGAACTATTGCCGGGGCAGGGAGAACTAATAGCACATTGCGAAAATCTTTTTTTTGAAGAATTTCCTTCGTTTTTTAGTTGGTTACAGCTTATGAACATAAAGGAGAACAAGCTTAGCTATTTTATAACCTTGCAGGCCGCAGAAGAAGGAGGTGAACTGTGCTGTTTTGATTTAAACTGGAACGATGTTAAAAAGAGAGAGAATCCTATATTGCTAAGAGATGAGCTAAACAATGCTATAGACCTGGAAGATAAGAACAGTGTACGCCGTACCTTTATAAAACCCAAAGCCGGCGATCTATTGCTGTTTGCCGGTGGCAATGTATGGCATAGAGTTGAAAAAATTAAGGGTACACAAAGCCGCATTACACTGGGTGGATTTGTGGCAGAAACTACCGCGCCTGGTAAATACTATATTTGGAGTTGAAACACGATGCATATGGAGAGAAATGTGCTACATAACAAAAGCCTAAATGACGAACTACAAAAAAACGGATTTGTAAAGCTACATGTTTTAGATAATGTAGCTTTACAGCAAGCCTATAAGCAAATTGTTGAGGTTTCTGGGAGCATCAATTTTTCAGGTCATCAAAATCAAAATGTAGATGTACCCTACCACAGTACATTTTTTGAGAATAGTGTAGCTTATAAGCAAGCTATATACGATGTAATTACCGAACTTTTTGTGCCTGTATTTACAAACCATGTAGACAATTACAAAATTATACAGGCCAGCATTTTTAATAAGCCACCCGGCTCCGGGTATGTTTGCCCGCATCAAAATCTAACTACAGTAGACGAAACCCGGTTTATGTCCATATCTGTATGGGCGCCGCTGCAACCTACCGATTCAACCAATGGTACACTTTACTTTGCCCCCGGCAGCCACAAAAAATTTTCTAAATACAGAAATCATAATATTGGCTGGGAACCGTTAAAAGTGTTGGAGTCAATTGAAGATTATAACATGGTACCCGTTAATTTAAATGTTGGCGAGGTGCTTATTTTTGACGACAGCATTGTACATGCTTCACCAGTTAACAACTCAGATACTAACAGGATTGTGTTTCACTGCCTTGCATTGCCACAGGAAGCCCATGCTGTTTATTGTAAAAAACTGAATGATGAAATTGAAGTAATTGAAGTGGAGGATCATTTTTGGCGTTATTTTACCCCCGGTGCCAGCGAGCCGGAAAGTCCTGTAATTAAAAGGGTAAAAAATGTTTCAGAGAAATACTCACCTACATCTATTTTAAGTGAGTTACGTACCTAACATGGTAAAAAAAACACAGTGGCTAAAAACATGGATGGCTGCAGACTGTGGTAGCATCCAATATTACAAATGGTTTCATACCGGTTTGGGATTGGTTTATCTTGCCGCCTTTATCCCCCTATTTTTTCAAAT
This sequence comes from Chitinophagales bacterium, assembly GCA_035299425.1. Lineage (GTDB taxonomy): Bacteria > Bacteroidota > Bacteroidia > Chitinophagales > LD1 > Bog-950. The sequence goes on along the minus strand of DATGWP010000115.1, from coordinate 3,707 downwards.
TGATGTTCTTATTGGGGCTAAAGGCCTTTTACCTGCTGTTGATTTGCTCCATATATCTTACCAACAACAGGGTATTTTTAAATCAATTATTCAGTTTCCTTCATTTTTTCACTTGTGGCCAACCAACTCCATGCTATATCTACTGGTTGCTTTGGGATGCATGGGTGGCCTGATGTTATTGCTAAATAGAAATATTTTTTGGGGAGCCCTCTTAGCGTGGGCATCCTTTATTTCAATAACATCTGTCGGAAGCGATTTTTTCATAATAATCATCGACCTCTTTTTGGCTGAAGTTGGCTTCCTAGCTATTTTATCAAGCTATTTCGTGCACAGATATGCTGCGATACCTAACCTGATAGATTTATGTTTCAAACTGCTGAACTTTAGATTATGGTTTTGCATGGGAGTCAATAAATTTTACATGCCTCTGGATGTATGGACTAACTTTACATTCTTCGACTACTTTTTTCAGGCACAGCCAATGCCAACACCACTGGCCCACTATTTCCACAACGCACCTCAATGGGCTAAATACACGGCAGAAGCAGGCCTATTTGTTGGAGAAATAATAGTACCCTTCTTCGTGTTTGGCCGTAAAAAAATGAGGCTTATTGCGTTTGCCACATTTCTTGTTATTTCGGTGCTGATACAGCTTACCGGTAACTATGGCTTCTTTAATGTTCTATCCGTTGTAACCGCTTTTACCATTCTTAAAAAAGGAGATTTTTTATCCTCTTATAAGGCCCCAAAAAATCCCCTCCCATCATTTTACTTACCAGTACCGGTAAGTGCTATTCTCCTGGTTCATGCAGCCTACCAATTGCTCTATTGTTTTTATGTATTCGATCCTACCCCATACTCCTACCAAAACCACTATAACTACTACTTTAATAATTTAAAACCATCAAATAAAACACTTGATAAAATAGCTGAGCCATTCAGGTGGATTGGCTATTGGCGTATTTGTAACCCTTATGGAGTATTTAAAGGTATACCACGTTACCATGGCGAACTAAGATTTAGTGGCAGTAATAACGGCACCGATTGGCAATACTATAAATTCAGGTTCCTTCCTTCAGCGTTGACAGACTATACTGGTTTTTATGCGCCCATATATCCCCGGCTAGACCATGTAATGTTTTACGAAACACTTCATGAAGGAGCCTATTTACATAATCCTCTAAACAATTATTCTGACCGAATGCCACCATGGATATGTAACTTTCTATACAAACTTTCTGTTAACGATACTGGAATAAGTAGCCAGCTAAAAGAAAATCCATTTATGGGTAAAAAAGCGCCGCAATACATTAAAGTAGATGCTTACAAATTAGAATTCGCGCCTCTCTCGTCCACGCATACCTGGCAGGAAAAAGAACCAACTAAAACAAAAATTTATACCCAAGACTCTATCAATAGCTGTAATACTACCATACTTACAAGATCAGAGGCATTGCAACTCATTTTTTAATTCTACCATTTAAACTCGCTCAGCATCTGGCCGGTGCTGGTAGAAAAAAGTTTCACTCCTCCGTCCTCGCTGCCGGCAACAATCCTGGAGCCATCAGGTGAAAAATGAATCGTATTTACCCGGCCTTTAAATGCAAGAATTTGCCTTGAAATATGCCTTAATGTAGTGTCTAATATAAATATAGAACCAGAAGATGTGGCCACTGCCACGTTATTATTTAAGGGGTTGTAAGTTGCCACATACACCTGGCCATCCAATACAGACGAGCGGAAAAGAAGAGCCTGGCTTTGGCGGTCAAAAATCCTTACAATACTATCGGTGCAGGATGTAACTACCCGTTGGTTACTCAGGCCCGGCATAATGCAATATACAGCCCCATTATGACCCGTGTATTGATGCATTATTTTTCCACTTACCACATCTACCTCGTAGCCCTTATTACCCGAAGAAACAAGCACAGTGGTATCAGGAATAATGGAGTAAAGAAAATAGGCCCCTGCACTGTCTAATATAGTTTCTGTCACCTTATTGCCTGTTAACTGGTATGTAGCCAGTTTACCATGTTCCCCACAGGCACTTACCGTATGGTAGCCATAAATAGAAGTATACGGGCTTCCTTTAAAATTGAATTGCCTGACGCGAATCAATGAATCTACTGTCCAAAGTTTTAACAAACCATCTTTACCACCGGTAACTATATGCTTTCCATCTTCTGAAAAAAAAGAGGAATAAGCATTGCCGGTGTGGGCAACAACTTTAGCTATACACACAAAAGAGTCATCGGTAATAAAGAGATTTCCCTGCGAGGTACAAAAAGCGATTCTATCTCCCTTAGCATTATAAAATGCAGCATGCACACCTTGTGTAGATACAGAAGAAGGTGTGTGTGTATTTTGTTTAGATTTGCTGCTACAGCATATAAGGTTGAAGCAACTAAGAATTATAGTACTATTTATTATTAGTCTGAGCATTTTGCTTTCGTGTGAAAATGGAAGTAAATCTGATACGGATTCGATTGTAGTAAAAATATCAATTAAAGATACTTCTATCAACAATATGGACCTTGTATATGTACCACCGGGCGTTTTTAAAAGTGGCCTTGCATCTGTAACCGACACAATAAAATATGGATATTATATTGGCAAATATGAGGTTACTAACTCGCAGTTTGCAGGCTTTCTTACCAGTGCACTTGAAACTGGTTTAATTTATGCATCAGACAGTGCTTTTGTTTGCAATTACTCGGGCGATGATTTAGTGAGCGGCGGGCAATACCGCATACGCAGTTACGACAATAAAATTAATTACCGAAATGGCCAGGTGTACATGGATAGTCTATACCGTGATCACCCGGCAGTGAGTGTTACTTGGTACGGCGCTAAATATTTTTGCAATATGTATGGATTTGATTTGCCTAGTGAAAGAGAATGGGAAAAAGCAGCGCGCGGGAATACCGATTTTTGGTATCCCTGGGGAAACCAAATTGACAGCACCTATGCCAATTATTATTTGAGCAACGACCCGTTTGAAACAGGTACTACACCAGTAGGTTTTTATGATGGAAATGCGCACAACGGATTTAAGACGCATAATGCTATAAGCGTATACGGATGCTACGATATGGCCGGCAATGCCTGGGAATGGACAAAAGATTATTGGTCGTGCGATATTCCTTATCACACTGGCAAAGGGGGGGGGTACCATTATCATACACCCGCTTTTTTACAGGTTTACTATGTAAGTTGCTATGGCCCTTCTACATTTCCGGAAATTGATATGAATGACGCAGCCGATGGTTTCAGAGTAGTATTACATACACAATAGCTAAAATGAAACAGGCACCACTTTTACTTATACTACTATTATTCAGTTGCCAGAGGCAGCCTAAAAGCGTTGGGCATAATAAAATACAAGTAAACGACACGGTTTTCCTGAACTTTGTATTAATGCATGCAGATGGCAGAAAATTTGATGCCTCGGATCATAGCGACCACCAGGATAAATTACGCAGCAATGAGCCCTTAAGGGTGATAGCTGGCCGGAATGATGTAATAAAAGGATTTGATGAAGCATTGCTATCCGGGTTATGGATTGGCGACTCGGCAAAGGTTAAACTCCCTCCGGAAAAGGCATTTGGCAATAAAGGAGTTCCTGACATTATTTTGCCCGGCGAGACAATTCTAGTACACCTCGAAATTGTAAACGTAAAAAAATATTATGCCCAACCCTATACTGA
>DATGWP010000114.1:0-9249 GCA_035299425.1 Chitinophagales bacterium | reverse complement strand
GAAGGCTACCAGGTAAAATTCGGGCCGGTGTTTTTAACACCTCACGAAGAGTTTGAGTTGTTTCAGGTGTATAACCCCGGGCTGACCGAAGACAAAGAACTTACCGAGTTTCATGCTAAAATTCCGATTGAGTCGCACCACTGGGCGCTACGCAAAATTACCGATGCTGGTGTAACAGCGTTTGGCCCGGCACCGGTAGATGGAGCCAATTTTAATGCGCAGATTTTGACTTTTCAGCACACTAAGTTTATGGCTATATGGCAGTTTTCTGATGACCTGTTGCTACCTGAAGGCACAGCGCACTACCAGGATGCCGGTGAATCGTTATTGCTTAACCTGCACATGAAAAACTATAGCGGTACGATGTCGGTGCCTGCCACGGCTTACCTAAATATCTATACACAGCCGAGAGGTTCGTCAATAGAAATGAAGACTGACTTGTCTTCTTATGGCGGGCAAAATCCATTCGCCCTGCAGATACCGGGCGACGGCCAGCCTGTTACTTTTGAGAACGTAGCCACCGCACCAGGCGAAACACGTTATTTCTGGAATATACAATCGCACACCCATAGCAGGGGCAAGGACTTTGATATGTTTTTGCGCAACAGCGATGGCACTAAAGGTACACAGATATATGAGGGTTTTTACAACGAAGATTATACCTTTAACCAGGGCTATTACGATTATACCCATCCTGCAGTAAGAACTTTTAACCCAATGCTGGAAGTGGATATGACCAACGGTTTAATTTTTGAGGCTACTTACCTGAATAATACCGGTGCTACCATTCCATTTGGATTAACTACTGATGGAGAAATGTTTGTTACATACTTCTCTTACACATCAGAGCTACCTGCTACTACCTCTGTTAAGAATGAGAAAGATGACAAGTCGTTGCTGAGGATTAACCCTAACCCGGCAAAAAATAACTTTGAGATAAACTATACCTTAACGGCTAACGATATGGTTACAATAGACCTGTATAACATAGCGGGTGTTAAGGTAAAAAACATCTTTAATGGCAAACAGGATGAAGGCAAACAAACACTACGTGTAAATGCTATGGATGAAAATCTTTCCGCCGGATTATACTTTGTGCATTTGCAAGCTAATGGAAGTACTACAGTTAAGAAGATTGTGGTAATGAATTAAGATAATACAAAATCCTTCAACCTCGCAAAGCCTGGTTTCAGGATAGCAAAACAATGAACATCCGAAGCAAATAAAGCTTCGGATGTTTTTATTTTTACCCCTATGGCATGCCCTCCACCTAAAAATGAGTTTTTCTATTTTGAGAACGGACTGATGGTATTTACCGAGAAGTATCACCTAAACCGTGGCTACTGCTGCAAAAGCGGATGCAGGCATTGCCCGTATGGGTTTAAGAAGGAGAATGAAGAGGCCTCCTCTAAATCTCCTCCAAAGGAGGAACCCTAAATCCCTAAAGGGACTTTAAATACAATACAAAATTCTTCGTTACCGGCATTGGCTTAAAGTAATTCAGGATAGCCACTTAATCCTTGCAGCCCGCCGGTATGTATTGTTACAATGCGTGAACCGGGTTTGAAGTAATCTTTCGCTATTAAATCAAACAGGCCATAAAACATTTTGCCGGTGTATACCGGCTCTAATTGTATGCCGTGCTGTTGCTTAAACTGTTTTATAAAATCAATCAACTCTGGCTTTATTTTGGCGTAGCCGCCAAAGTGATAATCGAAATTGATAGAAAAGTTTGGAAAGGTATTACCGGTAAACTCACAAACCAGCTCGTTTACCCTGGCGGAGAGTGTATCTTCGCCCTTTAACGAACTAAAACCAAGCACTTGCCTGTTGCCCTGCAGCCCCACAACTAAACCGGCAATAGTACCACCGGTGCCGCAGGCAGTGGTTATGTAATCGTATTCTATATCCAGTTCTTCAATGATTTCGGCTACACCCTCTAAGGCGTGCATGTTGGTGCCGCCCTCGGGTATGTGGTAGAAATCGCCGATTTGCACCCTCAGGCTTTCGATATTATCGGGGTCATCTTTATGGCGGTACATCTCCCGGTCCATGTAGTATAGCTCCATACCCTGTGAGGCGGCAAACTGTAGTGTAGCGCTTTTAACGACTGGCTCCTCTCCTCTTATAATACCAATAGACCTGAAGTGAAACAACCTTGCAGCAGCGGCGGTGGCATAAATATGATTGGAATATGGTCCGCCGAAAGTAAGTAGTGTGTTCTGCTTATTGAGCCGCGCGTTATAGAGGTTGTATTTTAGTTTACGCCATTTATTGCCCTGCACCTGTGGGTGTATCAAATCATCACGCTTCACATAAAGGGTTATTCCTTTTTCATCTAAAAGAGGATGCTGCAATACCTGGAGCGGCGATTCTTTAATCGGGTTTTCCATCAGAAATTCTTCAACTCTTTATATACGCGGTTAATCGGCAAGCCAACTACATTAAAGTAATCTCCCTCGAAGCGGTTAATAGCGACTGCGCCAACCCACTCCTGGCAGGCATAGGAGCCGGCTTTGTCGTACGGCTTATAGTTATCTACGTAGTATTCAATCTCTGCACGGGTGAGGGTATTGAACAGCACTTTTGTGGTTTCGGAAAATGACACTTCTTTTTGCTTTGATACAATACACACCCCAGTTATTACTTCGTGCATTTGTCCGCTGAGGGTAGTAAGCATGTTAACAGCATCTTCACGGTCAACCGGTTTCTCAAAAATTTTACCGTTGAGTATTACAATAGTATCGGCACCAATTACCACTTCGCTATCGTTTAAATCGGATAGAACAGCCTTAGCTTTTTCAGCTGCCAAATGCTGCGGTATATCTTCGGAGCGCATGCCATCGGGATGGGTTTCGGGTATGTTTTTAGACTTAACCTCAAAATCGAAGCCGGCCATGCGCATCAGCTCTTTGCGGCGGGGTGAGTTAGAGGCTAAGATAATTTTATATGCAGGTTTAAACGACATGCTTATTGTTTATTGAACAGGTAAAAAGCAGGTATAGATAAAATACCCAGCAGCATGATGACTTTTAACAGCAAGCTGATAGCTGCATATTGCTTCTTCTCTTTAGCCATAGCAAGCATAACACCAGCGGCAAGCACGGGTATAACAACGGCAACGGTTAAGTAGATAAACTCTTTAGTAGCACCGGCGGCTATAAAACCACGCATGAAGAAAGCCAGCCCGGCAAGAAGCAGCGCGAATACAATACCTACGGCGATTTTTGCAACAGGCACACCAAACTGAACCGGCAGGGTTAGTATATTATGTTCTTCATCTCCCTCGCGGTCTTCTATATCCTTAACTATTTCGCGGGCCAGGTTGGTTAAAAATGCGAAGCCGCCGTAAAACTTAACCTGCCATAGCAAAAGGTCGAGTACATAGCCGGCGTTTTCAAAATGAAGGGTATTTAAAAAGCGTAGTTCGAATAACATAAGCAACACAAACACAAAACCGGTTAAAGCTGATACCAGCACATTACCGGCCAGCGCTACTTTTTTAAGGAATGCTGAATACACATATAGCATGATGGTGCAGATAACATAGATATAGCCAATTTTAAAACTATCGGCCCGGTAGCCCAGGTAAAAGCCAATACCGATACCAGCGAAAGCCAGCGCGGCGTGCAGATACATGGCTGTATCGAGCGAGAACATTCCCTGTGCCAGCGGGCGCTCTGGCTTGAACTCTTTATCCAACTCAAAGTCGAAATAGTCGTTGATGATGTTTCCGGCAGCTGCAATCAGTATTACAGAGAGCACAAACAGCACAAACTCGAAATTGGTAAAAGGCACCAAATTGGTAAACAGCCTGAATTGATGCGCAGGCACCAGTATGAGGTAATAGAAAAGCGATATGCTTAGGGCTATTATAAAAAGGTTACCAGCTCTTACAAGCCGGGCAAGGGCAATTACTTTTTCCATGTAGGGTTTAAACTATAACGCGAAGCTAAGTTATTTATGATTTTGACCTACGGAAGCCATGATGCTTTGTGTGAGTATCTCATAAATTTTTTGCAGACGTGTATCATCTGCCAGTAGCATCATGTGCTTCTCTATAGTCTGCACATCGCCACGAGAGGCGGGGCCGGTTTGCAATTCTCCCGGTGACCTGTGCTGCAGGTTTTCGATGGAGCTATAGATAAGAGGCTTGAGAATATCGAAAGGTAAGCCATGGCCAAGCAATATAGACTCGGATATGCTATACATATGGTTGGTGAAGTTGTTGGCAAATACTGCCGCTACGTGAATCCACTGGCGCTGTTCAGCATCTACACGGTGCACGTTTTGCGATATGGTTTTAGCCAGTTCTTCCAGTTTACGAACAACCTTTGCATCGCTCCCTTCTATTAATACAGGTACATTCTTAAAGTCCACTTTTGAGTTTTTCTTCATTGTCTGCAATGGATAAAACACACCAAAGGCAGAAGATGCCGGCTCTAATAACTCTTTTGGTTTGGTCCCAGATGTATGGGCTACGATTTTGCCCTCTAATTTTAGCAATGCTGCTACTTCGGCAATTACATCATCTTTAACTGCCAGCAGGTAAACATCGGCTTCCATCAATTCGTTAGCTTCGGAAGTAAACGAAGCGGCCACGGTGCGCGCCAGTTCGGCACCGGCATCGTTACTGCGATTGTATATCTGCACTATTTCGTGCCCGGCTTTTTTTAGCGCCAGCGCCAGATTGGTAGCTACATTACCCGCGCCTATAATGGAAATCTTCATGGCACTAAAATAAGAAAATGCGAGCCGTTGGAGACGATTTTAGCCGTTGCTGTTTTAATGCCACCTAAAAACCACCGGTTGCAATCAGCTTTATCAATATTATTAGTGAAGCAAGGTTCGCAACTCCTAAGAAGACATAAGCTTGAAAGGGCATATTATCGACGTACCAAACAGCTATTGCTATACCAATAAAACCTAAAGCAAATGCCAGCATATACCAAAACTGACCAGATGCAAAACTATAACACCTTAGGGTAACAGGTTTGCAGATATTTGTAACCTCCTTCCCCAACGGAGAATACTCAACCACAGCAGAATCTCCAATATTGAACTCCAGATAAACCGACCTGCTTACATACGCATTAAACTCCTCGAAACGCAAATAGTAATTGCCACTACCTTTTGCCTGATGCACTAATTCTTTCATCACTATCACACCTCCCTTGCTATTCCCGGTCAGCACAAAATAATCAGCTAAAACAATTAAACCGCAAACTATAGGGAATGCTGTAATAAACGCTTTAGTTATATAGGTGGGCATAGTGCATTAAAAATTAACTATAAGCTTGGCGTTGATTCGGCGCGAGGATAGATAGTTAGGTACGGCATATTGGGTGTTGCTGATATCGCGCACCCACAGGTAAGATACTGTGTTGGTAATACCGAAGATATTGAATACTTCGAGCGATAGCCATACACCCTTAAGGCCCTGGTTAAACTTATTCTTTTGCTTAGCCCACATAGGGTTCCATAGCTGACCGCTAAAGCCGATATCTACGCGGCGGTAAGGAGGTAGCTTTTGCACATCCTTGTATTTATCGCGGCCGGGAGGGCCAAATGGAAGCCCCACACCAAACACCATGCTTAAGTGCACCTTAATAAATTTGAACTTGGGGATATAATCCTGAAAGAACATGGCAAAGTTTACCAACTGGTTAGTAGGGCGGGGAATGTATCCGGGTACAACCACCGCACTATCTACTATCCTTTCGGCATTAGCCCCAATGTTAGACCATGCCCTGCCACTGCTATCAAAATAGGCGGTGTATCTATCGTTTTTAAGATCTTCCTGGGTTTGCATTATGCTCATACTGATCCAGCTTTCTGCACCTTCGGCCAGCTCACCGTTAAGCCGCAAATCGAGGCCGGCGGCGTAGCCCTTTGATAAATTATCGCCCATGTAGCGGATAAGTATGTTATCGTATTTATAAGGCACCAAATCCCACAGGTACTTATAATAAACCTCGGATATGAAACTGAAATTGCGTTTCCAGGCTTTGAAAGCGTAATTGATACCCACGATAGCATGCAACGACTTTTGCGAGCGGAGATTGGTGTTCACGTTTCCATCCAGGTCGCGCATTTCGCGGTAGAACGGTGGCTGGTAGTATGTTCCCACGGCGGCGGTCAGTAGTATATCCTTTTTGCCCTTCGGTTTGTAGGTTAACTGTGCGCGTGGCGTAATAATAAACTCCTTGTTTACATCCCAATAAGAGAAGCGCACACCGTAGTTAAATGTAACCCGGCTGGTAGTAGAGTCGCCAAAGCGCCATGAGTTTTGAACGAATCCAGATATACGATTAGATTTTAAATCGAACTGCGTTCTTAAAGGCGCTCCATCCATGCCTATGCCCTCTTTTACCGACAGGAAATAGACGTTGGTATCTCGGTATACGGGGTTATTGAAATCGGTAGTGAAGTTGTAAGGGAGAGAATGGCCGGCACTATCTAACCGTTTCCATTGGCTAATCTTATCTTCTATTACTTCGCGTTTGTAATCGAGGCCCCAGCTAAGTTCAGAGCGGGCATTGCCTAACTCTTTAAACCAATTGCCGCGGGTACCCCCGAAATATACATCGGTGTTCAAAGTGTTGCGTCCCCAATCGTGCAGGCCACCTACACCCAGATTATACAAAACCTCGCCAAAGTTATCTTTACCCAAATCGCTCTCTACCTGGCTTAGGAAATACTCTCCAAGAATATCGTAAGCTTCTTTCTCGCGGTTAAGGTAATGAGAACCCAACAACTTAAAACGCAAGTTCTCATTAGGCGAATAACTAAGCGAAAGACCATTCATTAAGGTCTGATACATATCCGACTCCTGCCCATCGAAATAGATGGTCAGTTTCTTTACATCGGTCAATAAACCAAAGGTAGTTTCGCGGTTAACCGGTTTAAAAACAAACTGGTTGCGGGCATAGTTGCTGATAAGCTCCAGCCCCCATTTGTTGTTTTTAGATGTGTAGGTGGCAAACAACTGCACATCTACAAAGCTTGGGCTGTACTCCCCTTTAGTCTCCAACGATTTCAAGATATACTGACTAAGGCGCTGGCGAACCCCTAACAGGAAGGTAAAACGGCCAGACTTATCGGCGCCTTCTAAGTGCGCACCAAACCCAAGCAAGCTCGCATAAGCACTACCTCCAAAATACTTAGGTCGCTTGTAAGTAACATCGAGCACCGAGCTCATTTTATCACCATAGCGTGCCTGGAAACCACCAGATGTGAACTTGGCATTGCCTACTAAGCTACCGTTTATAAAGGTCAAACCTTCCTGCTGGCCGCTACGGATAAGGTAAGGCCGATATACTTCAAAATCGTTTACATATACCAGGTTCTCATCAAAGTTACCCCCACGCACCGAGTATGCTGAGCTTAGCTCGTTGGTTTTAGATACGCCAATGCCCTGAAACTGTAGTTGGTCCTCAAAACTACCGCCAACACTCACCAATAATTTTTGGTCTTTAACTTCTACGGTACCTACATTATCGTCCTTACGGTCGGCTGTTACAGTTATGCCCTTCTTAGTCCTTATTTTCTCAGTGACTACCTGTGTTATATTTAAAGTTGCACCGGGAGCTACTTCTATCTTTCTTCTAACCGGTTCTATGCCTACGGAAGAAAAGACAAGTGTAAGCTTTTGATTGGCGGGCACTGTTAGCTGGAATGCCCCGTTAGCATCTGTATTGGTTTGAATGCGCTGGTCTTCTTCTACTACCACAGCAATGAAGTCGAATTTCTTACCTACAGAGTCGGAGACAACGCCCTTAACGGTTCCGGTATTTTGTCCGAAAGCAATAGCTGCAATACAAAAGAAAGAGGCAAGGAATATTAACTTTTTAAACATTGAACAGCTAAACGGTAATTGAATAAGATTATTGCTTTTATACGCAGCAGGTTTTAGTTGCCGGCATTCATTAATTGCTCAATGGTTTTGGATGGGTCCGGCGAACCAAATACGGCGTTACCGGCTACCAATACATCGGCACCAGCATCTATCAGTTCTTTGGCGTTGCCAAGGCCTACTCCCCCATCTACTTCAATTTTAGCAGCAGAGCCCGAGGATTGTATCAATGCCTTTGCCTCTTTCACTTTACGGGTAGCGGTGGATATAAACTTCTGCCCACCAAAGCCGGGGTTTACGCTCATGATGAGCACCAGGTCTATCAGGTGTATTACTTCGCTAAGCACATGCACCGGTGTAGATGGATTAAGCGATACACCTACCTGTGCACCGGTCTTCTTTATCTGATGAATAATAGAATCAAGATGGTCAACTGTTTCGTAGTGCACGGTTATCATATCGGCACCGGCGTCGCGAAACTGCTGCACATATTTTTCTGGCTGCACTATCATTAAATGCACATCGCAGAACTTTTGGGTGTGCTTGCGTATGGCCTGTAGCACCGGAAAGCCAAAAGAGATGTTAGGCACAAACACGCCATCCATTACGTCAATATGTATCCATTCTGCCTGGCTGCGGTTCAGCATTTCTACATCGCGCTGCAGGTTTCCAAAATCGGCGCTAAGCACCGAGGGGGCCACAATTACTTTGCTCATGCCGCTAATATAATATCCGCCGCCAAATAGTGGAGTTTTGGTTGTAACCAGCGCTTATTAATTGTCGTATATAACAAACATGCCTTTTGCACCCATCAAAACCCTTCTTTTATCAATAATAGCTTGTGCGCTTACAGCCAGTGGTTTGTATGGCCAAAATAAACTGCCTTACGATTCGGTGATGGGTAAAATAGCTTACAACTTCACCGTTGAAATTGACAAGCCCTACAAGAAGGAAGCTATGTACAGATTGATACAGGAATGGCTGAACCAACCAGAAGTGTTTAACAGGTCGAACGTGGCTGCTACTGCTGCGCCAACTGCTGAGAAAGCCAAAAGCCCGAACAAGGAAGCTGTGGAACGGGAGTTTGCCAACTTAACGCCATTACAATCGCTGGACCCTGAGAGTGACCGGCAGAGTGGTAAAGGTATAATTAAGTATGCCGGCAATGCCAATGGATGTATACGCCTGATGTATATACAGTATGCCGTGATTGTAATTATAGAAGATAACAAGCTAATGTGCGAGGTGGGCTATTTTAAGTATAACCACTTTAACCCAAGGAACTATCAGTCGATGCCGGTGTTTAACTGGAGCGGACTTATGCCCTGCGACAACGTGAACACGATGGAATACCTTATAGGCTGCGAGGCCTGCCATACCGAGTTCAGCACCTT
>DATGWP010000113.1:0-3875 GCA_035299425.1 Chitinophagales bacterium | reverse complement strand
GCTATTTAATCTGCTTGCGGGCAATTTTTTATAATATCTTTTTTAGCAATAAATACTTCTTTGTTTATCTAGTTCTCCTATTTAGCAATGGTCTCTGTTTTGGATTTAACCCGAACTGTCTGTTTATTTGCGAATATGGTGAAAGTGATCTTGGTGGATGATGATGCTAATGATTTGGACAGCCTATCCTGTAAACTACAGAAGTGTAACACCAAAGTGACGATAGTAGCTACATGTAGTAGTGTTCAGGAGGCTGTAAAAGCTATACACCAATACCAGCCAGATGTGGTTTTTACCGACATTGAAATGCCCGTACTAAGTGGCTTGCAGCTGCTTGATTTTTTTGACGAGGGCAAAATTAATTTCGAATTAATATTTACCACCTCGTACAGTGAGTTTGCGGTACGGGCATTTCAGCTTAGCGCTATAGATTATCTTGTAAAGCCTGTAGATGAAATATTGTTACAGAAAGCCCTGCTAAAGGTTGGTGCAAAGAAAAATTTATATACCCAGGAACGAACAGATTTACTTAAAGAAAATCTGGCTACCAAAGAGTTTAAGAGGATTGCTATACCTTATACCGGCGGTGTAAATTTTGTAGATGTAGCCGACATGGTATACTTAAAAGCGGATAATGTATATACTGCTATTACTTTAAAGAATACTACACCACTTACTGTTACAAAATCGCTGAAGGAATTTGATAACCTGCTACCCAGGAAGCAGTTTTTTCGTTGTCACCGGTCGTATCTGGTAAATATGTACGAGGTGAAAGAATATGTAACAGCACAGGGTGGGGAGCTATTAATGAAAAATGGCTCACTGGTTCCGGTGGCGCGTGATAGAAAAGAGGAGTTTATTGCCATGTGGCAGCAGTTTAAAGTATAGTTTTTTCTGCAAGGCAGCGTAAATTTACGCGGGTTCCATTTGTCAGGTCTTGGGTAGTTAATGAGTATTTATTGTATCCGGCTTTCTCATTTAAAAAGTCAATCCGTTTTAGCATGGCACTGCCGGCAAATGATTGGTGGCCTGTGCGTAAAATGTTTAGTGCCTCGCTTGCCTTTCGCCCTATTCCATTATCTTCAATACTTACAGCTAAACCATCAATAGAAGATTCGAAATGGATATGTAATGCTTTAGCCCCCTCTTTGTGGCGTAGGCCATGCTTTATAGCGTTCTCTACTATTGGCTGAAGTAGTATACTGGGTACGCGTTCATAGCTCTGGTCTATTGCGGGGTCTACATCAATGGTGTAAATAAAAGATTCGCCGAGTGCATTTTTTTCGAGACGGATGTAATTTTCCAGCAGCAATACCTCATCGGCTATAACCGTGAAGTCGTTTCCGCTTTGTTCGAGCGTGGCGCGCATTAGCTGTGCAAACGATTGTAGCGATTTTCTGGCTTCGCTTACTTTGTTTGTTTCAAGCATGTAATCGATGGTTTTAAGCGTATTAAATGCAAAATGAGGATTCATCTGGCTTTTAATGGCCTTGAGTTCTGCGTCCAGCTTTTGTAGTTGAATTTCGCGTAGTTGCGCTTCCTTTTTCTCCAGGTTGTATTTACCGTTTATACCAACAATAGCTTTTGCCTTCTCTGCCGAAACGTAGGCTAGTTTTTCTTCCAGCAATAGCTTCTGCGTTTGTAGTGCTTCTTTGTATTCCCCGTTTGCTTCGTAAGCCTCTGCCAATGCAGCCAGTATGCCGTTTTTTGTTTCTGCGTTGGGGTTTTGTTCCAGTATTGCTAATCCATCTATAGCGTATTGAATACTTTTGCTGTACTGCTTTTTTTTATTGCTAATTACAGTTGCCCTGAAATGATCCATACAAAGTTGCTGCGTAAACCCGTGGGTGGTATCTAACTCAAAACACTCTGTAATATACTTCTCTGCATTATCTGCATCACCCATTTCCAGGCAGCAGCCGGCTATATGGTTGGCAGATATGCTAATGCCAAACGGGTGATTAAGTTGTTGCGCAATTGCATAGGCTTTTGTAGCATAGTTTTTGGCTTCTTCAGCTTTGCCTTGTGCCAGTAGTACAACATCAATGTTCAGGTAAACCTGTGCATGCTTGATATTTACCGGGTGGTTAACCAGTTCATTTTCTATTTCACGATATACCTCCAGGCATTTTGCGGGTTCGTTTATCTTACTAAACACCATGGCTATATTACTCTTGGCTATAATCCTGTCTTCCCAATCTGCACTTTTAGATAAAGTACGATCGGCCTTTATATACCAGTCAAGCGCTGTGTCGCTTTCATCGCGCCAGAAATAGTAGTTTCCTTTGTTGTTAAGTGCCAAACCGTAGCCAATTTCGTATTGGGCCAGTTGACTGGCAGCCAGCGCCTCTTCGTTTTGGGCAAATGCTTCTTCCGGATTACTGTATTGCAGGGCTGCAATTTCTTTTAATAAAACATCAATCGCCTGTTTTTCCATGCTGGTAGCAAGTATAGGCAGTTTCCATCATTCTGTTTACAAGCCCGATTTGCGTTTCACAAAGCATACGATACTATTTACAAAACGCAAACAACCAAGCACTGTCCTCTTCGCATGTTTGCGCTAAACAAAAATCAACTTAACATGAAAAGAGAATTACTAATTGGCCTTAGCTGGCTTGGTAGCATTACAGCTATGGCTGGCGGTGGAGGCACCCCACCTGCCTACGAAGTAGATACGGTGTTTGGCAGTACCCGCAACGCACGTAGTATTTATGTGGCGAACAACAAACTTAACTCGCTGGGGGTAGTGCAGGATGCATCCGGTAATGTTTGGATAGGAGGTAGCTATGACGACAATACCAATAATTTTTACAAGGCTATGGTGGCTGCATTCAACGGCACCAGCGGAGCGCCGCTTACTTCATACAATTCAAACGGTGTTTATTACCACAATCAGTATGATTACGATTTTGTTCGTTCGTTGCACAGCGTGCGCGGCGGTAAGGTATATGCTGCGTTTACAACACAAGGCGGTGCCTTGCTGGATGCCAACAGCAGCGGATTGGGTGTAAACAAAGCAGGATTAGGCGTTGCCCCACAGGCCAGGGCTTATGCTCAGCGTAACGATACTACCATTGTAGGCGTTACCGCTATGGGTGGCGCTAATCCTTCGCAAAACAGGTTTTATGCCTTTAATGCAGTAAAGGGTAACGATTACAGTACACATTTGTTTAACGGTTACTATTCAGGTGGGTCCGATAACTTTAACTCAGGTATTGCCGGAGCCCGCGTATTAGCTATGCAGCCCGATGGAAAAATGCTGGTAGCTACCACGCCTTTCGAAGTGTACCGCTACAAGGCAAACAGCAGCGAACTGGATAGCACCTTTGGTACTAACGGCTATGCATATATAATGCCCAATAGCCCTCCGAATACACCATGCGATGCGCCTCAAGCTGTAGATATGTTAGTACAATCGGATGGTGCCATATTGTATTTGCTGGGTGATGGCGCTTACAGCCAGTTGTATCGACTTAACAGCAACGGCACAGTAGATAATACGTTTGCTGATAACCTGGGAGTAATTAGCATTAATTTAAGTTATACTGCTGTTTCGCCATGTACTTATTCCGGTACAGTATGTAGCAGGTTAGTACAGCTAAGCGATGGGAAAATTATATTAGGTGGTACAGAGTTAACCAACACGTCTATTACGTATGTGTACCCTAACCTGGGAGTTACATTTATGAATGGCGAGGGGCTTGGCTTTTATGCCTATAATGCCGATGGTACACCCGACTTTACTTTTGGTGGTGGAAGTAACTACCAGCGCATTAATATCTGGAATAGCGGCCTTACCAACTACGAGTTTCCGCAGTTGAACGAAATGTATGTTAACCAAAGTAATGAGATTTTTGTAACCGGGCGTTATGCTG
>DATGWP010000112.1:0-1684 GCA_035299425.1 Chitinophagales bacterium | reverse complement strand
GCCTTTATCTGGCTTACTTTACGCTCGGCATCGCGCTGCGCGGTTATAGTGCTTATTCCTGTTTTTAACTGGATGGTAATTACCGACACACCCTCACTGCTGGATGAGGTGATTTTATCTACCCCCTCCATAGAGGATATGGCATCCTCCAGCGGCTTGGTTACCGTGCTTTGCACCTCTTCGGCCGATGCACCGCGGTAAGTTGTAACCACTGCCAGCACGTTTGCTTCAAACTTGGGTAGCAGGTTATAGTTAAGACCTTTATAGCTTATAAACCCAAACAATATCAGCGTGAAAAATATCACGAGTATCAACAAGGGCCGTTTAATTGCAATTTCTGTAATAGACATAAATCTTCTTTTATACTTTATTTATCGCCACTTATTTTATAACCGTTACCAGGCTACCCTCTACAAGGTTTATCTGCCCGCTGCTTATCACCTCTTCGCCTTCTGCCAGCCCATCCAGCACTTCTACATTCTCTCCTATTTCGCGGCCCAGCACCAGCTTTTTAATACTTGCTTTGTTATCTTTCAATACATACACATAAGGGTTCTTCAAACCTTCTACCAGCGCTATCTTAGGTATTTGCAGGGTATTGGCATTGCCACTTATACCAAACGATACCCGGATAAATGTACCGGCCTTGATAGGTGAGCCATTTTCATTGTTCAGGGTTATTTCTACCGGGTAGTTGTGACTATCATCGCCCTGTGGGCTTATGTAGCGGATAGTGCCTTTAAACACTTTAGTAGGATAAATATCTGATGTAACATTTACCGTAGCGCCGCTCTTCAGCTTATACACGTCGTTCTCGCTCACCATTACCTGTGCCTTCAGTTTACTTACATCTACTATAGTAGCTATAGGGGTGCCGGGGTTTACAAACTCGCCCTCTTCCAGGTTTTTACGCACAATTGTACCGCTTATGGGGGCTACTATGTTAGCGTCTGCTATCTGCTGCTTTATCTGCTCCAGCTGTATTTTGGTGTTTTCGTAATTATACTTTACATCGTTTACATTCACCTCTGTGGCTGCTTTGCCCTGGTACAGTTCATTATACCGGTCATAGTCTTTCTTTAATTTTTCTTCAGTTAGCGAGGTAGCACGCATGTTCAACTCTTTCAGTTTGCTATCTACCGTGCCCAATAATTGGCCTTTAGTTACCACCGACCCTAAACGTATGTTCAGGTTGGTTAGTTTGCCTTGTGCGTTTACCACCACATCGGCTTCGCTTTCAGCCTGGGTTACGGCAGGCAGTATAAACTTATCGCCGGCGCTGCCGGTAAATGCCTTAACCACAGCTACCGGCACAGCAATGGCGCTGCGGTCTACAACCTTATTCTTACTATCTATTTGCTGCTTATTCTTTACCAGTTTATAAGCCACACCACCCATCAAAACCACCAGTACTACAATTACAATTAAAGTGCTCTTTTTCATTTTTCGTTTATTATAATGTGTTTATGTATTGTTTTATAGTTCCCTTACTGCGCTCCACTTCTACTTTAGCTATTAAGCAACTTACCAGCGAGTTCAGGTAGTTGGTTTGTGCTTCTTTGTAGGAGTAATCTGAATTCAAAAGATCGGCTAAAGAAGCCACCCCGTTTTGATATTGCAGCGTAGTATTATCAAATACCGATTTAGCCAGTTCCAGGTTTGCCTTATCGTTTTGCAGCGAGTT
>DATGWP010000111.1:0-6188 GCA_035299425.1 Chitinophagales bacterium | reverse complement strand
CGCACTTCGGCGCGCATCTCCTTTAGTTTGGCTTTTAGTTCAATTCTTTCTTTACTGCCCGGCGCATAACTCTTTACCGGTTCGTTAATTGCCTGCGGAACTTTAAAAAATCCTGTTGCCATATTTTAGTGAATGGTTAGTAGTGAATAGTAATTACTAAAAACTGCCGTGACTTAGAACTTGCCCATAAACAAGCGGAATATATCGTTACCCAGGGCAAAAATCATAAGCCCGAAGATAATGATCATACCTACCACTTGTGCGCGCTCCAGGAATTTTTCGCTTGGTGCGCGGCCGGTTATCATTTCTACCATAGTAAACAACGCATGCCCGCCATCCAGTGCCGGTATAGGCAACAGGTTGACAAAAGCAAGCGCTATAGATAAGAAGGCGGTAAGCTGCCAGAAACGGTACCAATCCCACGTAGGTGAAAACTGCTTGGCTATGGTAAAGAAACTACCCACCTGCTTATACCCCTGCAAATCGCGGTTGAAAATGATACGGAACTGCTTGATATAGTTAACCAGTGTTTCGTAGCTCTTTTTTACACCGGCAGGTATAGATTGAAGCAAGGTGTACTTTTTCTCTACTATATCAAAATACTGATCGAATTTATAGGTCATAAACCCAACCTTGGCAGAATCTGGTATAGTTATATCCAAACGCAGTGTATCGGCACCACGCAATACTGTAATGTAAGTTTGAGCACCGGCAAAATTCTTTATCTCGCGCCTGAACTCATGAAAATAGCTGATAGGCACGGAATCTAATGATAAAATCCGGTCGTTGGTTTTGCCACCTGCCTTTGCCAATGCCATCTCGGGATAAAGTGTATCTACTACGCAAGGCACAATGGGGGTAATAAACTCAGCGCCCTTATTGTTCAATATCTCTTTATATATAGAAGAAGGAACTGCCAGTGTTTTCTTTTCGCCGTTTCTTTCAATTTCAAGTGTTTGGGCATTATCCACCAGCATATCTATTGGAATAGCCTCTATCCTCCTGAACTTTACGCCTCCATCGTGAGAGATAATTTTGTCGCCATCCTGCAAGCCAATTTTGCGGGCCGTAGAGTCAACAGCAAAGCCATACTTTACATTTTCTACCGGCATATAGCTTTCGCCATACCAGTAAAGTATCTGGCCATAAATTACAAAAGCAAGGAGTATATTAACGATAATACCGCCTAACATGATGATAAGGCGCTGGTAAGGGCGCTTGCTGCGAAACTCATCTGGCTTAGGTGGCAGTTTCATGGCCTCTTCATCCATACTTTCGTCTATCATACCGGCAATTTTCACATAGCCGCCTAGTGGAAACCAGCCCAAGCCATATTCGGTATCGCCAATCTTCTTCTTAAAAAGTGCAAAATTGAGCACCGTAGGGAAAGGGAAAAGGAAGTCGAAAAAAAGATAAAACTTCTCTACCCGGGTTTTAAACATACGGGCAGTTATATAGTGGCCCCACTCGTGCAATAGCACTAATATTGATAAACTAAGAATAAACTGGGCGACCCTAATCAATGTTTCCATTCAAAAATTTTGTGGGCGCAAACCTACATGAATTTGTAAATAGTCAAAATGAGGCTTTTTTTGTGCGCAATGAAGTAGACGGTGGTGTCGTCAAAGCCTGTGTCTTATTTTAAAAACTTAACATTGATTGTATGATAAAGAAGCTGCCGTGGAAGAAAATAGGAATAGGCCTGTTGGTTCTTTTGCTGGTTATCCAGTTTTTTCGCCCCACCCGTAACCTCAGCAACGACCTTAGCTACGATCTGAACAATAAGTACCCCATTCCCGATTCGGTACAGCAATTACTAAAAACAGCCTGCTACGATTGCCACAGCAATGCTACCGTTTACCCCTGGTATACCAATATACAGCCCGTGGGCTGGTGGCTGCAGCACCATGTAAATGAGGGGAAAGAGAAAATAAACTATGCTGAATTTACCACGTATAGGCCTTACCGCCAGTTTCATAAAATGGAAGAGACCGTGGAGATGATAAAAGAAGGAGAAATGCCACTTAACAGTTATACATGGGTACATACCGATGCTAAACTGACAGAAGCACAAAAAGCAATGCTTACCGACTGGGCAG
Organism: Chitinophagales bacterium; assembly: GCA_035299425.1. GTDB lineage: Bacteria > Bacteroidota > Bacteroidia > Chitinophagales > LD1 > Bog-950. Next base: position 4,089 of record DATGWP010000111.1, on the reverse strand, counting down.
AATCGGTAATGGATGCCATGCGGGCAGAGTATCCGGCAGATAGCCTGGTAAAACCGGGGAAGAAGCAATAATGCAAGTTCGCAGTTGGCAGTAAATTTCAAAAGCAAAACATAAAAGCAAACTTTAGGCGCGCATTTTCTAAATACTTAATACTAACTACTTGATACTTTCATGAAACCCTTTAGAACCATAGTAAACCCTGATAAAGCGCCCTTTCAGCTATCGTATAGCGATAGGCTGGTGAGTGTGGGCTCGTGTTTTTCAGAGAACATTGGTAAGAAGTTTAAGGAGTATAAGTTTAACATAAACGTAAACCCCTTTGGCCAGCAATACAATCCATACTCTATAGCTATTGCTCTTGAACGTTTGCTAAACCCTGTTCCTTACATAGCAAAGGATTTGGTGCATCACGATGAATTATACCACTCCTTCGACCATCACGGCAGTTTTTCGCGCAGCACAGTTGAAGAAACACTAGAAGTAATTAACAGCAACCTTGCGTTGGCGGCTGAGGATTTGAAGAAAGCCACCGTACTCTTTCTCACCTTCGGCACTGCACATTTATTTCAATTAAAGCATGCTTCCGTTTCCCCCTTTGGGGGCCAGGGGGCCGGCGCAGTGGTTTCTAACTGTCACAAGTTATCGGGCAACTATTTTGATAAACGCATGATGAAACCTGCCGAGATAGTAGCAGTGTTAAGCCGTGCCCTTGAGAAACTTCATGCCGTAAACCCCGCCGTGCGTGTAATACTAACCGTAAGCCCGGTTCGCTATTTTGCCTTTGGCCATCACGAAAACACGGTGAGTAAAGCGCAGCTCTTTTCAGCCCTACATGAACTACAAGAGCAGCACCCAACCTACTATTATTTTCCTGCCTATGAACTGGTAATGGACGACCTGCGCGATTACCGCTTTTTTGCCGAAGACATGTTACACCCAAATTACCAGGCCACCGATTATGTGTGGGAGAAACTTTGCCAAACTTTAATTGATATAAAAACGCTGGGTGTGATGAAGGAGATGGACGAGTTGCTGCTGGCGGCCCGCCACAAGCCGCGCAACCCAAAATCTGAAGCACACCAGAAATTTGTACAAAAGAATTTAGAGCGGCTGGATAGATTAGAGCAACAATGTAAGTTCAATCTACAGGAAGAACGTACATTACTACGGCGCTTTTCAAATTAAGTTGGGGTTATTTTTACAAATGCATCCCTTTTAGGGTAGTTAGGGGGTATTCTCTACAAATCTTCCCCAATAATTCACATTTAATAGCAATAAACAACGTATAGAATCCGTTGGCATTAATGTTGCATTCCCGTGTATGTGCTTAAACTGATAAAAAGACATACTATGAAATTCTCAACCACTACTCTTCTACTAATTCTCTTCATCTCTACAGCTTTTGCTACACAGGAGAAAAAACAAACTCGCATACGATTAAGCGGCCCCGGAGGCTATCTGGATGAAACAACCATTTACTTCGACCTGGGCTTAAACCCTGCTTATGTAGCTAACCAGGATGGCCCTAAGGCTTTTGGACAAATGGAATACTCTCCTTCTATTTACAGCTTTACCAGCGATAACCAAATGGTTTCTACCAACGGCTTTAGCCGCCTTACCAGCAGCGAGGTAATAGCACTGGGCGTAAGAACTGACACTGCCGGTGTGCATCAGTTTTCTGCTTCAATTATTACAAACTTCGACTCAACCACTATTATACGTTTAGAGGACAGACAAACGGGCATCTTTACCGATTTGCGCAGCGCTACGTATGCTGTTGCATTCGGTGATGGAGAAATTGTAGATAACCGCTTTTTTCTGCACTTATCAAAAGCAATCGAGTTTGCATCGGTAACTGCGGGTTGCAGTAACAACGATGGTCAATTGCAAGGTGCTCAGGATAACACAGTGCAGTGGACATCCATCCAGCTATATGATAGTCTTGGCCAACTTGTAAACGTAGCTAACAATGTAAGCGGCTCGTTTAACTTCAATGGTTTAGCCGAGGGGGATTATGACATGACATTTACCTACGATGGCTATATAACTACCAAAAAATTAACTGTGCCAGGTACTTATGTGCGGGCAAGTATTCAGCCTTCAGGCACAACCGGCTATGTAAACCAGGAGTTTGTTTTTGTTACCAGCACACACAACGTTACTGAATTTTTGTGGGAAATGGGCGATAGCGCACAGGTAGGCGGCGTGGCTAATCCATCATATGCATACTACGAGCCAGGAACATATCAGGTTATACTTACTGCCAGCAATGAAGCTGGTTGCACATACCGCGATTCAGTAATGGTAAATGTAGAAGCAGCTGCTGTAACCGGTATAAATACCCTTGACAAACCAGGACGCAACGTATGGGCTTATGATAATACGGTTACAGTTCAAATGAACGAGCCAATAGCACAAGGTGCCGAATTGAAAATATTCAACCTGCTGGGCCAACCGGTTTACTACAGCCAGTTAACTGATGCTACCACCGAAGTGAAACTAAGCAATGAGCCAACCGGTTACTACGTAGTATCTCTGCAAAACAATAAGGTGCCTTTTACTAAAAAGGTATTTATCGGACAGAGTAAATAAAAAGTTGACAGTCTTCAGTCTTCGAAAAATACAAAAATCAATAGCAGTAATAAATACAAAAGACAATGTGCACAAGCACATTGTCTTTTTTTATTGCAGACTGTAGACTGCTGACTGAATTTATGAATTGTTAGCACACCCTAAAAATAACTTGGCAGGGTTTTGCTAGTCATATTTTCAAATATAAGAGTTATGAAAAAGTTACTGATTGGTTTGATGATATGCCTGGGTGCATTTGCACTGCCACAGCAGGCTAAAGCACAGGTAAACGTAAGTTTTCAGGTGTTTTACGACCAGCTTAGTCCTTACGGCATGTGGATTAATAACCCCACCTATGGGTATGTATGGGTGCCTACAGTATCAGCAGGTTTCCAGCCTTATGCTACAGACGGCTACTGGACCTACACTGAATGGGGCTGGACCTGGGTTTCTTACTACGATTGGGGCTGGGCCCCGTTTCACTATGGAAGATGGTACTATGACCCTTTTTATGGTTATAGCTGGATACCCGGCAATAGCTGGGGCCCGGCATGGGTAAGCTGGAGGCACTGCAACGGTTACTACGGCTGGGCACCACTTGGGCCAGGCATAAGCTATGGTGCATCTTATGCTACGTATAACCCACCTGCTGATAGATGGATATTTGTGCGCGAACGCGATTTTGGCCGAACCAACATCAACAACTATTACCTGGATAAGGTTACCAACGTTACTATCATCAAAAACTCAACGGTGATAAATAACACGGTAGTGAATAAGAGCCGCAACGAAACCTATATAGCCGGACCAGCACGGGCAGAAGTGCAGAAATACACGGGCCGCGATATAAAACCAATGGCCGTGCGCGATAATACCCAGCCGGGCAAGCCGCAGGTTAATAGTAACCATCTGAGCGTTTACCGACCAAAGGTGACTGAAGGAGGTAATCGTGCTGCACCAGCAAAAGTGTATAGCGCTAACGAGGCTAAGCCAATAATAGAAAAACGCAATGGTGGCACACCTGTTACGCCATCTACCGGAAACAGAAGTAACCAGGCAATGCCTGCAGGTTCTGCAAAACCATCTACATCGCCGCGAAAGATAAACAACGAGCAACCGGTACGCACCATGCCCAACAGGAACGATGTTCCACAACGTGGTAATGAGCAACCCCGCATGCGCGAGCAACAACCACAGCGGGTAAACCCTAATACTACACCGCGAAACGTTGAACAACAACGAACACGCGAGCAGATACCACAACGTACGGCTCCGCCACAAAGAATGGAACAGCCTCGTCAAATAGACAGGGCACCTCAAAGAATGGAGCAGCCAAGGCAGATAGAACCACCTCGCCAGATGGAGCAGCCGAGGCAAATGGAACAACCACGTATGAATCAGCCGCCACCGCAAATGCAACAACCGCAACGGATGAGCCCGCCACCCTCTAACCCTGGCCCAAGGCCTGGAGCAAGCCCCGGCGGAGGAAGAGGCGGCCCGAGATAAGATTTTTTGATT
>DATGWP010000110.1:0-12528 GCA_035299425.1 Chitinophagales bacterium | reverse complement strand
CTGCGCACCGAAGTGGTATTCAGGTTCACGTTATAAGCCACTAAAAAATCGCGGGCACCTATGGCCACATTACCGCTTTTTTCATTCCAGGCAACAGGGCCAAAATCCGGTTTCCAGTCTTTGTTTTTTATTTTCTGCGCTATGCCTTCATACTCGCCGGCGCGCACGCTGGCCAGGTTTTTACGGTGCGGCGCACTGGCAGCGTACTCGTATAGGTAAACCGGTATCTTCAAATCTTTACCCACACGCTCGCCCAGCTTTTTAGCGCAGGCAATACAATCTTCCATGGTTGCATTTGCTATAGGTATAAACGGGCAAACATCGGTAGCGCCAAACCGTGGGTGCTCACCCTTGTGTTTGCGCATATCTATTAGCTCTGCCGCTTTGTTTATGGCCCGGTAGGCCGCCTCTACTACATTATTCTCATCGCCTACAAAAGTTACCACCGTACGGTTGGTGGCTTTGCCCGGGTCTACGTTCAGCAGTTTTATACCCTCTACGCTTTCTATGGCATCGGTTATCTGTTTAATGATATTCATATCGCGGCCCTCGCTAAAGTTGGGCACACATTCGATTATCTTTTTCATTGTTCAAATTTTGTGTGAATATAAAAGGGTTTACTTTTTATGTTTGGGTTTATGAACAATAAAGAACAAAAGCTTTTAGCGTTTGAGCGGATACTTACCATAATGGACGAACTGCGCGAAAAATGCCCCTGGGACCGTAAGCAAACCCTGGAGACCCTGCGCCCATTAACAATAGAGGAAACGTATGAGTTGAGCGATGCTATATTGAAGAATGATTTGAAAAATGTGAAAGAGGAAATTGGTGACCTGCTTTTGCACATTGTATTTTATGCTAAAATAGGAGAGGAAAAAGGTGAGTTTGATATGGCATCGGTAATTAACGACTTATGCGAAAAACTGATTTATCGCCATCCCCACATCTATAGCGATACCAAAGTAGATAATGAAGAGGATGTAAAAAAGAACTGGGAGCAGCTTAAAATGCGTGAGGGTAAAAAATCTGTATTGGGTGGTGTGCCCGATTCTTTACCGGCATTGATAAAAGCCTACCGCATACAGGATAAAGCCGCACAGGTAAAATTTGAATGGGATAAGATTGAAGATGTGTGGGCCAAAGTAGAAGAGGAGATGGCTGAGCTAAAGCACGAGATAGATATCCGCAAGGAAGAAGAAGTAGTGCCCGACTCGCGCGTGCACATGCCCGATAAGGTAGAAGAGGAGTTTGGAGATTTGTTGTTTGCCCTGGTAAACTACGCGCGTTTTTTAAAGGTAGACCCCGAAACAGCCTTGGAGCGCACCAACATAAAATTTATCCGCCGCTTCAAATACATTGAAGAAAAAGCCGTGGAACTCAATAAATCACTTAATGATATGACACTGGGCGAGATGGATGCTATCTGGAACGAAGCAAAAGCGAAGGGCCTGTAAAGGTGCATGTTTGCGTCTCTGTGTAGCCGGTTTTTTGCATTTCAGCCCCGAAAAATCTATATTGCCTAAAACATTGCCGATTGGCTATAGCTGATACTCTTAAAAAATACTTTTTACCCACCCTGTTAGCCATAGCGCTGGTTATCTCGCTATTTAAACCCAGCACCGATACGCTGCACTCAGTAAGCCAGCGCGTACAAAATAAGCTGAATGAGGCCGAAGAGAAATTCAATGCAACTATAGCTGATACGGCGTTACGTCAGGCGTTAGCAATGGGGCAGGAAGAATCTAAAGTGCTGGAAGAGTTTGAGGCACATGGCTTTCTTACTTATTATTTCAAAGATGGGAAGCTATTACACTGGACCAGTAATGCGGTTACAGCTACATCGCTGCCCTCTACAATCGATGATGGCACCGCGCTGGCAAAGTTAAAGAACGGGTGGTACCAGGTAAGCAAATACTCCGATTCGCTAACGGGTGAAGTTATATTGGGGTTGTTTCCGGTTAAAAACGAATTCCCCTTCGAGAATAAGTTCTTAAAGAATGACTTTGCTTTGGGTGTAACTGTGCCGGCAAATATTGGCCTTAGTGAAGAAAAAACAGGAGGTTCGGTACCGGTTAAGAATCTGAAAGGTGAAACCCTTTTTAGCTTGTATGTATCCGGCGATGTAAAAGAGGCCGAGCTTAATTACCTGCTGCTGCTATCGCAATTTGTGTTGCTGGTTCTCGGTTTTTACTACTTGCACCGCTTTGCCTTGCAGATAGTAAAAACACGTGGTTTTTTGCCGGGGTTTGCGCTGTTGATATTTGCCATCGCTCTGGTTCGTGGCTTAATGCTTTGGTTCGATCAGCCTGCCGAGTTTTCTAAGCTCGAATTGTTCGACCCTCGTTTTTATGGTTCGTCTTTAGTAACTAAGTCTCTGGGCGATTTGGTTATTAATTCCGTACTTATCACATGGGCGGTAATTTTTTATAGCCGTTATCATACCTCACCCGGTACCGGCTCAAAGCTGCACCGCTTTATACGTTTGCAAAATGTGGCCCTCGTTTTTGCTTATACCTGGTTGGTATGGTGGGTGTTCAAAACGCTCGTTATAGATTCGACTATATCCTTCGAGGTATATAATATACTTAGCCTTAACTCGTACAGTTTGCTTGGTTTGCTTTGCATTACACTGTTACTGGTTAGCCACTTTATGGTTACCCGGAATATTTTTGTCAGTCTGCAGCAGGCTGATATAAGCCGCAAATGGCTGTTCGGTTTTGCCCTGGCAGATGGACTGGTCTTTGCACTAGCCGCTTTAAATTCTTTCTACATAGAGTCGCTGTTGTTTGCTGCAGTATGGTCTATTGGGTTTGTATTGCTCGTTTACACTATGCTGCTGAAAGATAAATCGTTATCGGTACGCAATCTTATAATTTACATTGCTTTGTATAGCCTGCTGGCGACTTTCCTGGTAGAGAACCTGTATGAACGTAAGGAGCGAAATCAGCGCAGGTTTTTTTCGGGAAAATTAGTTACCGAGCGCGATTTTGTTGCTGAATATATTTTTGATGATGTGGCAAAAAGAATAGGCGAAGACGCTTTTATCCGCAACTTTTTTGGCAATCCCATAATATCTAAAAAAGACGTTACCGACAGGCTAAATTCTCTTTACCTGGGAGGTTATTTCAATAAGTATAATCTTAAAGTGTATGCCTTTGATGCAGCCGGCAACCCTGTTCGCAATGATGACACACTTAATCTTACAGCATTTAAGAGCCTGATAACCGTTGATTCTTCGGCACCCCGTTCGCTACATTATGTTAATGATACAGCCCTTAATTATTCGTACTTATCCATTGTAAACTTTAATACTGATTCAGGTTTGTTGGGGTCGTTTGTACTGCGATTAAACCCCAAAGTTTATTACGGACAAAACGTGTACCCCGAACTATTATTAGGTAGTAACCTTACCGTATCTAACAATACCAATAATTACGCCTATGCTATCTATCAAAATAACAAGCTGATAGCCCAGTACGGCGATTTTTCTTATTCCTACTATTGGAACCAGGCGTATAAGTTTGCAGGTGGCGATTTTCAGTTTATTGAAGAAGATGAATGGGAGCATAGCATTCAGCAGTTTCCAAATGGTAAACGGGTAATGGTATCGGTGCCGCGCGAACCTGTTTTTGAGCCCATAGCTACATTCTCGTATTTATTTACGTTCTTTTTTGCGGCCGTGGTATTATTATTATTTGGCTTCCGTGTGTTTAAAAGTAAAACAGTGCAGGATATTTTGCCTACAGGTTTCGCTCTGTCATTCCGCACCCGTATTAATTACTCCATGTTAGCCATGATAGTAGTTTCGTTCGTTATTATCGGCATTATCACCATCAGTTTCTTTAGCCGGCAATACGATAATTTTTATACTGACCGGTTGCTGCGTAAAGAAAAAGTAGTACACGCCAGCCTCGAATATTTTGTGCAGCGCACCGGCGATTTATCTCTTGATAACCGTGGAAACGATAACGAACTGGATTTTGAAGTAGCGCGGTTGGCAGATATTAACTCGGTGGATATAAACCTCTTCGACCGTTCGGGCGATTTAATTGTTGCCTCACAACCCATTATATACGATAAGGGCCTTGTAAGTAAAAAAATGAACCCGGACGCATACTTTGAGTTAGAGAATAACAGGACGGCGCAGGTTACCGCTCAGGAGAGTATAGGTAAGCTTAAGTACCTGGCTACATACGCCCCGGTGCGCAATAGCAAGGGCGAAACGGTGGCCTATATCGGTATTCCTTATTTCGAGCGGTCAAAAAATATTAATGATGAGGTGTCTTCTTTCCTGGTGGCGCTTATGAACGTGTATGTGTTTTTGCTGATATGCGCGGCGTTGCTGGCTTATTTCATTTCTAATTCTATTACCCGCCCGCTTACCATTATCAGCGAAAAGCTACGGATACTCAACCTGAACAAAATTAACGAACCTATTGAGTGGAACAGTAAGGATGAGATAGGTATACTGGTAAGTGAGTATAACAAAATGATTGCCGAACTGGAGCAAAGCGCCCAAAAGCTGGCCAAAGGTGAGCGCGAAAGCGCCTGGCGCGAAATGGCCAAGCAGATTGCCCACGAGATTAAGAACCCGCTTACTCCTATGAAACTGAGTATTCAGTATCTGCAGCGCGCTATAGATGATGGCAGCCCTAATATTGAGCAGTTGGCAAAAAAGGTAGCACGCACGTTAGAGGAGCAGATAGAAAACCTAAGCAGCATTGCTACGGCCTTTTCATCATTTGCCAAAATGCCCAAAGCGCACAACGAGATTATTAACCTGAATGAGCTGCTTAAATCTATCACCGATTTGTTTGCCCGCGAGGAGAATGTATCCGTAGCGTTTAATACTGAATCGGAAAGCCCGCTTGTATTTGCCGACAGGAACCAACTGGTGAGCGTGTTTAATAACCTGGTTAAAAATGCCATGCAAAGCATACCTGAGCATCGCAAAGGTTTTGTAGATGTGCATGTAAAGGATGAGGATGGCTGGGTAACTGTAACCGTAAGCGACAACGGTGCCGGCATACCCAGCGATAACTACGACAAGGTGTTTGTTCCCAACTTTACCACCAAATCATCGGGCACAGGGCTGGGCCTTGCTATTACCAAGCAGATAATTGATGGTAACGGTGGCCGCATCTGGTTCGAGTCTGCCGAGAATGTTGGTACGGCCTTCTTTGTAAGAATGAAGCAGAATGCAGGTGTTTAATATGTCTTTGCATTTTCCCTTGTCTACCATTACTTTCTATAAAAAAGAAAGCCCGCACAGAACGTGCAGGCTTTCGACACACTAACTAAGACGCCTGCTATGAGGCTATGGAGAGAAGCTTACTTGCCTGGTATTTAAGCATAAAAATATTTTGTTCCGATTTGCGCACTTTATCGCGAAAGCGGTTGTTCTCTATCAGGTCGGCCATTGATATCACCTTTTTCTCATCACGCGCCGAAAACCTATTTCTCAGCTGCATAATATCACTGCTCAGCGCAGTAATGGTATTCTTCTGATTAACAATCTCGGTGCGAAGTTGTTGCAGTTCGCGCTGAAATTGCATATCGTTAACACTACTTTGCAATTGATTTGTTACAGCCTCTGTGCTGTTAAGGTGTTGCTCGTAGGCCAATAAAGTGCCCAACCATTCGTTGTGCAACTTCTCCAATGTATGTTCTGTATTAACCGGTTCCATAGTATTATAGATATAGTTATGAAACGAAAGGTTTAATCCATTAGTGTGCCCTTTTTAAAATTTTTGCAATTATGACATTGCTATGACAATTCTTTATCGCGATTTATTGAAGGCCCCCACAGTATGTAGCAGGCTTTGTAAAGAGATAGATCATTGTGTTTTTTTATACTGCCTACTGATCACTGCCAACTATTTCCCCTTCTCCACCTTAATCTTCATCTGCCTGCTAAAACTCTCCTCCAGCGATATCAGCGTTTCGGTGCGGCTTATTCCTTCAATCTTCTGCAACTTATCGTGCAGTACCTCGCGCAGGTGTTGCGTATCGCGGCACACTATCTTTAGAAACAGTGAATAGTTACCCGTGGTGTAGTTGCACGATAGTACTTCGTCAATCTTTTTCAACTGTGTTACCACCTTGTCGTACATATCGCTGCGTATAAGGTATACACCGATAAACGCGGTTACATCCATCCCCAGTTTAGTAAGGTCCAGCTGTAGTTGCGGGTGCTTTACTATGCCCAGCTTTTCCATTTTACCCATGCGCACGTGCACGGTACCGGGGCTTATAAATAGTTTTTTACCCACTTCGGTATAGGGAGTAAATGCGTTTTCCATTAATATGTTCAATATCTGAATATCGGTGTTGTCAATTTCGTAATGTAGGGCCATATTTTTGTATTGATTTTGATTAATTGGTAACGAAAATATTATTTTATTGATAATTCTGTATTTGTTAGTGCATAATGCTTGAATTATTAGCAAGGAATGTGGCTAGTGATTATATTTGCATCATCGTTCTAGGAAATATATTGTTGGGTGATGAAATTTGGCAGACATGCCCCCCTGTCTCGGGGGTGAGGAGTCCGGAATAAATCTGTGTTGCATTTCATTTTGCTTTGTGCCGAATGAAATGCAACCACACGACTAACCGCCTCGTGTAGGTTCGACCCCTACTCCAACAGCAACAATAGTGGTGTGTTCTGTTCGCCTTTGGGCGGATAGAACTACCGCTGTTACGGATATTAAAACTTGTTCTTATGAAAGCAGTATCGGCTTTTGTTTTCTTTCTGGCGGTGTATTATTCCCTCTGGTTAGTCAGCCTGCCGGTAACATTGCTCCGGATGTTTTTAAACAAACTATCTGGCCACGATGAATAAGCGAAGTATCTAAAAGAGTTTTCTGTTACGGATTTTGAGCGATCTGTTTGAGCAAAAAGGTGTGCGAAAGCACGCCTTTTTTGTTTTATGCCTGTTACAATTTAGCGTCTATATATAAGCGCATTGCACAAGCCCCGTGCATAACGTTTGCCCCATGCAAACGGTGCATTCATGCCTATCCTTTATTTTTACTTCGCTATGCTTAAAAAGATATGGACGTTTTTATGGAAGGCCGCGCTTTTCTTTTTTCTATTCACGATACTACTGGTTATTGCCTTTAGGTTTGTGCCGGTGCCGGTTACCATACTTATGGTGCAGCGCTGCGTAGAGCAGAAGATGGACGGTGAAGATATGAAGCTGAAAAAGGATTGGGTGCCCTTGGCTGAGATATCTAACAACCTGCAACTGGCCGTAGTAACCTCCGAAGATCAGAACTTCCTATTTCATCATGGCTTCGATTTTGAGGCTATTGGCAAAGCCATGAAATACAATGAGAAACAGAAGAAACGTAAACACCCCAAGGTTAAGGGCGCCTCTACTATTTCGCAGCAATGTGCCAAAAATGCTTTCCTTTTCCCGGCTCGTAGTTTTATCCGCAAAGGGCTGGAGGTATATTTCACCGCACTTATTGAACTGTGCTGGAGCAAGCAGCGCATTATGGAGGTTTACCTCAATATTATAGAAATGGGCGATGGCATCTACGGTGCCGAGGCTGCGGCACAGGCTTATTTCCACACCCATGCTAAAAACTTAACTGCCGGCCAGGCCGCCCTTATTGCTGCTTGTTTGCCCAATCCCCTTAGGTTCAACGCTGGCGCTCCATCCGGTTATGTTTTCAAACGGCAGGCGGCCATCCTTAACCAAATGAATATGTGGGGTGGAAGGCTGGATTATAATATGAAGGAGTGGGATGAAAATGAGAAATAGGATCTGGTCGGTATTCTTATGTTCTCTATTTTCTCTTGCCTATGGGTTAACTTAACAGGATAATACACTTCTTGTATTTTGCATTACTATGTTCCTATGTGGTAAAATGTGTTCTGTATTAGCAATTTGCTTCTATATTTAGCCCAACTAATTGAATATAGATGGCCGATTTATTCCGGAAAAAAGATGTAGGAAAAGTATTGCGCGATGCCGAAGAGGGCCTGGGCGATGCAGAAAGAAGCGGGCTTACCAAAACCCTTGGCGTGCGCGACCTTACTGCCTTTGGTATAGCTGCCATAGTAGGCGCAGGTATATTTTCTACCATTGGCAAAGCCAGTTTCGATGGCGGCCCCGGTATTATCTTTCTTTTCTTGTTTGTATCTGTGGCTTGCGGTTTCTCGGCCCTGTGCTATGCCGAGTTTGCCAGCCTGGTACCCGTAAGCGGTAGCGCTTACACCTACTCGTATGTGGCCTTTGGTGAGTTAATAGCCTGGATAATAGGCTGGGACCTGCTTATGGAGTACGCTATAGGCAACATCGCCGTGGCTATTAGCTGGAGCGATTACTTTACCAGTTTGCTTCTTGGCTTTGGCATACACCTGCCCGATTATATCACCATGGATTATTGGACGGCTAAAGCCATGGGCAGCGAAGCAGCCAAGGCCGCGTGGGAAACGGCCCCTATGCTGGGTGGCATCCGCTTTATCTGCGATATACCGGCTTTCCTTATAGTTTGCCTTATTACCTACATTACCTACCTGGGTATCAAAGAGTCGAAAAACTCGGCTAACTGGATGGTGGGGTTAAAACTGGCAGTGATAGTACTGGTAATTGTGGTGGGTTCTTTCTATATCCAACCCGAAAACTGGAACCCGTTTTTACCTAACGGAGTTGGTGGTATTTTAAAAGGAACTGCGGCTGTGTTCTTCGCTTACATAGGTTTCGATGCTATATCTACCACGGCCGAAGAGTGCAAGAATCCGCAGCGCGATCTTCCACGGGGTATGATATTCTCGCTCATTATCTGCACCGTTATATATGTGCTGATAGCCCTGGTGCTTACGGGCATGGTAAACTACAGCAAGTTGGATGTAGGTGACCCGTTGGCTTTTGTTTTTCAGCAGCTAAACCTTAATTGGATTGCCGGTATAGTAGCTGTTAGCGCTGTAATAGCCACAGCCAGTGTACTACTGGTATTTCAAATAGGCCAGCCGCGTATCTGGATGGCTATGAGCCGCGATGGACTTTTGCCGAAGGTATTTTCTAAAATTCATCCGGTTTACCGCACGCCATCGTTCAGCACAATCCTTACCGGTGTGGTGGTAGCTGTGCCTGCTTTATTCTTAAACATGAACGTGGTGATAGACCTTACCAGCGTGGGTACCCTGTTTGCTTTTGTGCTGGTGTGCGGCGGTGTATTGCGTATGAGTTTATACGATAATCCACCTCAAAGTAAATTCAAAGTGCCATTTATCGGTTCACGCATTGTTATGCCGGTGCTGTTTATTGTCGGTGGTGCATTGTTGTGGATATACAATAGGGAAGGAGTCATGAATTTCTTCTCATTACAGGACGGTGCCACCTGGGATGTTATCCGCACCAAAGTGCCTTACGCGGCTTTCTTTATTTTAACGCTGCTGGTTACCATTGGCAGTGTATGGAAAAATTTTTCGCTTATACCGGTATTGGGTATGCTGGCCTGCAGTTACCTGCTTTGCGAGTCGGGCGTAAGTAATTGGGAACGTTTCTTGCTTTGGTTACTGGTAGGCTTTGTAGTGTATTTTGCCTACGGATACCGCCACAGTAAACTGGCAACTAAAGATTAGTGTGATGATGGATGTACTGAAGAAGATTTTATCTCTTATTGTTTGTGCCTTGCTGACCTGTAGTGTGGCAATTGCCCAGGACTCTCTCTCAATGGAAGTGGTCTCTATTAAAGCCGGTTTCCCGGCTGACCTTGACTCTATAAAGGTGGATTCTTTTTTTCGTCAGCATGGTATAGACCTGGCACTAGCCGAGCGCCCCGAAGTGTATTACGAGATTTACCGCTGGTACAAAACCTGCTACCGCTATGGTGGCAACACCAATAAGGGTATCGATTGTTCGCACTTTGTAAACATGCTTTACGAAAAATACTATGGCCGCCGCCTAAGCAGCAGTTCGGGTTCAATCTGCACACAATGCAGGCTGATGAAGGGCGACTACGAAAAAGCAAAAGAGGGTGACCTGGTGTTTTTTGCCATTAAGAAGAAGCGTGTATCGCATGTAGCTATCTACCTTCAAAATGGCAAGTTTGCCCATGCCACTACCCAGGCTGGTGTAATCATAAGCGATAAAGATGAACCCTATTACAAGCGCCATTTTTATCGGGTTGGCCGGGCAGAGGAATAGTTTGTAAAAAGCCAAACAAAGCTGGCGCAATATCGGCTACCATTTGCGTTAATATTGGTAGTTTTTTTATTGGCGGTATAACTTATGTTTGCGCCGCGTAAAATAAAAGCATGAAGAAAGGTATTATCAGTATTGCAGCACTCGCATTAATAGGTTTATTTATCACGTGGGGTTCAGCTTGCACCACCGGTGGCAACCCATATCCTACCATAGCGTTCAGGGTTAAAACCGATTCGGTAACTACCGAATCTCAGTTTCGTTCTATACCTCGCGATTCTATATATACCTTAATTATCAATGCCTCTAAAACAGGCCCAGACGGCATACTGAAAGATTTTAAAATAAGCCGCAGCATCAATGGCGGGCCCGATAGCGTGTTGCAGGAGGCGGTTATCAATACCGTATACTTTGCTCAGTTTTATTCTTACCAGGCCGGCGATTCGGGTGATGTAGAGCAATACACTTTTACAGTAGGCAATGCCGAAGGCTTAAAAACCAGCATTCAATTTACCGGTACGGTTAGGTAGCTAGTAGTTCCTTAAGAAGATAAAGAGTCATTTTGTATTAACACCCTTTTGGGAGTGTGGGCTGCTTTGTTTATTCTTCTTCCTGTTCCCTTTTCTGCATCTCGGGGTCTACAATAATATTGCTCGGCTCTACCGATTCAATATTCATTTTAGAAGATACTACCCGGAAGGTAGTGCGGCGGTTTTTCTGATGTTCTTCTTCGCTACACTTAATATTGTTACCACAGTTATTTACCAGTTTGGTTTCTCCATAGCCTTTAGCCTGTAACGTTTCGGCCGGTACTCCTTTGCTTATCAAATAGTCTACAGCACTTTGCGCACGCGCCTGCGATAGCTTTAAGTT
The DNA here is from genome assembly GCA_035299425.1 of Chitinophagales bacterium. Classification (GTDB taxonomy): domain Bacteria; phylum Bacteroidota; class Bacteroidia; order Chitinophagales; family LD1; genus Bog-950. The sequence goes on along the minus strand of DATGWP010000110.1, from coordinate 1,496 downwards.
ATAAGGGTCGCTACCACGGCTATCGGTATGTGAGCCAAGCTCAATTTTCAGGTCCGGATTTTCCTTAAAGAAGATAGTAATAGAGTCCAGTACCAGTTTTGATTCAGGGCGCAGCGTGGCTTTGTCGTAATCGTAATAGATGTTAGGTATGACGAGCATCTTCTCCGGAAATATCTTCTCCAGTTCTATCTGCACATACACACGGATGATGGAGGAATCCTGGTTACGGAGGCCTTTAGTGGTGGTAAAGGCATTGTTGCTGAAGTAGTCGTTTTTGCCGGCGGTTACTTTATAAGCAGTTTCAGCATCCAGTTTGAAAACAAAATTGCCGCCTGTATCGCTGGCGGTGGTGGCTATTACTTTATCATCCGGTGTTTTTAATTCTACTCTCGCCTTTGGAAGTGGTTTTAATCCCAGCACCTGGCTTTCGGGGTTAGCCGGGTCGGCGTAGTTTTTTTCTACCACCTTACCGCGCAATACAAACAGGTTAATCCATTTCTCTTCTATCTTGTAAACATCATCACCGCCCTTACCGCCTGCCCGGTTAGATGACACATAAGCTGCAAACAGTACAGTATCCTCTCCATTAGCAGGTTTGTATTTTTCTATACGGTAAGCATAATCATCGGCACCGCTATTGGTGGGCCATTTTAAGTTAACCGGGTCTTTGTAGCCATTTTTGGTGCGCGTGGTTTTAAACACATCTAAACCACCCATACCAGGTAGTCCGTTGGACGAAAGATAAAGCACACCTTTCTCATCTAACCACGGAAAACGCTCGCTGCCAGGTGTATTAATGCTGCCACCCAGATTTTGAGGATTGCCCCAGGCGGTGTCGTTTTTAGCTATAATGTAGATATCTGTTTCGCCAAAGCCACCCGGTGCATCTGATGCTACAAACAGGTATTTGCCATCTTTAGAAAGTACGGGGTCATACACGTTTACCGAATCTACAAACGGGTCTACTTTCAAAGGCTCGGTCCAATGGTCGTTGTTAAAGGCACTGTAGTAAATGTGGCAGTACTGGTTGCTCTTTTGTTCATCTGCCACGCAGCGTACAAAATACATCTCTTTAAAATCGGTGCTGAATGTAACCGAGCTTTCGTGGTAGGCTGTATTGATTGGGGCGCCGAAATTTACGGGCGCTGAGAATTTTTCTCCATTCTTATCGGTTATAAACAGGTCGGTAAATTTATCGCCGGTCCATTCATCTTTACCATCGCCCAAAGCTTCTCCGCGAGAGGAGGTAAGTATATATTGCTGCTTAAATGGCACCAACGTATAATCCATGGCCGGCGTATTCAGCGCATCTATGTTGCGCGCCTGAAAACGGGTAAAAGCTTTTTTCCATTCAGCAGCGTTACGGCTTTGGGTCATTTGCTTACGGCCTTCAAACCCTCCACCGGCTATACGTTGGTATTGGTCGAAGGTGCGGTAAGCCTCTTCGTACTTTTCCTGGTGCTTTTGCATTAACCCTAACTGAAAAAGTGTTGCCT
>DATGWP010000109.1:0-34246 GCA_035299425.1 Chitinophagales bacterium | reverse complement strand
GGTGCCGGCACTGTGCCATGCCATCCGTATAAAGAAAGGCCCATAGTGGCCATAGTCTGCCGGCCACCAGGCTTGCGAGTCTGTCATCACTGCTTCAATATCCTTTTTTACCGCTGCCAGGTCCAGGCTTTTAAACTCTTCTGCATAGTTAAATTTCTCACCCATTGGGTCAGATAGCGACGAGTTTTGCCGCAGAACGTTAAGACTTAACTGGTTGGGCCACCAATTGTGATTGGCTGTACCTCTTCCCCTGCTTTCTTTTATAGCACCGTGGTTAAATGGGCATTTGCCTGCTGATTCGGGTGTTTTGTCGTTTTCCATTGTAATAAATTAGGAGTGGTTTTGTAATATAAAAACTATCTGCTTACAAGTTTAGGGCATATATTTGATAAACCAAATTGATTGTTTTTATAAAGGTATAGTTAAAATCTATGACACTCACCCAGCTTGAATATATAGTAGCTATCGATACCTACCGGCATTTTGTATTGGCATCTGAGAAATGTTTTGTTACTCAGCCTACGCTGAGTATGCAAATTCAGAAACTGGAGGAAGAGTTAGGCGTAAAAATTTTTGACCGTACCAAACAACCCGTGATACCCACCGAAGTAGGAGTGGGGATAATAGCGCAGGCCCGTGTGATACTGCGCGAAGCCGGAATGATTCAGCAATTGATAGCCGAACAACAAGACACCATGACCGGCGAAATACGTTTAGGTATTATACCCACCCTGGCGCCTTATGTGTTACCCTCTTTATTCAAAAACATGCGCGATAAATACCCGCAGGTAAACCTGATAATAAAAGAAACTATTACCGAAGAAGTGGTACAGGAACTAAAGAACAACCGGCTGGATTGCGGTATAGTGGTTACACCATTGAATGATGCTTCTATTTCGGAAGATGTGCTTTTTTACGAAGAGCTGTTTGTGTATGTATCTAAGAAGAACGCCCTGCACAACAAAAAATACGTATTGCCTAATGAGATTGCCCCCGACCAGCTTTGGTTGTTGGAGGAAGGGCATTGTTTCCGGTCGCAGGTTTTAAACCTTTGTGAGCTGCGGAAAAACTCTGACCTGCACTTTCGCTACGAAACCGGTAATATAGAAACCCTGAAAAGGATGGTAGACAAAAGTGATGGAATCACCATACTGCCCGAATTGGCTGTAATGGAATTTGATAAAACGCAAATGAAACTGGTTAAGCGTTTAAAGGACCCAACCCCGGCGCGCGAAGTTAGCCTAGTTACGCACCGCAACCACTTAAAAACAAAATTGATTAAAACCCTGAAAGAAGAAATTCTTGTGATTGTGCCGGCACCCATGCAAAAACTGAACAATAAAAAGGTGCTTGAAATTGTAGTAGACCGTTAAGCTTATGGCCTAATACTCTTTCCCCTCTGCAGCCATCTTCTCAAGGCTGGCGGGCACAGCAAAGCGCTCGCCGTATTTAGCATGTAACTCTTTAGCGCGGGCCACAAAAGCCTTAGCGCCGTAGTCGTTGATGAACTGGAGCGTACCGCCTTTAAATGGCGCAAAGCCCCAACCGAAGATAGAGCCAATGTTGGCATCTTCTACGGAGCGCAACACGCCTTCATCCAGACAGCGCACGGTTTCAATAGCCTGAATGAATAACATGCGGTCTATCATTTCGCGCTCTTCGTTTTTCATACGGTCTACATCATCCTTATCTATGGCTTGTTTGCTTTCAAACAAATCCTTTAGTCCACTCCACAAGTGCTTTTTACCGCCTTGAGGATAGTCGTAAAAACCGGCTCCGGCGGCTTTACCGGCACGGTTTAACTCCAGCATCTTATCGGCCACCGGAAACGATGGATGACTGGGTATGGCTTTGCCTTCTGCCTTAAAATCTTCGGCAGTCTGCTTGCGTATGTGCGCCATTAGCGATAGCGATACTTCGTCTGTCAGCGCCAAAGGGCCAACGGGCATACCTGCCTGAAGACCGGCAGCTTCTATAGCGCGGGCATTGTAGCCTTCGCCTAACAAAGCAATACCCTCTTGCACATAGGTAGCAAACACGCGGCTGGTATAAAAACCGCGCGAATCGTTTACTACTATCGGTGTTTTCTTAATCGCCTTTACAAAATCGAAGGCGCGGGCCAGTGTTTCATCGCTGGTATCTTTGCCTACTATAATTTCTACCAGTGGCATTTTATCGGCAGGAGAGAAGAAATGCAAACCAATAAAGTTTGCCGGGCGCGATGAAGCGGCTGACAGACCTGTAATAGGCAGGGTAGAGGTGTTACTGGCAAATACCCCTTTCGGGTCCATCTGTGCTTCGGCTTCTTTGGTTACACCGGCTTTCAGTTCACGGTTTTCAAATACCGCCTCTATTATCAGGTCACAATCTTTAAGGTCGGCAGCGCTGGCTGTAGGTTTTATTTTGCTCAATACGCCATCTGCTTTTTCCCTGGTCATTTTGCCTTTGCTCACACGCTTGTTCAAAATGTTTGCGCTATAAGTCTTACCTTTTTCGGCACCTTCTTGTGTTACATCTTTCAGCACAGTTTCAATACCGCTTATTGCAGCGCAATAGGCGATAGCGCTGCCCATCATACCGGCACCCAACACGCCAACCTTCTTAAAGTCACCCTTTACATCTGTTTTAGGGCGGCTATTGCCAGCGTTGATAGCGTTCAGTTGTTTCCAGAAAGCCTTAATCATGTTCTTGGCTACCTTACCGGTAGCTAATCCTGCAAAGTAGCGCGACTCTATGCGCGATGCAGTTTCAAAATCAACCATTGCACCCTCTACAGCGGTGCTCATAATAGCCAATGGTGCGGGGTAGTTGTTGTATGTTTTCTTGGCAAGCATAGCCGGTGCCACCGGTAGCATTTGCGCTACTTTAGGTGTAGTGGGCGAGCCTCCGGGTATTTTATAACCGTCAGCATCCCATGGTGCTTTGGCAGTGGGGTTTGCCAATATCCATGCTTTGGCTTTGGCCAGCAGGTCATCTTTATCGGTGGCCAGTTCGTGTATCAATCCATCGCGCAAAGCCTCTTGTGGCGATACTTTTTTGCCTTCAGTCAAGTAACCAAGCGCTGGCTGCAAACCAATCAGCCGCACCATGCGGGTAACACCACCGGCACCGGGTAATAAACCAAGCGTTACCTCGGGTAAGCCAATCTGTATTTTCGGGTTATCTATTACTATACGGCGATGGCAGGCTAGTGGAATCTCGAAACCTGCGCCCAGTGCAGTACCGTTAATGGCAGCTACTACCGGTTTGCCTTGTGTTTCTATATAACGGAGTGCCGCCTTTAGTTCGTTGCTGCGGTCAAAAAAGTGTTTGGCATCGGTAGCGGCAAACATCTCATCTATATCAGCACCGGCAAAGAATGTTTCTTTGGCCGATGTGAAGATGATGCCCTTAATGCTCTCTTTATCTTTCTGAAGTTGCTCTATAGTTTCTTTAAGTGCTTTGCCGAAAGCAAGGTTTACAATGTTGGCAGACCGGGTTGGATTGTCAAAAGTTATTATGGCTATACCATCGCTGTCAATAGTATATTTTATAGGAGAAGCTGATGCGTTAGCTGTGCTCATGATATTTTCAGTTTTTGAGATTTTTAAATTCTTTCGATTATAGTGGCAACACCCATACCGCCGCCAACGCATAGCGTTATAAGGCCGGTAGATTTATTGGTTCTTTCCAATTCATCCAGCACTGTTCCTAACAACATGCTACCGGTTGCTCCCAGCGGGTGGCCTAAGGCAATAGCACCGCCGTTTACATTTAGTATAGCATCATCAATATTTAACTCGCGCTGAAACTTTAATACGGCGCTGGCAAAGGCCTCGTTCATTTCGTAAATGTCAATATCCTTAGCGTTCATTCCTGCTATCTTCAATGCTTTTTTTGCAGAGAATGCAGGGCCGGTAAGCATAATAGTAGGGTCAGTAGAAGTAACCGCCGCTGCTACAATACGGGCGCGTGGTTTCATGCCGTGCTTTTCGCCAGCTTCTTTACTGCCTATTAATGTAAGTGCTGCGCCATCTACAATACCCGAAGAGTTACCCGGTGTATGTACGTGGTTAATTTGCTCTACTGATGTATACTTTAGCATAGCCACAGCGTCAAAACCAAATTCCCCCATCATAGCAAAGCTTGGTTGTAGTTTAGCCATGGCATCCATACTGGCGTCTTCGCGCACCGTTTCATCATAATCTAATACTGTAAGGCCGTTCTGGTCTAATACCGGTATAAGCGATTTATCAAAGTAGCCATTCTTGCGGGCGTGTGCTGCTTTTCGGTGCGAGCTTAGTGCGTAGCTATCTACCGTTTCGCGGCTAAAGCCTTCTACAGTAGCAATCAAATCGGCCGAAATGCCCTGCGGGATAAAGCCAAGTTTGTTGTTTACCTGTGGGTCCAGGTACCAGGCACCGCCATCGCTGCCCATAGGGTTGCGGCTCATGCTTTCAATACCGCCGGCCACTACCAACTCTTCCCAACCGCTGCGTATTTTCATAGCCCCAAGGTTAATCGCCTCCAGCCCCGATGAGCAGAACCGGTTTATCTGCATGCCCGATACCTTATCGCTCCAACCAGCCATGGCGTGGCCAAACTTGGCTATATCGCCGCCCTGCTCACCGATGGGAGTCACACAACCCAGCACCACGTCATCTACCTGCGAGGTGTCAAACTCGCCATTGCGCTTGTGCAGGGCTTTAAACAAAGTTGATAACAGGTCGATAGGTTTTACTTCGTAAAGCGAACCCGATTTTTTGCCGCGTCCGCGTGGTGTGCGAACGCTGTCGTAGATATATGCTTCCCTCATTTGTGTTGAGTTTTATTTTTAGGATTACTACAAGATTAAGCGGGTTTCGCAATAGTTCAAATACTTGTTACAATTTATTATTAAGCCGTTTAATTAGAGATTTTATTTTTAGGCTTTAATAAAATTAACCTTAGCTAATGCCCCGTATTTCCCCCCTTGCACCCGAGCAAATCACCGACGATATAAAGGCTGCTTTCGAACATCACAAAACGGAATATAATGCCCGCATTACCAATATGAAATCTACCATGGGCAAGGCCTTGCCTGTGTTTAAGGTGTATATGGAGTGGTACGACCTTTACCGCGAGTTGATAAAGATAACCGGCGAGCGCATGGCTTACCTGTTTGCCCATGCAGTTTCGGAGGGTAGCAACTGTCCGCTATGCACCACCTTCTTCCGCAAAATAATTATCGAGCATGGCGAAAAGCCGGAAGAATTGGTTCTGACAACCGAAGAGCAAACCCTGCTCGATTTTGGCAGCGCCATAGCCAATAATAAAGGCGAAGTGCCGGCTGAATTGTATAGCCAGATTGCTGCTAAATATTCCGAAGCTGAGGTAATTACGCTCATTGGCTTTGCGGGGCAAATGATAGCCACCAATATTTTTAATAATGTGCTGGAGGTGCAGATAGATGAGTATTTGGCGCCTTATACGAAGGTCACCCAAAAATAAAGTAATGCGAATAGTTATAATGGTTCTATTTCAACTTTTTCTAGTTTCTGGTTTCGGGCAATCTAACCCAGACTCAAATGCTATTAAGGTTAAAGAACCCTATCTTCAGAAACTCATAGAAAGCGAAGCAAAGCATACATGTGCCTGTTTGGGTGAGTGGATAAGTGTGAAGGAAAAAAATACGAATGAAAAGAAGAAGTCGCCTATTTATGCGGCTAATGGCAAAGAATTATTCGGAGGGATAAGATTTTCTACTGAAGAATGTATGCAGGAAAAACGGGATAGCTTATCAAGCAGAACAATAACTGCATTTACTACCGCAGAGAGAGATGCTTTTAATAAAGAGGTAGAACGCAAAGTTCAAACAAGGTGTAAAGGAAGAATCAATAAAATAATATACGCAAAAAGAAAATGAAAACAAATCTGATAGGAAAAACAGCCTTTATCACCGGTGCCGCCCACGGACAGGGCCGCGCTACTGCTATTGCCTTAGCTAAAGAAGGTGTAAATATCGCTGCCTTTGATATTGCCAAACAACTGGAATATCCTAAATACAAATTCGGGTCGAATAAGGAACTGGATACACTGAAGAAAGAGTGCGAAAAACTGGGTGTAAAATGCCTTACCCACAAGGGTGATGTGCGCAGCGATAAAGATGTAACCAAAGCGGTAAAGGCTACCGAGAAAGCTTTTGGTAAAATAGATATACTGTTTAACAATGCGGGCATCTGTGCGTATGGCCTGGCGCACGAACTTACCGAAGAGGCATGGGATAGTATGATTGGCATTAACCTAAAAGGCCCCTGGATGGTTGCCCGCCGGGTAATACCCATAATGATTAAGCAAAAGAGTGGTGTAATCATAAATAACTCATCGGTACTGGGCCTGCGCGGCGCTAACCGCCTGTGCCACTATGTAGCCAGCAAGTATGGCGTGGTAGGCTTAACCAAATCGTGGGCTATAGAATTGGCGCAATATAACATCCGTGTATTGTCTGTGCACCCTACGGGTGTAAATACGCCTATGCAGGATGGACTGGCCGAAATGGAAGGCGCTACAGCGCTGGAGATTGCCGAGCGCAGTGCCGGTAACCTGCTTCCTGCCCCTTGGGTAGAGCCTGAGGACGTAGCCAATGCTGTTGTGTTTCTGGCCTCGGATAATGCCCGCTATATGACCGGCAGCGAGTTTGTGGTAGATGCGGGGTTGTTGACGAGGTAATATTAGCTGTGGGAAGGATGTAGAAATTTATAAAGTGCTTGACGCATTAATTGTAATAGTGATGGTTGCAAATGCTTTTTTACGCTTAGCTTTTTCTGCGCCTCAGCACTTTTCATTACTCCCCTAAGTGTATCTATTTGATGCTGGTTCATGGCTTCACATACTATGGTAATATAATGCCTGCTTTACGTTTTGTAAAGTCCAATTAACATGCCAGCCTAAGGTTAGTATTTAAACGGGTCAAAAGCATTTGTTACGGCAAACCGCAACAATTGTATAAAACCTTCTTTTCTTTGGTTAGGCACAGTTGTTTGGTTTCTTTCCTCTGCACTTGCTATAATGCTCCTTATAGTTTGTATTTGACGCGGTGTCATGGTATATAGTTTTATCTGCTACCAATATTCCAAGAAGTATACCAGTTTGCATTTTGGGTAAAAATGGGGTGTCTTTACTCCAGTACTCTAAACTTTATATGAACCATCCCCTGGTTACTTCTTTTACCAACATAAATACAGCTACCAATACCACAAACCATCCGAAATATCGTTTCATTTGGTTGCCTTGAACGTGTTTATGCAGATAAGTGCCTAACACTACACCAGATATTGAGAAGCCGGAGAAGATGAAAAGAAACTGCCAGTCCATATTTGGGTTGCTGCTCACATCGCCCAAAAAGCCTACAAAAGAATTAGCTGCCACCAGCACCAGCGATGTGCCAATGGCTTTGCGCATGGGCAGGTGGGCAAAGTAAACAAGGGCAGGTATCATTAGGAAACCGCCCCCTGCACCTACAAGGCCCAGGAAACTACCAATAAGTACGGCATAAAGCGGTAACTTAATATGGTCTATACCTTTATAGGGCTCCGGGTCTACTGGTTCATGCCCGGCTGTTATCATTTTGTAACCGGCCCCAAACATAACCGCCGACAACAGGAAAAGTATAAAGTGGTTCTTATCCAGAGTATAGCCGCCGGCTGTAAAAAATATATCGGGCAGGGCAGGTAAAACAAAGCGCCGCATACTGTAAACGGTAACCAGCGATGGCAACCCGTAATAGAAAACAGAATCTATATCTACTAATTTTTTGCGCAGGTTTTGCACGGCGCCGCTACTGGCTGCTATAGCCACAATAAACAAAGAGTAGCCTGTGGCTACTTCGGCCGGTATATGAAACAGGTAAACCAGCACAGGTATAGATAGCAGCGCGCCACCACCGCCTAGTAAGCCCAGTATTACGCCGGTTAGTATAGCTCCTGCATATCCCAAAATGTGGTAAATATCCATTGCGGCTCAAATATCCAATTTGCAAGACAATCGTTTTTAAAACATTTCCCCCATTATTTGTTATTAACTGTTTTTGACAGCGGCCTGTATTGACAATTCGGTATTAAAGATGTTATATTTGAATTATGCTAAAAAGGCGGGTAGCTACTTTTATAATGTTGGTGCTGATAATGTTTGCTGATAGCGGGCAGACTATCTACGCACATACCTGTCTTAAATCGAAGCATACACATCTTAGCATTGGCCAACCTAAACATTGTTGTGCAGAGAAGGTAGTGGCTGGTAAGTGCGAGATTAAAAAATCGACCTGCTGCGAGGTTAGCTCTAAATACCTGAAGCAGGATTTTGTAAGCGAGCAGATAGTTCCCGATTTTATTGCTTTTGATGCTGCTATTGTACCTGTATCACGGGTTTTTGTTGCTTGTTATCCTGCTCCTCTTATTCAGCGGTCTGCTAATTCATCACCACCACTGCTGGCTATAGCCAAAAGCGAAATTGCTTTTACCCAAACTTTCCGTATTTAGAATTCATCTCTTGTAATACTGCTTTGCGGTAAGCATGCATAGCTATGTCTATACGTATGCATTTTGTGTATTACTGAATTTTAATGAATGCCTTGTCATTCTAAAAACTAAGAGATGAAAATTGATTTTCGTTATTTAAAAATACCCTGGTTGTTTCCCCTTGCTTTTATGGTGTTTGGTACTTCGTTCGTGCAGGCCCAAACCGTACAGGGCTATGTAATAGAGGAAACAGGCGGCAAACGGCTGGCCATTATTGGCGCTGTGGTGGGTGTAATGAACACCACCAACGCTACCACTACCGATGATAAAGGTATGTTTACGCTAACCGCCAATCCAGCTACCGATGCGCTGGTTACTTCGTATTTGGGGTACAAAACCGATACTACTTACCTGAAAGGCAATAGCCTTATTACTATTACGGTAGTGCCCTTGGTGCTTAATGAAGTAGAGATAAATGCCCGTAAGGCTAATCGCCTGGAGATGTCGGTAATGGATGTGGAGGTAATAAACAGTGGCGACCTGGTAAAAGATGCCTGCTGTAACCTGAGCGAGAGTTTTGAAAACACAGCCACCGTAGATGTAAACTTTACCGATGCGGTATCGGGCGCCAAGGAAATACGCATGCTGGGGCTGGATGGCATGTATACACAGATAATGGTTGAGAATATGCCCAGCATCCGTTCATTAGGGCAAACCTTTGGCCTGAACTACATACCCGGACCCCTTATGAGCAGCATACAGATAAACAAGGGTGCCGGCAGCGTGGTGAACGGCTATGAGGGTATGACCGGCCAGATAAATGTGGAACTTAAAAAGCCGCAGGTTGCTGAGCGGCTGTATGTAAACCTGTTTTTGAACCAGGATGTGCGCACAGAACTGAATGTTATTTCGGCACATAAATTTAACGATAAGTGGAGCCAGCTTACATCGGTGCATGGGTTGCTCAATTTTTTGAAGATGGACATGAACCATGACCATTACATAGACAATCCGCTGGTAAAAGGTATAAACCTGATGCACCGGTTTACCTATTTGATGCCTAAAAGTAAGGGAATGGTGCTATTTGGGGCTATTGCCAATATAGAGGACCGCATGGGTGGCAGCTATCATTTTAAGCTTAATGAAAACCGCTACACACAAAATGATTGGGGTATGCGGCTGCGCACCAATAGGGTAGAAGCATTTGCCAAAACAGGATTTAACCTGCCTAAAGACAATTTTCTGGGTGTGCAATACAAATACCTTTACCAAAACCAGTTTGGCTACATAGGCCGCCGCAATTACAGCGGGCTGGAGCACTACGGTTATTTCAATTTTATCTACCAGAAAAACCTGAATGAAAAGGAAGATATGGTAAAGGCCGGAGTATCGGTGCAGACTGATTATGTAACCGAGCAGTTTGACACCATAACGCGTACCCGTTTGGAGGTAGTGCCGGGGATGTTTGCTGAGGCCACCCTTAACTTTGGGCCTGATAATAAAGTGGCTATTGTGGGCGGCTTCAGGGTAGATCAGCACAACCTGTATGGTACGCTTGTATCGCCCCGGTTTAACCTTAAGTGGAACATACTTTACGATTTAAGCCTGCGTGTATCTGCGGGTAGGGGATACAGAACGCCCACCTTGTTTGCCGAAAATTTTGGGCTGCTGGCCAATAGCCGCCAGATACAGATTGACCCGGCCATTAAGATGGAAGAGGCCTGGAATTACGGTGCCAGTTTAAACTATAAGTTTTTCCTGGGCTTCCGCGAGGGAAACATAACTGTGGATTATTACCGCACAGATTTTATGCACCAGGTAGTAGTAGATTTAGAGGATGCCCGCCTGTTGCATTTTTACAATCTTAGCGGCAAGTCATTTGCCAATGCAGCGCAAATAGAGGTTAGTTATGAAGTTGTAAAACGCTTTGATGTAAAACTGGCTTACAAATTTGAGCAGGCTAAAACGGATTATGCCAGCGGGCGTAAAATTATTCCATTGCGCCCACAGCACCGGGGGTTAATTTCCCTGCAATATACTACTAAGAAGGAGCATTGGCGTTTTAATACCGGGCTTAACTGGTTTGGTAAAACCCGTATACCCGATACATCGGTTAACGATGAGGCTAACCGCCGCCCGGCTAAATCGAAGGATTTTTTCCAGTTAAATGCACAGGTTACCTTTAAATGGAAACAGTGGGAAGTGTATTTAGGAGGAGAAAACCTGCTCAATTTTTCGCAACCCAACCCGATTATAGCCGGCGATGCACCCTTTAGCAACCAGTTCGATGCCTCGCTTATATGGGGGCCCTTGCGTGGTGCCATGGCCTTTACGGGTGTTAGGTTTGTTTTAAAGTAAGTTAATACGCTACCAGTAGCACGGTTTTTGATTATGTTTATAGTATAAAACCCAATTAAAATGAAAACGATTATAAGACAGTTTGTAAGTGCAGTACTTCTAATTACTGTTATGTCAGCCGGTTTGTATGCGTCTGAAGCACGCAAGGCAGATGTAGTAACTATTAAGACTTCTGCCATTTGCGGTTCGTGCAAAGCGCGGATAGAAAAAGTGGTAAAAGCAGTTGAAGGGGTTGATGCAGTTTTGCTTAACATGAATAACAAGAAGCTTAAGGTAAAGTATGATCCGGATAAAACGAGCCCCGAAAGATTACGCGAAGTAATATCGGCTGCCGGTTACGATGCCGATAATGTTAAGAAAAATCCCGATGCTTTTAGTAAGCTGCCGCAGTGTTGTCAAACACCTATGGAAGGCGATATGCATTAATAACTATTTCCTGTTTTTTACTTGCGTTGGGCAAGGTTTCTTTAATTAAAAAGAGGCCTTGCCCAACTTGCATTTTGTCAAATCCGGTTTGTCAAAATTTGCCGGTTGTGGCTTTTGCATTGCACTCTGTTTTACACATTCTGCACGTTGTAAACAAGCCGAAACTTTTGCCGTTTTCAGGGCGTAAAACATGCTATCAAAGGCAACCGGAACTTGCTGCTGATAATGGAAAGCCGGGAATGAAGGAACATTCAAAAACAAACAAAAACAGGCTTCCATGAGATTTTTAACTTTTACATTATTATTCACTTTACTGGGTATTTCTTCTTATGCCTCGCAAGAGAAGAAGACGGTCAAAATTCGTATTCAGTCGCAGTTTGGAAACCTTGATGAGGCCACCATGTATTTCGACCAGGGAATACACCCCACTTATGATTTTCAGGAAGATGCCGAGAAGGTGCTGAGCGGCGTATATGGCGTTCCTGTAATTTATTCAGTTACATCCGATAACCGCCACTGCTCAATTAATGGCTATGGCACCCTGAGCACCACAGAAGAAGTTGCCTTGGGTATAATGGTGGATGTTAGCGGTAATTACAATCTTACGGCTCCATTGCTCGATAATTTCGACCCTACGTCAATTATAACTTTAGAAGACCGCCAGATAGGCCGCTCTATCGACCTCAGAACTAATTTTTATCCTTTGCACCTTGATTCGGGAGCAGCTATAGAAGGAAGGTTTTTTATCCATATATCTTACCCATCTTCATTCTCCAGCACTATTGCCGGCTGTTCAAATGATGACGCGGAACTTTTCATAAACTCTGATACTTCAGTTACCTGGGATAAGTATGAATTATTTGATAACAACGATCAACCTGTGGCAGACTTTACAAACGTAAATGCACCGGTTACCTTTACCGGCCTTTCTCAGGGCGATTATTACCTGGTGCGCACTAAAGGTGCTTACCAAACCACGCAGGATTTTTATATAGATGGAACACAAATACAGGCGAGTATCGGGGCAACAGCGCTGCAGGTAGAAACTTACCAGAACATAACCTTTAGCGCAAACGCAACCAATGCTAATCATTTCGAGTGGGATTTTGGCGACGGCACCCTGATTACCGGCGTAGCCCACCCGGACCTTGCATACTACGAACCAGGGGTATATACTGTAACTCTATTCTCTTCAAACGACCATGGTTGTTCTACTACTGCACAGGTTCAGGTAATTGTAACTCAATCTACCGCCACAGGTATTAACGAGACTGAATCAAAAGATGTAATAGTAAATGCTGCCGGCAGAATTATTACCATCGTGTTACCCGGTGCTGTATCTTCAGGCGATAATGTTCAAATACACAATATCATCGGTCAGCCGGTATATAATGGCTCACTGCTAGGCGACCGCTCAACAGTAACTTTCGATGAGCACCCCATGGGCTACTACCTGGTAAGTGTAAAGCACAACAATAAGATAAGTACACAACGTATTTTTATAGGTAAATAACCGCACCCACATCATTCGTTTTCATTAAAGGCCTGCTCTGGGAAAGAGGGGCCTTTATGTTTTTAATAAGGTTGAGTCGTTATTTATGCAAAATTTGCCATTGTATTCTTTGCAAAACGTGCAAAAATTTACCTACAAATTACCTTTGTTTGTCTCATAGGGTATATTCTGTTTGTAGTTTTGCTATTTTCAGAAAATATTTACATGACCCAATCATTAACTCACCATGAATAGATTGTTATGTGTGCTTTTGGCACTTGTAGGGTTTCATTACTCCCAATCTCAGAATTTAACCCAGCAGTGGGCCAGCTCCCATGCGGGGTTTGGCGATAACAGCGACAAGTTTAATGCCCTTATACGCGATGTTTCGGGGAACATATACGCCGCGGGTTTTACTATGCGGCAGGGTAACGGTAAAGATTTTTTGCTGGTAAAGTTTAACAGCTTAGGTGATACTGTTTGGACACGCACCTATGATGGAGTGGGTAATGGTAATGATGAATTGAACGACCTGGCTTTTGATAATGCAGGCAATATTGCTGTAACCGGAACCGCCAAAACCGATTTTGGTAAAGATATTGCTACCGCTCTTTACAGCACTGCCGGAAATCTTTTATGGTTACAAACGTATGATTATACCGGGCACCTGGATGATTATGGCGTAAAAGTAGCTACAGATAATGCCGGTAACATTTTTGCAGGCGGGTATGGTTACAACGGAAATCTCAACAACGATTATGTAGTGCTTAAGTATTCATCTGCGGGGGTACAAACCTCAATAGGTACATTTAACGGGGCCGAAAGCCTTGATGATGAAATTGCTGATATGGCTATAGACGGCGCGGGCAATATTATTGTAACCGGCAAATCTAAAACATCTTCTAAGCGTGATGATTACGCCACAGTTAAGTTCAATTCATCACTGGTTCAGCAGTGGGTAAAGACCTTAGACCAGGCTTCTAAAAACGACCGCGCCACGGGTATTTGGGTAGATGCTGCCAACGATGTATATGTTACCGGCCGCAGTAGCAATGGTAGCGATGATGATTATGTGACCATAAAGTATTTGGGTGCCTCCGGGGCCAATGGCTGGTCTTCTCCCAAGCTATACGATAGCAATGGCGATGACCATGCACTGGATATTGCAGGCAATGCCAACCAGGTAGTAGTATCAGGCACTAAGTTTAATGGTCTGCAAAAGGATATTCAAACCATTGCTTACAATCCGGCTACCGGTGCGGTGTTATGGTCTACCGCCTATGCCAACTCAAATGGAAAAGACGAAGATGTGAGCCATGTAGCCATCGGCCCTAACGATGCTGTAATTATTACCGGTACCACCGATGGTTCTGCATCTGCAGTTACGGATAAAAATATATTGCTGCTAAAATATAATGGCTCAGGCGCTCTGCTGTTTACTAAAATTAATGGAGGAGGTTCTAACCTGGATGATAATGGCTCTGCCAGCCTGGTAGATAATGATGGCAATATTTACACAGCCGGTGCATTGGTACTTAGCAATTCTATGAAAGATGCATTTCTGCAAAAGCATGATGCCGCAGGGGTTCATCAATTTTCTAAAAGTTATAATGGCGAGGGCGAGTTTACCGATAAAGCTATAGCACTGTGCAGCAGTGTCGGGTTTATTTATAGCACCGGCTATGTATATGGTTACGATGAAGACAGAAATTTTTGCACTATTAAGTATGATGCGGATGGTAACAAGGTTTGGGTTAAGACTTTCAACGGACCCGATAACGATACCGACGAGCCGGTGGCTATTGCGGGTGATGGCAGCGGCAACGTATATGTAGCCGGCCGCAGCAAAAACATTGATAATAATTATGACGTGCTGGTAATTAAGTATAATGCCAATGGCGATACACTGTGGACCCGTAGCTGGGATGGTAGCCTTGCCGGTGATGATGAAGCGCAGGATATGGCGGTAGATGCAGTCGGTAATGTGTATATAACGGGCATAAGCGATGGTGAGTCATCTCTGCTGGTTAACAACGATTACATTACCTTAAAGTATTCGGCATCGGGGGCTTTGCTTTGGGCCGTGCCTTACAATGGTAATGGCGGCGCCGATGACAGGGCTTATGCAATAGCACTTGATAACGCTGGTAATGCTTATGTAACCGGAAGGACATGGAATGGAACCGACTTCGATATTCAAACCCAAAAATATGCCTCGGCTAACGGAACAGAGTCGGCCTTTGCAACATATGCCTCTAACCTGGGCGATGATATACCGGTTAAAATAAAGATTGATAATAGTGGCAATGTAGTTGTGGCGGCCACCAGCGACCGTGATGGTTCTGCATCTACCAACCGCGATTATCTGGTTATTCAGTATAACAGCAGCGGCGTACAGCAATGGGCTAAGCTGTATAATGGCGGTGGTACCGGAGACGATGATGTAAGCGATATGGTAGTAGACGCCACCGGGAATGTATATGTAACCGGCGGCAGCGACCTCGACTCCTCGGCAACCGATAATGTGGACTACATGACCGTAAAATACAGCAGCACCGGTACGGAGCTTTGGGCGAGCAGTTACAACGGAGCTGCCAGTGAAAGCGATATAGCGTATGCATTGGCAGTGGATGCTGATGGCTTGGTGTATGTTACCGGACAAGCCGATGAGGGTATGCCACTAGCTGGAAACAACAATGCAGTTACAGTAGTTTATTCTGCCGGCGGCAGCCAGCTACAGGCGGTAAATTATAATGGCACCTTAAGCGGCACCGATGCCGGTAGTGCTGTTTTAATAGATAACGCGAGCGTATATGTAGCGGGTTACGGTTCATACAGTTTAGATGCCCAGAAAGATTTTTTGCTGGTTAAATATGGCACGCCTGCCGGTATTGTTGAAAGTGAAAATATGGACTTATTGGTATACCCTAATCCATGCAGCCAGGGTATGCATATTACTGTACCGGGCCAGGGTGCGGCTGAGGTGAAAGTATACAATCAACTAGGTGAATTAATCCTTCAGCAGCCTGTAGTTGATAATTCTGTTATTAATATTGGCCTGCAGCCCGCTGGTATTTATTTTATACATCGTCTTAGTAATAACCTCCGTGCTGTAACAAAACTTATTGTTCAGTAATAATCCATAAGTAACATCATGTTCAGATTGAATAAATGTTTTTTAGTTCTGCTTACCTTAACCGTGCTGGCATTTGTGAGCTCGTGCCGTAAGCAACCCGGCGATGGTGGCCTTGGCAGCATACATGGTAAAGTGTATGGGTATGATACCAACAACTTTGGCATAGCCACCGATTCGGGCTACCTGGCCGATGCAAGAGTGTTTCTGGCCTACGGAGATAATACCTGGGTAGATGATGATACCCGCACCTCATACACCGGGGAATATTATTTCCCTTATCTCCATCCCGGCGATTATTCCGTGTGGGTAATTACTGAATGCGATACCTGCGTGTTGAACCAGAGTGCAGATATAGAACGTGTAACTATTGATGACCCACGGGGCACTGTAGAAGTGCGCGATTTAAAGATGAATTACTAAGAATGAGTTTCGATTACCCACTAAGAGAAAGGCGGATAAGGGAGGTGCTAAGCACCTTCGATGCTATTTCTTTAAAAGGGCTTGATGATGTAAAGATGCTTAACCGCATTGATACCAAATATGTTTTTCATATAGATGAGTTTGCCGGCATACTGGATGAAATACGCGAAAATTATTATGCCCTCGAGATTGATGGCAACAGGATGTTTGCTTACGAGTCGCTGTATTTTGATACGGATGATTACCAGTTATATAAGTTTCATCACAACGGTAAAATAAACCGGTTAAAGGTGCGCTACCGCCGTTATTCCGATTCCGGCCTGGTATTTTTCGAAGTTAAGTATAAAGTAAAGGGAAACCGTACCGATAAAAAGCGGCTGAAACAGGAAGAACTGAAAATGGTGCTGACCGATGAAGAGCTTGAATTGGTTAGCCATCATCAGCTTGACCACACACAGCTGAGCAAAAAAATGTGGATTTTCTTTAACCGAATTACACTGGCAAGCAAAAAAATGAATGAAAGGCTCACGCTGGATTTGCATGTGGCTTTTGATAATTTTTCGAATAAGAAGGCATTCCCGGAGTTGATAATAGCCGAAGTGAAAACGGATAAAAGCGCTACCGGTAGCCCTATTATCAAATGCTTTAATAAGCGAAATTTTGAGGAGGTAGGATTTAGTAAATACTCCACAGCTGTAGCTATGATGGAGGATATTAAAGGCAATGCCTTTAAGCCCAATTTTATCAAGATTGAAAAAATAATAAAGAATGGAAACAGTAGAAACGGTAACTGAGATTGCTAACACAGGTATTTTTACAAGCGGTTCGCTTTGGGATTTTATATTGCGCTATGGCTTAAACCTTGTATTAATAATTACACTGGTTAGGTTCATCTATTACCCGAGGCATAAAAACAAGGATTTCCTTTTTACGTTCATCCTGTTCAACTCGGTTAACTTCTTAATCTGTTTTTTGCTTAGCAGCCTAAAGCTAAAGATTGGTTTTGCCTTTGGCTTGTTTGCTATATTCTCTATACTACGTTACCGCACGGTTACTGTACCCATTCGCGAAATGGGCTATTTCTTTCTTAGTGTAACCATTGGTATTATAAACGCACTGGCCGATATAAATACCAGCCTTAATGATTTTGTGGCTTTGAACGGCCAGAAGGGTTTTTTTACTGCTATTGTTCAGATGGACCACAGTATTTTCATATTGCTGCTGGCCGATCTTATCATCCTTCTTTTGGTTTTTGCGCTCGATAGGCAATTATCGCTGGAGCACGAAAACTGGAAAGATATTGTATACGAGCGCATTGATTTGATTAAGCCCGAAGTACGTGCGCAAATGATTGACGACCTTAAAAACCGTACCGGCCTGCCTGTACACCGTGTAGAGATTATCAAGATTGATTTTCTGCGCGATATTGCCCGCCTGCGGGCTTTCTATTATTCGCTCGAGAATGAAACAAGTAGTTTAGGTACGGGCGATAACGATGATTAAGTTCTCTTTAAAAGCAGAATGAATTTTTACGGTAAAATCTTCTTACTACTTCTTTTTTTGAATGGTGCCTGCATAGCATCAGCGCAGGATAATGTGTCTGATCTGGCAAGTGGCAGCGGAAATTACCATGCTAACTTTCAGATATGGACGGGTGTAAAAATCAATAAGGATTTTAAGTATGGGATTAGTTTGAGTGGTTCGTACCTATTGCGAACCGATGTAAGTAACCGTATGGTGGGCGGGCATTATTTTTATGCTTCGCTTAAGTATAAGGCGCTTAAATACATTCACTTCGATTTTAAGTTTAGAGGTGTAAACAGTTTTCAAAATAATTCATACCGGTTCGAGATAGGAGTTAAGCCCCGCTACAAATACAAAAAGTGGACATTTGCTTTGCGCACCGCATATTTTAACGACCGTGAATATTTTGCATCTACCTACGAGAGAGGACGCTACCCGGTTAATTATTGGCGCAACCGGTTAGAGGTAAGTTGGGAGTTTAAAAAGGACTGGAACGCCTATGTATCGGCAGAGGTGTATACCCTTTTTGATTACCTGGGCGCGCGTGTGCGCCGGGTTGCCCTTATTGGCGGTGTAGATTACACCTTTAAAAAGATGCATAATATTGATGTGTACTACATGGCGCAGCCCGATTTTAATAAAAAGAACCTGCGGGTAGTGCAGGCCCTGGCATTGGTGTATACATGGGATGTTCCCAAAAAATTTAAAAAGAAAAAGAAGTAAAAGGGCTGTTAAATTCCCCTCCTTCACCGCCGCCGCGGCGGTATTTAAGGAGGGGTGGCTCGCCGGAGGCGAGACCGGGGTGGTGGAAACTAAACCATAAAGCTGTTACTCCTGAATTACCGCTACCGGTTCCGATTTCTCGCGCGATGCGAACCAACTGTGCAGCACCACCGATAGCATAATAATAGCTGTGCCAACAAAGAACTCTGTGTTCAGGCTTTCATTCTCATGGAAAATGACAAAAGCCAGCGCAATACCATACACAGGTTCCAGGTTTATAGATAAGTTGAGCGTAAAAGCCGATAAGTGTTTAAGTGCATTTAGCGATAGTATAAGCGTAATATGCGTGCAGGCTACAGCCAGCACCGCAAGCAGTACCCAATCGGTATCCGATGGAAATAGCTTTGCCGGCTGAAAATAACCGATGTACGCCGGCAGTATTAAAGTGAGCACCAGCAGCCCCGATAGTATCTCATAAAATGACACCACTTCGCTAGATACCTTGCCCACTACATCTTTGTTCAAAATATTGAAGAAGGCACCCAGAAAAGCTGCCAGCAGGGCCAGTATAATCCCTACGGTATATGAGTTTTTATCGGTATAGTAAATAATGCCTATGCCTGCCATAGCCATCAGGCTATAAACAAGTTCCATGCGGTTAAATTTCTTTTTGGTTACCAGCGGTTCTATCAGCGCAGTAAATAGGGTAGTAGACGAAAACACACTCAAGGTCATGCTAACGTTGGAATACTTAATGGCCCCGTAAAAAAACAGCCAATGCACCATTAGCAATGCGCCTATGCCAAATAGTTTCCAGAACATAGGCCTGGATACACTGAAACTCTTTTTTGTAAAATATATGTAGGCCCCCAGCGATAGGGTTGTAATTATCAACCGGTACCAAACCAGCATTCCCTCGCTCATATCTATACCCCGGCCTAATACAGCTGTTGCTCCCCATAGCAATATAGAGAGGTGCATTTGTATATACGCCTTGGTAATATCCGATTTGCTATGGTAACTGCTCAGCATGGATAGTATTGAGTAATAAACATTGAGTAATGATACAAAGCAAACATGCTGTTGTTGTAGACTGCAAAGCGCAAACTTGTATTTGTGTTTTGGATGTTACTTCCGACTTCCAACATCGGACTTCCCACTTAATACTGCTCGTCCTTATTAGGAAAATTCTTGCTCTTTACATCGTCTACATATTGCTTTACAGCATTTTGTATTTCGTCAGCAAGATTCAGGTAGCGGCGCAGAAAACGCGGCTTAAATTCTTTGGTAATGCCCAGCATATCGTGGCTTACCAGTACCTGTCCATCGGTGCCCGCACCGGCACCGATACCTATGGTAGGTATATTTAACTTTTTAGAAACCGCAGTGGCCAGTTTAGCAGGTATCTTTTCCAGCACTACTGCAAAACACCCCGATTGTTGCAGCAGCAGGGCATCCTGCATCAGTTTTTTGGCTTCGGCTTCTTCCTTTGCCCTTACAGTGTAGGTGCCAAATTTGTAAATAGATTGTGGCGTTAAGCCCAGGTGCCCCATTACCGGTATGCCTGCGCTAAGTATGCGTTCTACACTTTCTTTTATTTCGCTGCCACCTTCCAGTTTTACAGCGTGGGCTCCGCACTCTTTCATAATGCGGATGGCACTTTCCAGCGCTACGCGCGAGTTGCCCTGGTAGTATCCAAAAGGTAAATCTACCACTACCAGTGCGCGTGTTACGCCCCGCACTACCGATGCACCGTGGTATATCATTTGCTCAAGGGTAATGGGTAGGGTGGTTTCATGCCCTGCCATTACGTTGCTGGCGCTATCGCCTACCAATATTACATCTATGCCGGCGCTATCTATAATGCCTGCCATACTAAAATCGTAGGCTGTTAGCATTGATATTTTTATCCCTTTATCTTTAAACTCCTGCAGGGTGTGGGTAGTAATCCGCTTTATTTCTTTATTAACCGACATGGGTACTGGTATTTGTTAAGGGCAAAACTCCACATTCGGTTTGTAACGGCAAAATAAACGATGATAAATATACAAGTATAACAGGTGTAAAAAGAAGAAAGCCAGCAGGTTAGTGCTGGCTTTCTTCCTTTATTTAATTTCTATCAAGCAGGCTTTGCTTGGTTCACTGTCACTAAAGTACCTGAAAGAAAAGTTGTTTGCAGAGTTGGCCCCTACCGATGAGCGGGTAATAAGCATATTATCGCTTACCTCATCTGCGTCTATTATATCCAGTCGCTGGTTCACTGTTTTAGTATCCAGCACTTTCACCTTTTTCAGGGTGCCGGCAGCATCCAGTTTTACACCCATCAATACACCATTCCAGCCAGCGGCATGGCGTTCTGGCACTCTGTCAGGTGTTATATTCAGGTTCTTTTCATTATCTAAAAAGAAAAGATAGCTGTCGCCATTGTATGGTACTACTCTAAAGCCAAGTCCATAGGTCGAGTTGCTTCCCACCTGGTTTTTGGGTATCTTTTTAGTCCACGACATGTTACCACTGGCATCAATATATTGTGCCAGTATGTCAAGGTAATAATAAGTGGTTCTTGTATACGTGCTGCGGCCGCTGGTGTAGGTGTAGGTTATATAATAATATTCTTCGCCCAATAACAAAAGCGATCCATCTTCATTAAACACTACATCGCGCAGGCGCATGTTAAAGGCAGAATTATTCTCGCCCTTTTCTTCTTTGGCTTCCAGCTTGCGTTGTGTTTTTTGCTTCTCATACTCCTTAAACACCTCTGCAGGTATTTCGTAAAAACCCTTGTGCACGTTTTGTAATTTATCGCCATCCAGCCTCATAAAAAACGAACCATCTACCTTGCCGCCAATGTTTTTCAACTTGCCGTTTTTCTCGCGCCCCGAATAAAATCCTGCGCACACCACATTGTTCTTTTTGTCTTGAAAAATGGTTATTTGTGAAACAAATTTATCTTCGAACTGAAACGGAATTGTAGTCGCTTTTGTGCTGTTGGCACTAAATTTCATAATTTCGAAATGAAAGTTAGGTACATCATTTACTATCTCTTTTTCAGTGTCATCGTTAAACACCCTGCCCAAAAACAGGAAGTTGCCCTCATGGTCTACGGTCATATCTTTTACATCCATTTTCTTTTCGGTATAGGGCATATAAACTTCCGGTTTGCTCCACACTTGTTTTAAGTCGCTGTCGAATACCCAAAAGCCATACTTCATTTTGTTTTTGGCATCATTTCGGCTTTCGTTTGGGTAAACTACATACACAAACATTTTAGTTGAATCATTACCAAAATGTATTTTAAACTTGTTGGTTTTATGCATTTGGTAAAAGCCTGTAGCCACCAGGTCGCCGGTTACTTTTCCGCAGGCTATAAGCTCTTTGGCGCTACCTGTAAGGGCACCTTTTGTAATGTCTATTTGTTGTATAAAGAGCCTCTCTTTGCTCTCGCTTTTGGTCCAGGTAGTATACAGCCAATAGTACTTGCCATTCCACTCTATAAATTTTTCTACATCATAGCTTTTGGGCATACTTTTCAGGTCAATCATTTTGGTGCTGGTAAGCTTTAGCGCCGGCGAAAATTTTTGCAGCGACATAGATTGGCCCTGGTCATGGCCTATTTGCAGGAATCCGTCATTCATATTACCTAAAAAACCAAGGTCCATGTGTTTTTTAGGTAGCTGGTATTGCGCGCTCCATGTTAATTTAATAGTTGGCTCACTGGCCCTGGTAGCTAATACTACCAGCATAAAAAGGGTTGTAACTAATTTAGAATAATACATATAGGGTGATTTTTATATGGGCAAAGCAACTAAAATTCTTCAAACTACAAAGATGCCGCTGGTAGTTATTGATAGAATAGTTGTGTTATGTAAGTATGATGTTTGTATATCCAGACTCTGGCTATATAGCATAAAAAAAGCCTTTCCGTGAAAACGGAAAGGCTTTTTTTATGCGGACTAATATTATTTCTTGCCCTTTGGTGCTGTTCCTTCAGTTTTAAATAGGTTTACAACTTTATTGGCATCGTCATTATTAGTAACAAAGCAATATTCAGTACCTGGATTCAGGTGGTCTGGTATAACTTTGTAAACACCCGGAGATACCTTTTGGTATTGAAGGGTTACTTGTTTTTCCTGAACGTTTCTGCCGTAATCTTTTCTGATATATACTTCGCGCATGCCTTTTACAACAACTGCTTCAGTTAATACAAACGTACCATCCGGATCAGTTTCAGCATCTTTTAATTTAACTATAAAAGTTGCAGTAGTTGGTAGTACAACTGATGATGATGCACCTGTACAGTTTATATATTGTACAGTTTTATTAGCACCGCCGCCGTAAGCATTGGCCCATGGGTTTGAACCGCCTTTGTCTTTAATAGCTGCGGTTTGTTTTTCAAGTTTGTCCAGGCTACCGTCAGCCTTTAAGTACATTGGGGTGTTTTTAAACTCAGGTGTTTGCACCTCTTGAGCAAACGCAGCTGCCGCTACAAAGGTAAGTAGGGCGAAAAATGTTTTTTTCATGTTGATTGGGAAGTTTTAGTTTAAACAAACTTAGTAAACGGATTATACATAACAAAATAGTTAGTAAGAAATTCTCCAGTTTGGGCTTTTTTTTGTAATTGCAGAGAATATTTTATCATTGCCTTATTACTAACCTGATAAAAAAAATACTGTGAAAACCTTGTTTTTCGTTTTTACCCTCCTGGTAGTCTCTTTTAGTGCAGCTGCACAAAATTCGGTGCCCTCGGGTACAATTGTATCACTTTCGCTTAACAAAGATGTATTTGCGCCTGAGACTAAATTAGGTGCACCTGCAGATTTTGTTGTATTGCAGGACGTAATCGTAAAAGGGACTGTCCTTATCCCTAAAGGCGCTAAAGTAAGAGCGGCCGTAGTAGATGTAAATAAAGGTGGCCCTCACCAGGGCGAATCGCGCGTGAAGGTGCAGATTTATGATGTAATGGCTATGGATGGCAGTACTGTAGTTTTGGATAACTGCTATGTGTTTACTATGGGCGATGGCGGTCATAAGCAGCGTGGTGCTTTATTGCTTAAAGGCATTGGCAAAAACTGTATAGTTAAATAGCATAAACAAAAAATTATAGCATTAGTATCAAACGGGCAATAAACAAAGCTTATTGCCCGTTTGCATTTAAGGTAATATTGAAATAAATGCAGAAAGTAATAGTCGTAATCGCAGTTTTGGTTTTGGCGGGTTTAGGTTATTGGCTCTATGTAAGAGATAATCACATCGCCACCGAAGTGGCCACAATAACCACAGACACTGTAGTTGCGCCATCCTCAAACGGAAAAGGTAAGGGCAGAAAGAAAAAGCCTTTTGTAAACCTGCATATAGATAGTATTGCCATTCATAAAGCTGACAGAGACCTGTTTATTTTTAGCAAAGGCCAATTGATTAAGGGTTATAAGGTAGCGTTAGGTACCGTGCCGGTAGGCAAGAAAGAAGTGGAGGGTGACTTTAAAACTCCAGAAGGTTATTACCACATCGATGGTAAAAATCCTTTAAGCCATTACTACAAGAGTCTTGGCATATCTTATCCTAATGATGAAGACAAGGCCCATGCGGCTGCGCTGGGTCAACGACCGGGTAGCGATATTAAAATTCACGGGTTGATGAAAAAAATGAACAACCCCGGCAAACTGCATATTAAATGCGATTGGACCTGGGGCTGCATAGCTGTAACCAATGAAGAGATAGATGAATTATATGCGCAGGTTAAAGTAGGTACTCCGGTGTTTATTACTCCTTAATTGTAAGCTTTAATTACCTGAAACACCTATTCTGTATTACACTAAAGCAAGAGGTCCCACAGCAATGTGGGATCTCTTGCTTTAATTTTTTGTGGTTGAGAATTACTGTACGTCTGCCAGTGTTCTTATCGAAAGCTGCAAGCCGTTAAAATCGCCAAGCACACCGGTAAATGAGTTACTGCCCGAAGGCAAACTGCTACCCGAGAAAGTGGCGCCTGCACGGGTGTAGTGGTTAAGTGTTCCTGTTATATCGGTAATAGTTTTAGTGCCGTTATAGGTAGTGCCGCTGCCTCCTATATTAGCGTCTTCTATAGTAATAAGCGTGCTTTCCCACAGGTCGCCATTGGCCTGTACTTCGGCGGTAGTTGCTACACGTGGTGTAATGGTGCCGGTGCCGGTTTTAGTGGCATTGGAATTAGGTACAAAAATTACTTCGTATAAACCGTTGTAAGAAGTAAGCGTTAAACCTGACAGGTTAACTGAAACTTCATCGCCTACTGCAAAACTATGGTTGCTGCTAAAACGTATTACTATGCCGCCTGTGCTATCCTGTATGGCTAAGTTCTTAGGGTCGAAATTGCCACCCGAGTTATCAGATATAACAATGCCCTTTACGGTTTCGCCGTTAGGTATGGTTACATCGCTGCCGCCGTACAAGTTGCGTATGCGCATAATGCCATTGCCGCCACCTATTGGGCCCCCGCCACAGCGTGTGCTATCCATGCGCAGGTCGCCTGAAGGGTCGCGTAACAACAACTGAGCAGTAGTGTTGTATTGGCTGTTAATTGCTATAAGGCTGCCGCGGCCGGTAGGGGTAAGGCTGTTGGCCCACAAGGCATAGCCGCTGTTATAGGTTTCTATACTTCCGCCACTGCAGTTTTTAACCGTGCGGCTAAGCGACGATTTGCCATAACCATCGGCAAAAGTTTGGCCGGCATCTGCTGTTTCAAACTCTACACCTTCCAGCTTTATAAGCAGGTTTTGATTGGCCGGGTTAAGCTGGTTAAGCTGGCTAATGGTCATTACTTTAGGCTCTACTACATGAAAGTAGCTTCCTTTAAGTATAAACTTATCATATAGTGCGGTAGGTATACCATTTGTAGAGCCATCGGGTAATATAGAGCCGGCAATCTGGTACACACCTTTGTACTGAGTTAAATACAGACCCTGTAGTTTTATAAAAATACGGCGTCCTATAGGGTAATCGTTAAATATGTTAGAGCCTTCTAACAACAGGGCTATAGCACCGGTGGTGTCTTGTATTATTATCTGCTTGTAAAAATTGCCCGATTTATCATCGGCAGTAACTATAGCAGAAATTACAAGGTCCTCATTTATGTAATATGGCGTAGTGCCGGTATAGCGTGCCTTTAAAGCATCAATAAAAAAGTTTACGGCTATATCCGGGTCTTTACCCCCTGTTGGTGGTGTGTCGTAATTTTCTTTCAGGCACGATGAAAGACCGGTTATTAAGAAGATGGCTAAAATGGCTGTTATCAGTTTATTCATATTACTTTATTAACGTGTTATTGTATTTATCTGTCTTTACTGTATTTATCTAAATTACTACCTGCTCTCTGCCACTATTGCATTCTAAACGCTACGCTTACAAAATAAGAGGCGCCATAGGCATAAAAATAGCGCGATGGAAACTTGTCTGCATTTTTCTGAAAATAATCGTAGCGCAGTTGTTCGTAGCCGCCGGTTACCAGGTTCTTATTATTGGTAATGTTGGTTACACTGGCATTAAACACCAGGAAGTAACGGCGCTTTAATTTCTTAAATTGATTATTCAGCATCCACGAGTAACCTACCGAAAGATTCATGGTAAACTGGCCTTTCAGGCGCTCCTGGTTTACTATCTTATCAAATTTTTCGGTGCCAGTTTCTACCAAATCAACTGCCGACTCGGTGCGGCGTGCCGGGTTGTGGGCCAGCCACATCCAGTCAAAGTAGTTAAAGTTTACACTGGCAAACCAAAACTGCGGAGAGCGGTAGTTGATACCCAAAGAGGTTGCCAATTGTGGTGTGCCCCCTACGTTAAAATTCTTTTGATATACCGTTTCTATGCCTTTATAATTTGGGTCGTTATCGTAAGTTATTAACGCTTCCGGCCGGTTGGTGTAGGTATAGCGGCCCAATGAGCCTACAACAGTGGCACTAAAGCCTTTGTATATTTTTGCCTCCAGGCCCAGCTCGGCGCCCCAGTGGCGGCTATTCATACCGGTAAGGGTGTAGTTTACAAAGCTTCTAAGGTCATCGTGGTAAAATCTGTAAGTTCTTGTTTGGTTATTAAATTGAGTAAAGAACATGTCAAACTTCAGTTTCACATTCGGGCTGCGAAAATTGTAACCAATTTCTGCCGAAAAAATGTTCTCTCCCTTTACGTTAGGCGAAATGCTGTTTTGTGTGCGCGGAGAAATAAACGCATCATCAGGAAACGGCGCCCTGTTTTCAAAGGCACCGTTCAGGAAGATATAGTTACGGCCATCTATTTTGTAGGTAATCCCGGCTTTTACCCCACCATTCGGCAGCGTTTTGGTAGCCGATTTGCCAAAGCTGTTAGTCGGCTGCAGTCCATAGCGGGTTTTCCCTTCGCGCCAGAAAGATGTAATAGATGCCTGACCGGCAACAAAGAAATCTACCTTATTGTATTTGAAAAAAGACTGTCCCCATACACCTGCTTTATGGGTAGTTATAAAGTAATCGTAGCCAAATTTATCGCCTACACCCAGTATGCGATTAGGATTATTCAGGTCATTTTGGGCTACGCTAAAGCTATCGGGAAAATCGCGCTGTGCAAACATGTTTATGTCAACCCAAAAATCGGCACCCAATAAATCATCTACTACTTTGTAGTTGCGGGTGCGTTCAAACTGGTATGTTAAGCCGGCCGTAATTGCAATGTGCTCGGTTACTGCATTATTATAGGTAGAGGCAAGGTTAAATTTGCGGGCGTCTTCTATCTGGTTAGATATAAAATAGCGGGCCCTGTTTCCGCGTACCACATTACCAGCCTGGCCATTGGCATCTATTACCGAATCGTAAGCTGTATAGTTGGCTTCATAAAATCCATCCCAGTCTAACTGCCTAACATCTTCGTTGGTTAAAAACTCGTAGCTAACTAATGCACGTTGAGTGCTGTCTTCCTGATAGCTGGGCAAATATCTATAATAATCCGGGCGGGTAGGAGCGGAGTTGTTCGACTCTATAAATGTTCTTCCCCTTTTTCCGAAGGTAAAACCGGCCGAAGTTACAAGGCTCGAGCGGTTGTTTATTTTCCAGTCGTGCGACAGTATCATCATTGGCTGGTGCGTGCTGTTCACTACCCCATTGCGCTTTTTACCATCCTGCCATCCCCAGTTAGGGTTGTAATAGTGGTTTTGTGCCAGGTCATACATTTCCTGTGTGGTGGCCGTAGAGGTACCGCTGCGGGTTGGTGCGCCAAATGACGTAAAACTGAGGGAGTGGTTATTACCGAAAAGTTTTTCTACCGATAAGAAATAAGAGTAGCCATCATAAAATGTACCTTCTACATATCCCTCTTTTGCCCAGCGGCGGCTAACAGCGGCGGCTACTGCCCATCCGCCTTTTAATATGCCTGTGCTGTAACTGGCCATTACGCGGTGACGGTAGTTGCGGTTAGTAGCTGCATACGATACCTGAAATTGCTTACGCTGCTTACTGGCGCGCACATCAAACGAAAATGAACCGCCTACGCCACCATAAGCAAAAGTGTTAGCCTGCAAGCCAAGGCTGTTTTCGCGGTTATAGAACATAGTGTTCAATCCACCCCATTGGGCCCATACGGTATTCCCGTCTTCAAGATCGTTAACAGGTACGCCATTTAAATAAGTTGTGTAATTCTCAGTTTCGTATCCGCGTATTTTGAACCGCGCTACTCCAAACACAAAAGACGCTGTGTTATAAAAGGCGTCGCGCGAGGCGTTCAATGAGCTGGAAACGTTGTCGCCCCCGTCTTCTTTACCATCGCTTTCAGATATAGATATGGTGGGGATTTCCTCATTAAATTCCTGTAGCACAGTATCGCCAATTACATTAGGTGTAATAGTATCTGTGGGAATAATGGCCTGAGCAAAAACAAAAAACGGGCTTAAAGCGGCGATAAAAAGTATAAGTAGTCTGTTCATGAAACAGGGTTGAGTTGAAATTTAAAGGGGCGCAAATCTATATAAATTTAATGCCCGCAACACTACTTGGTATTATGTATAGGATAAGGTAGCGTTAAATGTTAGTAAGTGGCGGGTAAATGTTTATTTGTTAACTTTATCTTATTTCACAGTCACCATACAACCAATGGTTTGTGGTTTACTTCTTATATATTTGCAGACTTTGTTAATCAAAAACTTATAATGAAAAAGCTATTACTTGTTTGTTTCGCCTTAGCGGTGTTTACTGTAGGCCGCGTTAATGCGCAGTGTGCCTCCTGTACACCTGTAGATTGCGCCATTCAAAAACCCACTGGTGGACTTTGCAATTATTTGCCGGACGATACTGCCGGTTTGCCTTACGATGAGGTAATTTCCTTTTACATGCCCAAAAAACTTACCGATCCTACAACCCTTGCCCAGTGCTCAGGCTGCAGCTATGTGCGGCTTCGCCATATTCGTAT
Source organism: Chitinophagales bacterium (assembly GCA_035299425.1). GTDB lineage: Bacteria > Bacteroidota > Bacteroidia > Chitinophagales > LD1 > Bog-950. The sequence continues at coordinate 5,289 of DATGWP010000109.1, read as the reverse complement.
AGGCGGCATTACCGGCCTACCTACTGGTATGATAGCTACCCCTAACCACCCTAACGGATATTACGATGTAGAAAACGGCGATAGTATTGGTTGTGTGCGTTTTTGTGGTACCCCTGTTGCTCCGGGTATTTATTATATAGTAGTTAACCTTATTGCCGACGTTACTGCGGTTGGAACACCTATTGGTGATGTAGATGCCAACAACCAGGCCCAAACCTACCGCGATACGATTGAAATTTTCCCAAGCACATCTGAGTGTCCTCAGTCATTTTCGCTGGGCAGCGGCTCATGCCAGCTTAAAGCCTGCGATTCGGTTAACGTTAACCTGAATGCTACGCTTGTGAACCCTGATTGCCCTAACCTTATATCTTACAAATGGGACCTGGGCAACGGCTCAACCTCAAGTATTAAAACGCCGGGGTTGGTTAATTATAATGTGCCTGATACTTTCCCTTTAACTCTTACTACTACTTATTACTCATACCGCATAAAAGATATTACTGTTGAACTTACCGGCGGTTATACCGGCGATATAGAAGAGTTGACAGGTTTGTCAAACCCAGACCCTTACGTTACTATACCATCTATTGGGTATAATGGCCGTGGTACCGGGGCTGATGATAACGATGAAATAACGTTAACAGGGTTAAACCTATTAATACCGGGCAGCGCCTGCGCTACCCCTTTGGTAATTACTGCCTGGGATGAAGACCAGGGGCCGCCGCTTGGTTCGCAGGACGATAACTGTGGTACTCATACTATTACTCCGTCTGTACCTAACCAGGTATCAAGTAGTGTAAGCAACTCAAAAATATGGGTAACTTTCGATACGGTAGCCGTTTCCAGCCTTACCGAAACTGTTAACGTAATAGTATTTCCACATGCCCCTGTGCCTGTTTTAATGGCCGACAGAGACAGTATTTGCAATGGGGATTCTACTACCCTTTATATATCTAATTACCAACCCGGTTACAGCATTAACTGGTTTCTAAACGATACCACTGAGTTAATTACTTCTGATTCGGCAATAGTGGTTAAAGTAAGAGGTAGTTACAAGGCTAAAATTACCAATGAAGTTACAGGCTGTTCAGAATGGTCTGCACCTTATATTGTTTCAGTAGGCCAGGCTTCTCCAGCGGCTGTTAACATTATATTTAATGGTACTCAGGCCTTTGTTTCGCCTTTCCCTTCATCTGGTTTTGCTGTAGACTGGTATTATAACGGCAACCTGGTGGTTGGCCAAAATGGCAAATTCCTTCCTTATCTTGGCGATGGATTGTACAGCGCGGAGGTATACAACATCAACTATTCTTTCTGCCGCACAGCAGCAGGCCCGGATAGCATTTCGGTGGTTTCAGGCATTAACGATCTGACAGACAATTCTGTTTACGATGTTTCTGTTTATCCTAACCCTAATAGTGGTAAGTTTAATGTAAACTTTACGTCTGCCCAGGCGCAGGATCTGCGCATGGTAATTACCAGCACCATAGGCCAAACTGTGGTTGACCGCAAAATTCAGAATTTCAACGGGCAGTTTAACGAGGTAATTGATCTAACCGACTTAAGCAGAGGTGTTTATGTGCTTACTATTGAAAGCCCAACCGGCCGTCACAACAGTCGTATAGTAGTTCAGTAAATCAGTCAGTTTCCCTTAAAATTTTGTGAATAAGTTTTAAGGGAAACTCATTTCATTCTTTATATTTGTATCATTACAATTAAATTAAAACGAACAACGCACATGAAAAAAGTAATTTTTACACTATTCTCTTTCTGCCTTTTGTCTTTGGGCGCTAATGCGCAGTATTGCGGTCACACTGGTAACCCATCGGGCCCTAACCAATGTACGCCTTCTGGTACACTTTCTGAGCCAGGCCTAAGCCCTGCATCTGATAGCTTACCTGCAGTTAACAATGGTGAGGTTTCTACTACAGTTATCCAGTTCAAAAACTTCGATACTCTTACTTTCGGTGGTCAGGTATTAACTATCCAGACATTACGTCTTGACTCTATCGGTAACTTACCTTCTGGTCTTTGCTGGACAACTAACAAGGCTAACAATACCTGGGCTAATCAGGAAGATGGTTGTATTAAGGTTAACGGAACTACATGTTCTACACCTGGTCAGCACAAGCTGAAAATTATAGTTACTGCTAACGTAGGTATCAACATTACTACCGATGCAGATGCTGCTAACCTGAAATACTATGTTCGTGTTAAAAACCTTTGGGATGCTGAAACTGCAGTAGATACTACTCAAACTTCTGCTAACCCATTTATTGCATACGGTAACGCTGCTAACTGCGCTGTAGGAATTAAGGATGTTTCTTCTAACATCAGCAGCCTTAACGTAGCTCCAAATCCATTCAACAACAAAGCTGCGGTTTCTTTCTACTCAGATAAAGCTGGTGTTATGACAGAGAGAATGACCAATATGATTGGTAGCGAAGTGTTCAAAAAATCTACTCAAATCACTACTGGTTTAAATACTTTAATGATTGACAGAAGCGACCTTCCTACAGGCGTTTATTTCTACTCTATCAGCGATGGTAAAACTGTTGCTACTAAGAGAGTAGTTATTTCTGAATAATCTCTTGTTGAAAACTTTAACGAAAAAGTCTGCCCATATTCGGGCGGACTTTTTTGTTTTGTGCCGCGAAAGTTTCGCTATTAGTTTAACCTAAATCATAATCATGAAAAAATTAATTTTTACATTCTGTATTCTATCTGCCTCCGCATTGGCTTTTAACCTTAATGCACAACATTGTTCTACACCCGATGGCTCTGCTGCCTGTACACCTACAGGTGGCCCTCAATCAGGTGGTTTTGAGGCTGCCTCTGCTACCCCTTGCGCAGTGCAGGGCCAGGCCTATAGCCATGCCATTCAGTTTACTATGTTTTCTGCTTTCGATTTTCAGGGCCAGCAAAGCGTAGACAGTATTGAGTTTGTAAGTATCGAGAACCTGCCTTGTGGCTTATGTTGGGCAGTGAACCAGGCAGACAAAAGATATGACGCTAATGAAGATGGTTGTGTGAGCATTAGCGGAACTACTACCGATGCTGCCGGCCAATACAAACTGGCCCTTTCGCTTAAAGCATGGATTAACGGCCAGGTAACAGGTTTAACAATACCTGCCTCTTTGGTTGACCAAACAGGTATCAGATTGTTACTGCGTGTTAAAGCTTCAGATGCTGCATGTGTAAATGCTGATACATCATCCAGCGCTAATAACCTTACCGCCACACAAGGTGGCTGCCCTAATGGTATAAATGATGTAGACGCTGGTGTTAAGTCATTCAGCATTGTACCAAACCCTATGAACAACGGCGCTGAAATTTCGTTTGTTGCAGAAAAAAGCGCTCTTTACACAGTGCGCGTAACTGATGTAACCGGCAAAGAAATTTCATCGGTGCAGTTAGATGCCAAAGCTGGCGAAAACACTACCCGTATTGAAAGAAACAACCTGCCTGCAGGTGTTTACTTCCTGTCGCTTACTAATGGTGCAAGCGTAGTTACAAAACGGTTTTCTATAGCCGACTAACAGCCTTAGTTATCAATTGTTTTAAACCGGGCCTTGTATTAGTTACAAGGCCCGGTTTGTTTTAAGAAACCTTTAGATAGGCGGGGCGTAATAGAGGGTAAGTATTAAAAAACTTGCTCTATGAAAACAAATTCTATCTTCTCTAAACTTGCAGTTGTAGCCGCCGGACTTATGCTATTTAGCTCGTGCAGCAAAAACGAAGATGTTGCTCCTAACAACATTATGCAATACAGAAACGAGAGCAGCCAATCTCAAACATTGGATGTGAGCGAAATCAATACAGATATGGTGTTGGAAGACCGCGTTAACGGGGTAGACTATACTATTACCGGAAATGTGCAGGTTAATGCCAATCTTACTATCCGTCCGGGTGTTACAATAATGTTTAAAGACAATGCAGGTATACAGGTAAACGCGCAGGGTTCGCTTACGGCTATCGGTAGCAATGGGAACCTTATATTATTTACTTCAGAGTCTGGCCGCCGCAGCGCCTGGAAAGGTATTACTGTATTAAGCAGCAGTGCACGCAATGTGATTTCTTACAGCAAAATAGAACATGGTGGTGCAGCTAACAGCTTTGGTAGCGGCAACATTATTGTGGGTTCGGGTGCAATCTCTGCTGCGGTTGAAATTAGCCACAGTGAGATTACTGCCAGCGGTACCGATGCTATTGTGGTTTCAGAAGGTTCTAAACTGAATGGATTTACCGGTAATAAGGTACACACTAATTCAGCTTTTCCGCTTAATATCCACATAACCGATGCTGGTAGCCTTTCTGATGGCAACCAGTTTGTAAATAACGGTAAAGAATTTATCAAGGTATCGGGTACAGGCTCTATCAATAAGCAAATCAACCTTAAAAAATTGGATGCTTCATTCCTTATCAGTGGTACTATAACCGCCGCTAACAAATTCTGCATAGCTGCAGGTAGCCGGGTTTACATGGATAACGGTGCAAAGGTTGTTATAGATGGTGCATCGGGCCAGGGTTCTTTCTGCGCCGTAGGCACAGCCACCAGCCCAATAAGCATTGCGGCTATTTACAATGGCAACGGTATCTGGAAAAATATCGAATTCCTTTCTTCAAACTCTAACGATAACAAAATTGAATACTGCACTATAAGCGGTGGTGGCGCTACCGAAGCTAACCATGCTGAAGGTATGATAACAGTGGTAAACGATGGTGACGGTTCAAGTAACATTGTTATCCGCAACAGCACTATCATCAACAGCGCAGCTATCGGCATCTATATTCAAAACCAGGGCTCGGAATACAATTCAGATATTATTTCAGGAAACGTTTTCTCTAACAACGTAAAAGGTAACGTGCACATAGAATAAGCTATAGCGCAGTAAAGATAAACCAAAACAGCCTCGCCATTGTGCGGGGCTTTTGTTTTTGGGGTTTATGGCATTAAAACTATTTTTGAATAAATACCTCCGATGTTAAGCCGCAAAAAATTCATACAACGTACAGCCCTTGCTACTGCCGGCTTATCGTTACTCGATTTTATGGAGCCTGTACAGGCTGCTGTGTTTAAAGAACACCTGAACCGTGTAACACCCCTTAACCCCGCATTAGCAGCCCAGGATGAAGATTTCTGGCAATTTATCCGTTCGCAGTATACTGTATCGCCTAATGTAATTAACCTTAATAACGGGGGGGTGAGTCCACAGCCTAAGCCCGTGCAGGATGCACATATCCGGTATTATCAATATAGCAACGAGGCCCCTTCTTTATACATGTGGC